>QHXW01000073.1 GCA_003223115.1 Acidobacteriota bacterium
TGGCACGCCACAGCTTGCCTTCGATCATCCACGTTCGCACCGTCTCTCGCCCCGCGTGAATGTCGTGTTTGCTGGCCCAGTATTCCGCCGCCAGAGTCGGACCGAAACCGCGATAGACGTCGCGCTGTAGTATCACCAAGGCTTTCTCTTTGGTTTTCTCGTCCAGCTTGCGGTTGGACCGCCGCCCTCGCAAGAGCGTGAACCAACGCAGAGTCGCCTTTGCCCTTGAGGCGATCCAACAGCCGGCGAACATGCCGCTCGCTTTGCCCAATCTCCTCGGCGGCTTGCCGTTGCGTGATCAGGCCCTTCCTTGCTTTCTTCAATGCGACCAGCCGGTCGCGGTCTCGCTGCGTCATGAGAAATGTTCCTGAATCCACCTCTCCAGACTGACCCCGTCAATAGGACATTTCTACTTGGCACAATTAGGACATTCTCATTTGGCGGCGACATCCAACGGAACTGCTGTTGCAAGCTTTCCCGCAGGCCAGTACACTACCAAGAGCTAGTTAGTCAATTCCAGAAAATTCAAGCGATGTTACTCGCCAGGGAATTCGTCGGCTACCTCTCTCGCCAGATCGTGCGCAAACTCACGCCGCAGACTATCGAAACACCCAACCCTCAGGCGGTTATCGATCTGATAGAGTCCGTCATCGTCGAAGAGCTCACCACCGAAGATCGTTTGAATGAAGAAGTTCGTGAGATTCTCGGCCAATACAGCGACTATATGCGCCGTGAGGGCGTCAGCTACCAGGAGATGTTTCGCCGCATCAAGAATACGCTGATATCCCAGCGCAAGGTGATTCGCGCCTCCGGCCGTGATACCGGCGACCAGATGAAACTCTCGCGGGACAAAATCACCGACATGTCCCACAAGATCGTCTCGATGTTGCGAAAGTCCCGCGATTTGCGGATGCGAAAAGATCCCAACGACGTACGCCTGGATGTCGTGCGGGCGATGACCGAGCTTCTGGTTGCCGAGGCGAAAGTGGACCGCACCGCCCGCGACAAGATCCGGTCGCAGAAGCGCGAGATCCCCGAAGGCAGTGAGGAGTGGGACCTGCTGCACAAGCGCTATTACGCCGAAGAACTGAAAAAAATTGGCATCGACCTGGGCCGATGAAACCTTCCATTGTTGTGGTGGGCAGCCTGAACATGGATTTCGTGGTGTCGGTGAAGCAACTGGCGGCGCCGGGCGAAACCGTGCTGGGACGAAACTTTCAAATGTTTCCCGGGGGCAAGGGCGCCAACCAGGCGTGCGCATCGGCAAAGCTGGGCGGAAACTCGGTGGGGGTGAAAATGATCGGACGCGTGGGCTACGACATTTTCGCCGACCATTTGAAAGCTAGTCTCTCCGCCGCGGGCGTGGATGTGAGCGCGGTGCATGCGACTCGGGCACAGGCAACCGGTGTCGCCTTTATCTGGCTGGACGCGGCGGGACAGAACTCGATCGTGGTTGCCTCAGGCGCGAACGGCGAGCTCGCCGCCGCAGACGTAGAAGCCATGCGCCCGGTATTTCGCGGCGCACGCTACGCCCTGTTTCAACTGGAGACACCGCTCGGGACCGTGGAGGCGGCACTGAAGCTGGCGCACGAGGAAGGGCTCGAGACCATCCTTGACCCAGCGCCCTCGCAGCCGTTACCGGCCGGTTTGCTCGCGCAGGTGGATATTCTGACGCCGAATGAGACTGAGGCGCTGAAGCTGCTGGGGCGCCCGATGGCGCGGGTATCGCCCGGCGAGGCGAAGATGCTGGCCACGGGACTGCAGCAGATGGGTCCTAAGGCTGTGATCGTGAAGCTGGGAGATCAAGGGTGTCTGGCTTACGACGGTGTCCGGCACCGCCACTCTCCTTCGTTTGCCGTGGAGGTAGCGGACACTACGGCCGCGGGCGACACGTTTAATGCAGGGCTGGCCGTGGCCTTGGCTGAAGGTGCGCCGCTCGAGCGCGCTTTGCGCTTCGCAAACGCCGCTGCGGCGATCTCTGTAACCCGCTGCGGAGCACAGGCTTCGGCGCCTTCACGACGCGAAGTGGATGCGCTCTTCCAGGGTCAACAGGAACCCGCCCGATTGACGTAGGCCGGCGGATCAGCTTAAACTAAATCCGTTGCGCCACAAGCAGATACACCATCCGGCAGATTAGTATAACCAGGCGGTGCACTTCAGGAGGGTTCATGGGGGCTACACAGAGGCATCTATTTACGTCTGAATCGGTTACGGAGGGTCACCCGGACGAGATTGCCGACCAGATATCGGACGCGGTCCTCGATGCGGTGCTCGAGCAGGACCCTTACGGCCGCGTGGCTTGCGAGGTCCTGGTCACCACGGGAATCTGTGTAGTAGCTGGTGAGATCACCACGACCTGTTACGTAGACGTTCCGAAGGTCGCGCGGCACACGATTGAAGAAATCGGGTACACGGACGCCACCTACGGGTTTGACTGCAAAACCTGCGGCGTCATCAACACCATTCAGGGCCAATCACCGGATATCGCCATGGGAGTCGATCCCGGCGGCGCGGGCGACCAGGGGCTGATGTTCGGTTACGCTTGCGATGAGACCGAGGAACTGATGCCGATGCCCATCATGATGGCGCACAAGCTGGCACGGCGGCTCTCCGAAGTCCGGCGGGCGGGAATTGTGGATTTTCTGCGACCGGATGGAAAATCTCAGGTCAGCGTTGAATACGTTGCGGGCCGGCCCAAAAGAATTGATGCAGTCGTGATCTCGACGCAGCATAGCGACCAGGTATCGACTGAAACGCTGCGCGCCGAAGTGAAGAAACACGTAATCGACGCCGTTATTCCGCAGGGAATAGTCGATAGCGGAACGAAGTATCACATCAACCCAACCGGACGTTTCGTTGTAGGCGGCCCACACGGCGACACAGGACTAACGGGCCGGAAAATTATTGTCGACACTTATGGCGGCATGGGACGGCACGGCGGGGGCGCCTTTTCGGGTAAGGACCCGACCAAAGTAGACCGCTCCGCCTGTTACATGGCTCGCTACATCGCGAAGAACCTGGTGGCCGCGGGGCTAGCGAAGCGTTGCGAAGTGCAACTGGCCTACGCCATCGGTGTGGCGGAACCAGTGTCGGTGATGGTGAATGCATTCGGCGCGGGATTGATCGCCGAAGACAAGATGACGCAAATGATCCGGGCGCATTTCCCGCTGACGCCCAAGGGAATCATCGATCACTTGAAGTTGCGCCGTCCGATCTACAGCAAGACGGCTGCGTACGGCCACTTCGGACGGACCGAAGAAGGTTTCTCCTGGGAAGCTGTCGACAAAGCCGAAGAATTACGTCAGGAAGCGCCGGTGGCGGAAGCCGCGGCACATTAGCGGACACAGGCACTCGTGCCTGCGCGTTATCGAATTTTTTCCAAATCAGGACGGGCCTCGGATGCCTGCCGTACTTAAGGAATCATGACAGTCAATACACAAACTCAAGTTGCCTGCGATGTCAAAGAGATCGCACTCGCAGATCTGGGCAAGCGCCGCACAGAGTGGGCGTTTCAATCGATGCCGGTGCTGCAGACGATCCGCAAACAGTTCATCAAGACGCAGCCTCTTGCGGGCTTGCGGATCTCCGCGTGCCTGCACGTGACGACAGAGACGGCGAACCTGATGATCACATTGAAAGACGGAGGAGCCGCGGTGGTGTTGTGCGCTTCCAATCCCCTCTCGACACAGGACGACGTGGCAGCCACGCTGGTGCGCGACTACGGGATTCCTGTTTACGCTGTCAAGGGTGAAACCAATGATATGTACTATTCGCATCTCACGGCGGCGGCCGAGCACAAGCCAAATCTGACCATGGATGATGGCGCGGACCTGGTTCATCTGCTCCACACCAAGCGGCAGGATCTGGCCGGTGACGTTCTAGGCGGCACCGAAGAGACCACGACGGGCGTGATCCGGTTGCGCGCCATGGCGAAAGAAGGCGTGCTGCTCTATCCCATCGTCGCGGTGAACGACGCTTACACCAAGCACCTGTTCGATAACCGCTACGGCACCGGGCAAAGCACCATTGACGGAATCATCCGCGCCACGAACATGCTGCTGGCCGGTTTGAGTTTCGTCGTCGCCGGTTATGGCTGGTGCGGGCGTGGTGTGGCAATGCGTGCGCGGGGCCTGGGCGCCAACGTCATCATCACTGAAGTGGACCCCACCAAAGCGCTCGAAGCCCTGATGGACGGCTACCGCGTCATGTCCATGCAGGAAGCGGCGACGGTCGGCGACATCTTCGTCACCGTTACAGGCAACAAGCATGTCATCAACCGCGACCATTTTGAAAAATTCAAAAACGGCGCGATTCTCGCGAACTCAGGCCACTTCAACGTAGAGATCGATCTGGAAACCCTGGGGAAACTGGCGTCTTCCCGCCGCCAGACTCGCGAGTTTATCGAGGAGTTCGCGTTGCGCGACGGGCGCCGCCTTTATGTTCTCGGCGAGGGCCGCCTGGTGAACCTGGCTGCCGCGGAAGGCCACCCGGCTTCAGTGATGGATATGAGCTTCGCGAACCAGGCACTGTGCGCCGAATACATGGCGAAGAACCACACTTCTCTCGAAAAGCGCGTCTATTCGGTACCCGAAGCGCTCGACAAGCAAGTCGCCAAGATGAAGCTGGAATCGATGGGAGTGAAAATTGACCGGCTCTCTCCGGAACAGGAGCATTACCTGTCGAGCTGGAGCGAAGGAACGTAGATATTTTTACTGCGCCCGATCGCATGTCAACGCCAAGTAGAAATGTTCTATTCTCTGCCAAGTAGAAATGTCCGGTTTTGCGAGGCGGTTTGAGAGGTGTGGGTTAGAGTATGGATGATTCTTCGGGACGTCGCGGTCT
>QHXW01000075.1 GCA_003223115.1 Acidobacteriota bacterium
AACAGTCCCGTATCCACGTCGAACTGATGATCCTGACAGGAATAGATGATGTCGAAGCCCGCCGTCCAAAATGTCACGGTGGCGGTCAGCCACAGGATGCGAACGTCAAGTGAGCCGCGGATGGCAATCCATGCCGCGGCGGGCGCGATTCCCAAGGCGAAGCCGAGCACCAGATGCGAGAACGTCGTAAAGCGTTTGGTATATGAATAGAAAAATACGATACCGAGCGCCACCGGCGCCAGCTTGAAGCACAGGGGGTTCAGCTCTCGGGCGGCATAAAGGAAAACCAGGCTCGAGACGGCCACGAAGCCCCAGCCGAAAGCGACTGAAAGCAGACCCGCGGGAATGTGGCGCATGCGCGTTCTCGGGTTGCGCCTGTCGATATCCGCATCAATCAGCCGATTGAACGCCATGGCTGACGAACGGGCGCCCACCATGGCCACCACGATCCACAGAAGCTTCGCCCATATCGACCGTGGATCGACGCCGCCTTCTCGAATGGCGAGTAGCGCGCCTGTCAGCGCAAAAGGCAGAGCGAACACGGAGTGCTCGAACTTGATCATCTCGAGCGTCAGCCGGATTTTCTTCCAGAACATGATGTGAAATCGGGCTCAGGGCCTGTTGCCGCTTCCACGCGCCGCGTGCGGTAATGGAACAAAGAAGTTACCATCTTATCGCATGCGTTTTGTATTCCTTGGCTTCATTTCACTTGTGCTATTCGGCTGCGGCTCCAAATCATCGGAAGACGACGACCCCATCCGGGCGATGTACACCAGAACGGTTACGCTGGCCGATGGAAACCAGATTCAGGCCGAGGTCCTGTTAAAACCTCAAGAGATGGCGCGCGGCATGATGTTTCGCGACACGCTTCCGCGTGGGCATGGGCTCCTATTCATCCACGATAAACCCGCCCCATACCGCTACTTCATGGCCAATGTGAAGGTGCCGCTCGACATCATTTTCATGGATGCCGCCCGCCGCATCGTCGAGATTTCGGCCGACACGCCGCCCTGCACCACCAAACCCGCCGATTGCCCCACCTACGGCGGACACCACTACGAACAGTTTGTTCTCGAAGTCGGCGGCGGTGAAGCGCATCGCTTAGGCTTGCAGACCGGCCAGACACTGACCTTCTGATATTCTGTGGTCGTATGAACCAGGAGCAGCTTCGTGTGCTGCTGCAGCAGGTCCGTGCCGGCGCACTGGACGTCGAAGCCGCGCTCGACCGCATGCGCCACATGCCGTTCGAGGACCTTGGTTTTGCCAAGATCGACCACCATCGCGAGCTGCGTCATGGCATGCCCGAAGTGATCCTCGCCAAAGGCAAGAAACCTGAGCAGGTGTTGGCCATCGCCCGAAAGCTTCTCGAAGTCTCTCAGAATGTCCTGATCACTCGCGCCGACGAAGCCACCGCCGGCCTCATCAAAAATGAGCTTCACGGGGCCGAATATTTTTCACTGTCGGGCGCCATTCGATTCTGGCGCGACAAGACCATTCGTGGAAAAGGCATCATCGCCGTAGTGTGCGCCGGCACCAGCGATATTCCGGTTGCCGAAGAAGCTCAAGTCACCGCCCAGGTCATGGGCAACGAGGTGGACACCATTTACGACGTCGGTGTCGCCGGCATTCACCGCCTGATCGGCAGCTCAGCCCGCCTGGCCGAAGCTCGTGTCGTGGTGGTCTGCGCCGGAATGGAAGGCGCACTCCCGAGCGTCGTCGGCGGCCTGGTGTCATGTCCCGTCATCGCCGTGCCCACCAGCGTCGGCTACGGCGCGAGTTTCCAGGGCCTGGCCGCACTGCTCGGCATGCTGAACAGTTGCGCCAGCAATGTCACGGTCGAGAACATCGACAACGGTTTCGGCGCCGGTTACGTGGCAAGTTTGATCAACAGGTTGTAGGTGAGGTGCGCCAGAGTCAGGACTACCGCAACGCCGGTTTCCGTGGACGAGTATCTTTCCACCAGCTACGATCCCGACGTGGAATACGTGGACGGCCAGCTTGTGGAGAGGAACGTGGGTGAAAAAGATCATGGCCGGCTGCAAACGCTGATTGCCACATACCATGCAAATGCAAACAGAGAAGCGCAATGGAAGATTTGTACATACACCGATACTCGCACGCAAGTTTTGCCCACTCGTTTCCGCCTGCCTGATGTCTGCGTAGTACGCGCGCCTGAGACCGATGAGCAGATCATCCGCGCCGCTCCATTTCTTTGTAGAAATCCTCTCGAAAGATGATCGCGCCGAAGACATTCAGAAAAAGATCGAAGAATATCTGGCCTTCGGGGTCAAATATGTCTGGATTATCAACCATCGCAAGCGGCTCGCGTTCGTCCACACGTGCAGTGGAATAACCAAAGCCGCTGGCGGCATACTGAAGACTTCCGAGCCGGACATCGCAGTTCCCCTCGCCGAGATCTGTCCCAAGTGGCAACGTCCCTGATACGGGCTGATGAGCTGATTCCGGATGTTCGGCAAATGGATTCGCGCGTGCACTCGCGCTGCCATCGGCATATTCGCCACCATTGGCTTGACCCTGGTCCTAGTCACGTTCAGTCCGGTGACCTCAATCTATGCAAAGTGGCTGGCCGGACCCTGGACGGATCCTGAGGGCCCCGTCCTGGTCGTGTTGGGCGGCGCGTCCATGGAGGAAGGGATCATCGGGGAGAACACCTATTGGCGCGCTGTTTACGCTTTACGCGCGTACCGGAAGTCACATTTCCCGTTGGTCATTCTCACTGGAGCGCAAGCTGTTCACGACATGCGTGACTTTCTGACGTTCCAGGGCGTGCCTGCAGAAGCCATCAAGCTTGAGCCACGCGCCACCACCACTCGCGAAAATGCGCTGTATGTCCGGCAAATGCTGACCATACGTGTTCGGCCCCAAGATCCTGATGACCAGCGACTATCACATGTTATGTTCCGGGCCAAGCGGGTATTTGCCCGCGCCGGAATCGAGGTCATCCCCAGTCCCATTCCGGATGCCCTCAAGCAGGGCGCAAGCTGGTATGGCCGCTGGCCGGCTTTCGTGGATGAGATTGTAGAATCGCTGAAAATCGGCTACTACGCGGCTCGGGGCTGGATCTGAGTTTCATCATGGAAAAGTAACGCTTACGCCGAATTCCGCTTCAACTGCCCGCAGGCAGCGAAGATGTCCAAGCCCCGTGGCTTGCGTATGAAGCAGGGCATCGCGCGGCGGATAATCGCCTGAAAAGCGCGCACACGCTCAGTTTCCGGCGTCTCGAACGGAATTCCGGGACCCGGATTCAGCGCAATCAGGTTCATCTTCGCATTCAGATTTGCGAGTAGCTTCACCACGCGCCGCGCATCCGCATCAGTATCGTTGACCCCTTTGAGCAGCACGTACTCAAACGTCAGCTTTTCCCAGACCCGCAGTGGATAAGCCCCGCATGCCTCGATCAATTCTTTCAGATGATATTTCCGTGTGATCGGCATCAGTTCGCGCCGTGCCTCCTCGGTCGAAGCATTGAGCGAGATCGCCAGTTTCGGCCGTACCGGCTCGCGCCCCAGCTTCGCGATCTTCGGAACGATGCCCGCCGTCGAGAGAGTAATACGCTTTTCAGATAGCCCCACTCCCTTCGCGTCCACCAGAATCCGCGTGGCCTTCACCACGTTCGGCAGGTTCAGCAGCGGCTCCCCCATCCCCATCATGACGATGTTCAACCGGGCGCCCTGGTGCAGTAGTCCGTTATCGCGAGCCACGAACAGCACCTGTCCCACAATCTCACCCGCCGTCAGATTGCGCTCCAGGCCCATGAGCGCCGTCATGCAGAACTTGCAATCGACTGGACAACCCACCTGGCTCGAGATGCACAGCGTGTCGCGGGTCTCTTCGGGCATCCAGACTGTTTCGACCGTCCGGCCATCTTCCAAACGCAATAAATAGCGCCGGGCGCCGTCCGTCGATTCGTATCGCTGCTCGACCGCCGGCAGCCCGACTGTGTGTTCCGACGCCAACTCCTGCCGCAGGCGGCACGGTAGCGCCGTAATTTGAACTAAATCACGGACTTGCTGGTGATAGAGGGCGTCGTAGACCTGCCGGGCGCGAAACTCCGGCTGCTTCGGGCCCAACACCTGCCGGATCTCGCTAAGTTCCATCCCTAGAAGAGCTTGCGGCATCTCATATCAGTCTACCACGCGGGCTTGTAAGGACCTTACTCGGTGGCGGAAAGTACATCAAAAATGGTACAAAAAAAATGGTACAAAGGATATAGGAAATCCCTCTTCCTGACATGCCCCAAGAGCCCACAGGAGTGCGCGAAATAGAGACCACCACGCTACCCAATGGCGTTCGCGTGATCAGCGAAACCATGCCGCACGTGCGCTCGGTTTCGGTCGGACTCTGGGTGTCCACCGGGTCGCGCCGGGAAAGCCCCGAGCAGAACGGCCTTTCGCATTTTATCGAGCACATGGTGTTCAAGGGAACCACCAACCGCTCGGCAGAGGATATCGCGCGCTCGGTCGACTCGATTGGCGGTAACCTCGACGCATTCACTTCCAAGGAACTGGTCTGCTTCAACACCAAAGTGCTGGACCAGCATCTGCCGCTGGCCTTCGATGTCTTGGCCGACCTGGTCCGCAATCCTCTGTTCCGCGAAGACGACATGGTCAAGGAAAAGGGCGTCATCCTGGAAGAGCTGAAAATGGACGAGGACAACCCGGATTACCTCGTCCATGAGATCTTCTCGGCGAACTTTTGGAAAGACCATCCGCTCGGTAAGCCGATCCTGGGCACTCGAGAGACAGTGAAGCGCTTTGATCGGCAGATGATCGAGAACTACTATTACAGCGCTTACGCGCCCTCTAATCTCGTCATCACGGCAGCCGGCAACTTGAAGCACAAGACTTTGGTGGATCTCTGCGCTGAACACTTCTCCGATCTGAAGCCGCAGCAGGCCCTGCCACCCGAACGGGCTCCCGTCACCCACGCGCGCATCGCGTTGCGCAACAAGAAAGCGCTCGAGCAGGTGCATCTGTGCCTGGGAGTGCCCTCATACCCGGTGCCTCATCAGGACCGGTTCGCCTGCTATGTGCTGAATACGCTGCTCGGCGGCGGCATGAGTTCCCGGCTTTTCCAGAATATCCGCGAGCGCCAGGGCCTGGCCTACGCGGTTTTTTCCGAGCTGAGTCCATACCGGGACACCGGCTGTCTCTCCATTTATGCCGGCACCTCCATCGAGTCCGCGCGCAAGGTGATCGAGTCTATCCTGAACGAATTTCAGCAACTTAAGCAGGAGCGCATCAGCGAAGAAGAGTTGCGGCGAGCCAAGGACCACCTGAAGGGCTCTCTGATGTTGAGCCTGGAATCCACTTCCAGCCGCATGTCAAACCTGGCCCGCCAGGAAATGTATTTCCAGCGCTTCTTCAGCCTGGATGAGCTGGTGGAAAGCATTGAGCGTGTGACTGCAGAGGATGTACAGCGCCTCGCGCAGACATTCTTCGACCAGAAACACATCGCACTCACCGTGCTCGGTAACCTGAACGGCTTCCGCCTCACCCGCGAAGACCTGGCTTGCTGAGACCAGCACCTGGTTTCCGGTTTCGTTAAACTGAAATTACAGCTACATGAAAAAGTTCGTGCGGGTCAGCGCCGCCCTCATCTGCTTTGTCGCCATCGCGTCCGCGGTGGATTGGAAAGCGCTGAAACCGGAAGGTTACGTCAGCGATTTCGGGCGCGTGATTGATCCTCAGAGCAAATCTGCGCTGGAGCAGTACTGCACCAGGGTGGAGCAAGCCACCGGCACTCAGATGGCTCTGGTGACCTTACCCACGCTCGAGGGCGAGCCCATCGAGGATGTGGCAAACACGATTTTTCGCGTCTGGGGCGTCGGGCATAAAAGCAAAGACGACGGGATAATGCTGCTGCTGGTCGTCAACGATCGGCGCAGCCGCATGGAAGTTGGCTATGGCCTGGAGCCCCTGATCCCCGATGGTTTTGCCGGCAGCATTCTGCGCGAAATGCGGCCCGCTCTCCGGCAGGGCCAATACGGTGAGGCCATCATGGCTGCCGCGCAAACCATCGGATCGACCGTCGCCAAGGCCAAGAATGTCTCGCTCGATGCGCAACTGCCGCGCCGCGTGCATCGCTCCACGGGTAATTCCATTCCGTGGCCCATCATCCTGGGTGGATTGTTCATCCTGCTCTGGCTCATGCGGGCCGGCGGCCGGAGAGGCGGCGGTGGGGGGGGCGGTTTCCTTACCGGCATGATTCTGGGCAATCTGCTTGGTGGTGGTGGCGGTTTTGGCGGCCGCTCGAGTGGTGGAGGATTCGGCGGCGGAGATTCGGGCGGCGGCGGCTTTGGAGGATTCGGCGGGGGAGATTCGGGCGGCGGCGGCGCCTCGAGCGACTGGTGATGTGTCTGGGGTTACGCCACGCCCCGCGCGCGCCTCCGTTCAGATTCGCTGATAAGATCAGGTGACTGCATGGAAAGAGCACTGAATCAATTGCTCGCAAAGGTGACAAAGACCTTCGGCGACCGCCTGGTCTCGGTGGTGCTCTATGGTTCGGCGGCCGTCGGCGATCACCATGAAGGCTTTTCAGACTTGAACGTGATCTGCGTCCTGCAGCAGATTTCGACGCGGGAGCTCGAAGAATCCGAATCCGTCTTCCGCTGGTGGCGTGAGCAGAAAAATCCGGCGCCACTGCTGCTTAGCGAGCATGAGTTCCAGACGTCTAGCGACTGCTTCGCCATCGAGTTTCATGACATCAAGAGCAACCATCGCATTTTGCAGGGCAAAGACATTGTCTCTAATCTGGTGGTGGATGATTCGTTCTACCGCGCTCAGGTGGAACACGAGTTGCGCTCCAAAGTGCTGCGTTTGAGGCAAAAGGCTTCGGGAGCGCTTTCCGATCAAGACGTGTTGCGCAGGTTGCTGGTGGATTCAATCTCGACGTTTTGTGTCCTGCTTCGGCACGCGTTGATTCTCCACGGAGTTGAGACGTCATCTAAGAAGCGGGATGTGGTCGAGCGGGCTCATGAAAAATTCGGCATCGATCCGGCGCCGTTCCGCAGCATCCTGGATGTTCGCGAGGAGCGCATCAAACCGAAGGAATTGGAACCCCGGCCCGTTCTGGATTCGTATCTCAAACAGATCTCAATTGTGATAGATGCTGTGGACCGCCTGGAAAAATAGAACGGGCCGTGGTCCCGCCCAACCGGAGGAGTCAAGAGGATTATGAAAGTTCTAATCATTGTTCTGATTGTGCTGGTGGTCGCCGGCCTCGTGTTTGGCGGCAAATATGTCGGCATTCGCAACGATCTCGTTACGCGTAAAGAAGCCGTAAGCGCCTCCTGGTCCCAGGTGGACGTGGCCTTGCAGCGCCGCGCGGACCTGATTCCCAACCTGGTCGAGACCGTCAAGGGTTATGCCAAGCACGAACAAGGCGTAATGGATGCCGTCGCCAATGCGCGAGCCGCACTGCTGGGCGCCAAAACGCCTCAGGAGAAAATTGCAGCCAACGCGCAACTGGATGGCGCTATCGGCCGGCTGCTGGTGGTGGTCGAGAATTACCCCAATTTGAAGGCCAACGAGAACTTCCTGCGCCTTCAGGACGAGCTTGCCGGCACGGAGAACCGCATTGCCATAGAGCGGCGCAAGTACAATGAGAAAGTTCAGGAGTACAATACGCAGATCCAGCTATTCCCGAACAACATTGTGGCGTCTCTTTCCGGCTTCACGCGCGACGATGCATATTTCAAGACCGAGCCTGGCGCTCGCACCGCGCCGAAAGTGGTCTTCTAAAGTGAAACATAGCAATCAGTCATGAGTACCCCCATAGCCAAGAGCACTCCTACCTTCGCGAATTACATCAATGGAGAGTGGGTCGAGAGCAGCCAGACATTTGAAAAGCGCAACCCGGCCGATACCGATGAGCTGGTGGCGTCGTTTTCGACGGGCAGCGCCCAGGAAGTCGCGAGCGCCGCAAACGCCGCGGCCGCCGCATTTCCGGCCTGGTCCTCGCTCAACGCTCCGGCGCGAGGCAATATTTTGTTCAAAGCCGCTGACCTGCTCGAGCGGCGCTTCGAATCAATCGCGGCGGAAATGACGCGCGAAGAGGGCAAGACTCTGCCCGAGTCCAAAGGCGAAGTCCGCCGCTCCATCAATATCTTCCGCTACTTCGCCGGTGAGGGCTCGCGTCTGCCCGGCATGCTGGTGCCCTCGGAACGGGATCGCGTGCACATGTTTGCCATCCGGAAACCCATCGGCGTCATTGGTCTGATCACGCCCTGGAATTTTCCGAGCGCCATCCCCGCCTGGAAGCTCGCGCCGGCGCTGATCTGCGGCAATACAGTGGTCCTCAAGCCCGCGTCCGCGGCGCCTTTGAGTTCCTGGCGTATCGTTGAAGCCCTGCACGAAGCCGGAATCCCGCGAGGTGTCGTCAATTTTGTCGCCGGTCCGGGCGGAGAACTGGGAAACGCCCTGGTCCAGGCCAAGCCCCTCAAAGCCCTTTCTTTCACGGGTTCGTGCCAGATCGGCAACCACCTGCATGACCAGGCTTCGAAGCGCCGCCTGCGCATCCAGCTCGAAATGGGCGGGAAAAATCCAACCATCGTTCTGGCCGATGCCGATTTTAAATCCGCCGTCGAACACGTGGTCAATGGAGCGTTCTTTTCAACTGGCCAGAAGTGCACCGCCACGAGCCGCGCCATTGTTGAAGACGGCATCTATGACAAATTTCTCGAGGCGCTCGTCGACCGGACACGCAAACTGAAAGTCGGCAACGGGATGGAGCCCGGTGTGGACATAGGGCCGCTGGTCGATCAGGCCCAGATGGATACCGTTCTGCGTTACATCGAGATCGGCAGAAAAGAAGCAGGCGCTCCCAAAATTGGGGGCCGCCGATTGACAGAGGGCGGATTGGCTAAAGGATATTTCGTGGAACCCACCGTCTTCGCCGATGTCACGGAGTCCATGACCATCGCTCAGGAAGAAATTTTCGGTCCCGTGCTCGCCGTCATGCGCGCCAAGAACTTTGAGGATGCCCTGCGCATCGCCAATAATATTCCGTTCGGCCTTTCGGCCTCCATCCAGACCACTAATTTGTCGCACGTATTTGATTACGTCTATCAAATGGAGGCGGGCCTTCTCACCGTAAATTTGCCGAGCGCCGGCGTCGAATACCAGTTGCCGTTCGGTGGAACCAAGGAGTCGAGTTTCGGCCCCAAAGAGCAGGGTCCTGCAGCGCTCGAATTTTATAGCGACTACAAGACAGTCTATCTGAAATATTGACCCGTGCTTTGACAGCGTTGAACCAAGGTGAACGCGGCGCGTGCTGCGCCCCTTATTAAATCATGCGAATCGGACAAATCAGGCAGGAAGGCCGCACCGTGGCCGCTGTTTTCGAGGACGGCATGGCGCGCCCCATTCCGGGCCACACTGTGGGTGATTTGATTCGGCGCTCGGAAGTGGAATCCATTTCCCTTGCGCCGCTGGCCGAAAGTCTGGCGAGCCGCCATCCTGAACCCGCCACACCGCTGGCGCCCATCCACCCGGTCGAAGTCTGGGCTTGTGGCTGTACCTATGAAACCAGCGCCAGCTTTCGCGACGCCGAACACGGCACGCGCGAGGGAATGTACGCTTACGTCTACCGCAACGCGCGCCCCGAGATTTTTTTCAAGGGAACGGCCCGCGTCTGCGTCGGTCCTGGCCAACCCATCGGATTGCGAGCCGATTCCAAATTCCCCGCTCCCGAGCCGGAATTGGCGGTGGTGCTGGGTAGCCGCGGCCGCATTCTCGGGTACACGCTCGCAAACGATGTCTCCGCCTGGGATATCGAGCGTGAAAATGCGTTGTACCTGCCGCAGTCAAAAATTTTCTCCGCCTGTTGCGCGCTCGGGCCGGTCATCGTGACAGCCGATCAATTGCCTGACCCGTACAAACTGGAAATGACCTGCACCATCACGCGCAGCGGATCGCCCATTTTTGAGAGCCGCGTTTCTACTTCCAGGCTGCATCGCAAATTCGAAACGCTGGTGGAATTTCTTTTGCGCTCGAACCCCGTGCCCGCGGGGTCAGTTCTCCTGACCGGAACCGGAATTATTGTCACCGAAGAGGCAGCACTGGCTCCAGGCGATGTGGTTTCCATTCGCATTCCGGAAATCGGCGAGCTCTCCAATCCCGCCGCGGTTGTACACTTACACTAGGAGCCGAGTCGCCTCGAGGAATTTCACCCCGAGGCGCTCACAGATTCCGGACGTGAACCTCTCGATTCATCCGGCTCGTGCCACCGAATGAAGGCTGCCGCCTTCCGCCCAGACCAGTCGGTTCTTCCCGTTTCCGGTTGACCTATCGATCCCGACGCCGGTGACCTGCCCCCTTCCACGGGCATTACCCCGCTTCTCCGCTACTACGAACAATCCGCCCCCAGCCCGCGCCTTGGTACTTTCGACCTCACGGTTCTGCCGCTTGTGTCTTTTCCCTTACCATCGCCAGCCGAGTTCTCAAGTTCCGTAACGAGAGCCCGGACAACATCGTCGGGTTGATGGTCCGACAAGGAATGGAGCTCGCGGCGATGGGCATTGTGGGCGGCTTGATCGGCGCAATAGTACTGACTCGCTTGATGGCCAGCCTGCTGTTCGCCGTCAGCGGAATCGACGCAGTTACATTCAGTGCGGTAGTATAGATTCTGGCGGCCGTAGCGCTCTCGGCCACCGTGATTCCGGCGCGCCGAGCCACCAGGGTAGATCCGATCGTGGTCCTGCGGGAGAAATAGGTCCGGGTAGGATCGACCCATGCGTGCTGCAACATACTAGGCCGAGTGCCGATTGCGGCTGTATGGGCAGAACCCGTGGATCTGCCAAAAACGGCGGTTCCGCGCCACAAGCGGTGGACTAGGCATTCATGCTGGTTTTTTTTCGCGCCTACCAGAATCTGTACCAGGTCTTGGCTCGATTGCCGGCCGTTGCGACGCACTGTTCGACAGGCTCTCCCGCCAGCGCGGCCAATGGATTGGCAACAAAAAGCAGGTGTGCGCAAGTTTCGCCGTATCGCTCGGACACGTGCCGGTACGCGTCCACGAGCACCACGTTTTCGTGGTAAAGATGGAAGTCGCATCCGCGACGGATCCGCACCGCGCCACCCGACGCAGCGACAAGCTGCGAGATTCTCTCGTCCACCACGCCGGAATGGAAGCCATATTCGAGATTCGCGTGCTGTGTGGCCACAATATCGGTGGTGCCGGATGCCGCGGCCATGTGGACCATGCCTACGGATTCCTCGAGTGACTCGGGTCCGTCGTCGAGGTCAGGCAGAATATGACAGTGAATGTCCACCACGGCCGGTTGTTCAACCAGTGGCGGAAAACGGTGTCAAATCTCGGGGTAAAATTCGAAAAAGGCGTCGAGCGACTGCATCAACTGCTTGCGGATTTCTTTTTCAGTCGCGCCTTCGATGAGATGCAGGGCAACGGAGGCTTTGCGGCCGTTTTTCAGAACGATTGAACCTTCGCCCACGGAATCCAGTTCATCGCCAGGCAACAGGTGAAGGCCGTAGACCAGCGCCAGCTTGGCCATCAGATGAACATCTCTTCGTCTTGCGTGGCGTGATCCACCGATTCACGCCGGCCATGGGCGTAAACCGAAAGAGCGGCGCGCAGTCCGTTCACCAGGCCATTGACCTCGCGGGCCGGACGTGTGATGGCGGTCTTCATCGTGTGACTCGCGTTCTCGAGTTGCTCCACCGTCTGGTCCACTGCCCCATCGATGCGGGCTATTTGGGCACGCGCCCGATCGCCGACTTCTTTGACCACCTCTCCCAGACGGTCCACCTGTTCGCGCACCGTCTTCACGGTCTCTGAGGCGTTCTCGATGGCCGCGGAGAGTTTCGGACCGTTCTCGTCTACAAAGCGGCGAACTGTGCCGAGAATAGGCGCAGCGGCCTCGAGCAGTGGCGTTAGCTTTTCCTCCGAGGCCTTCGCTACCCGGTACATTCCATACACAAAGGCCGCCTGCACGATGAAGGCCATGGCTGCCAGTACTACGCCGATCACTACGATCCAGCGGAAAGCATCTTCAGACATAGAAGATCTTAGCGGGTCATCTGTCCTTCCGGCGGCATGGGTTGTCCCACGGTCTCGCGATAGGCCTGTTTGCCCGCTTCCACTGCTTCCGACAGAGTGTCCTTTTGGCGGCCGATGACTTCTTTGCCGCGCTCAATGATGTCACTTGCGCTATCGCGGAGTTCTGAGCTGCGCCGCTTCAGGTACTCTTTGCCTTCGTCGGCTTTGTCCTTCAGCAGCCCCCTTGTCTCCGCACCGGATTTTGGAGCGAATAGCAACCCCACGCCAATGCCCACCCCAAGTCCCAGAAAGAAGCTGGCCATTCCATCTCGATCCATTTTGGTCTCCGTTCCCGGTTCGGCTTTCGGAAACAAGCACGAAAAGCCGTCCGCAGTCAGTTTCAGTATACTCCGCAGCGCAGTGCCACGGGTTCGCTGATCACGGCTGCGGTAAACTTCGGTACAGTCAATCAACCATGCGCAAAAACTCCACGCGAGCGTCGCGGCTGCTGGACTCGGGCGGCCTGTGGGAATTATCGCTCAAGCTGCTGGGAGCGCGAGCCTGCACCATGGGCGAATTGCGCGCCAAGCTCCGGCTCAAAGCGGCTGCTGCTCAAGATGTCGAAACCACCATTGCGCGGCTAAAAAGTTGCGGATATCTCGACGACCGCCGGTTTGCGGAAAGCTTCACGGCGGCTCGCCTTGAAAATCAAGGCCTCGGGAAACGCAGAGTCATCCAGGACCTACGGAAGCATCGCATCGCGCCCGCGTTGGCAGAAACCACTGTCCAAAAGACGTACGAAACCGTGGACGAAGTCGGCTTGATCGAAAGCTACATCCGCCGAAAATTCCACCGTTCGGGTGTTGGCGCCCTTTTTGCCCATGAAAAAGACCTGGCTTCGGCGTACCGCCGGCTGTTGCGCGCCGGTTTTGGCGGCGGAAACATCATCCGGGTGCTGAAACGCTTCGCGGCGAATCCGGACCTAGTGGATCAGTTCGAGGAGGAGCCTCAAAATGAGGGCGATGGGTGATGCTCGATCACGCCTGACCTTTGCAGTTTGGCGAGCACCATTACTCTTCTAACTCTAGCTACTAGCTAGTTCTCCATGTCTTGACGACAGCACGAATCATGAAAATGGGTGCCAGATCGCGATATGCTAACAGAGCTGACGTTAACTTCTCGGTGGCCCTCTCGAGAGAGGCGTGACTGGAATCTCCAGACTGTCGCTTGCGCCGCTGGTGGGGTACCCGGAGATCCGTTGACGGTCACACTCACCCTGGTAAGGGAGGGGAGAACTGTGCTTTGTGTACCTGCGCACAGTGCCACTTACGCCCCTGGCCATTAACCCAAGCTCTTCCAACGCTCCGGCATTTTATTTTCGAGGGAGCCTTCTTAAGTGCGTTGGCAATAGCAGCGGCGAAGGCTTCGGGCTCGGTTTCGCGCTCTGGGGTACCCCGTCCGGTATATTCTCCTTGGAAACCTGTTCTGTTGTCGTATCAATCACCTCTTTTAAGTGGTGGTATGACACACACATAATTCTGAGAAAACCACGGGCATGAGCGGCACTTCTTTGACGTTACCGCACGCAAATGAGCGATGGAGAGAGTCCCTCGACCGCTGGCCAACGACAGCACCACTACGAAGTTCAGGCCAGGGGTCTTACGCAACATGCGGAGTGCATACCGGAGATCTTGCAGCATCGGGTTCATGGTGTCTCTTACAGAACGGATATGCGTCCATGGTAGTGCATGTCGCCACCTCGGCGGCACGCCGCGCATCACGAATCGATCTGATGGTCGCTCTTTCGCGCTAATTTAACTGTCTTCAACTTACTCAGAGACTGCTCCCAAACGTCGCCAAGCATCTAGCCCGTTCCTAATCATCGTTGTCCGCATGGCTTGACGGCTATACGCCAATGGCGGATAATCAAAGCACGTGGAGTTGATCGAACTTCCACTTTTTCGAGGCAGATCACGGCTCTGCTCGGCGATGAAGATTACGGGGCGTTTCAGTCCCGGCTGGCAGCAAATCTAGGTCTCGGCGCTCTCATTAAGGGTGGCGGCGGAATACGGAAGATTCGTGTGGCGATAGGTTTGCGTGGAAAGCGCGGGGGCGCTCGCGTGATTACTACTGGGCGGTCCGAAAAGATCTGATTCTGCTGCTCTATGCATACCCGAAGAACGCGTCGGCTGATCTGACTCCGAGGCAGGTAGCGCAGCTCGGTAGGGTAGCCAAGGAGGAATTCAGGGATGAAGCCGAAAATGTTTGAAGCGCTGCTGGAAAGCGTGCGCGAAGGCGGAGCCATTCTCCGCGGCCAGAAGAAACCCTCGCGCCGGTTTGAAGTCGGGCCTTCCGGGATACGGGCGATTCGCGAACGGACCAGCCTCTCACAGTCGGAGTTCGCGCGCTTGATTGGCGTTAGCGTCAAGACCCTACAGAACTGGGAGCAGGACCGGCGCCGTCCAACTGGACCGGCAGCCACGCTGTTGAAGATCATCGCGTACGAGCCACGGCTGGCGGTAAGGGCGATTCATCAGACATGAGTCTCGGCTCACCCGGTGTGACGCCTGGGCGGCGCCGAGGTCAGCCGCCTGCGAGGGGCAGCCGGAACGCGACCATTTCTTGCCCGTTGCGAACCAGCAGAATGTCGCCGGCCAGCGCCGGGTGGTTCCAGGTCTTGTCGTCCATCGCCTTGAACCGCGCGATCTCCGTGAACTGGCCGGTGACAGCGCCGACGAGTGCGACTTCACCCTCCTCCGACAAAACCAATAACAAGTCCTGGTCACGCAAGAGAATCAGCTGGCCGTGGCCGTAATGTCCGCCCTTCCACTTGCGCTTGCCGTCCTGGAGGTCGATGCAAGAAAGGATGCTGCCGTCGAACCCGAAGGCATACCCGTTATGAACGACGAAGTCATTGAAGTAAGGCTTCAGCCCGGTCGAAGTCCACACCTCTTGGGCGGTCCATCCGCCTGGAGCGTACGCCACCGTGAGGCGGCGCGTGCCGGCTCCACCGCCCATGTCGCCAGTAGTGATCAGGAGGCTGCCGTCCGCAGTCACCGCCGGCTGCACGATTGCGGAGCCCGGCCATGAGTGCTCCCAGAGCACCCTGCCGTCAGATGGCGCGACGCTGGTGGCACCGGGGCCGTTCAACAGCAGGACCTGCGGTACTCCGCCGATAGTCACCAGATGCGGCGAACTGTAGCTGACGCCGCCCTCCTTCTTAACCCAGCGTGGAGCACCGGTCGAGAGGTCATAGCCGGCAAGCCGTCCAGAGGCCGCGACAATGACACTGTCATCAACTACCAACGGTGAACTCGCGAAGCCCCAACCCGGAACCTTGGCGCCGGTGTCGTCAGCCGCATTGCGCGTCCACACCACGGCACCATTACTGGCGTCGAGCGCGTTCAAGATTCCCGTCGCGCCAAACGTATATAGCCGTCCGTCGTGGAGAGTCGGCGTCCCGCGAGGACCGGCGCCGCCATTTGATTCCCAGAAGCGGGCGGCGTCGCGGTGCGTCCACACCGGCTTGCCAGTAGTCTCGTCGTAGCAGGCCACGACTTCGAAGTCACCGCGTTGCTCCTGAGTGTAGAGGCGGCCGTCGCCGACCGCGAAGGATGACCAGCCCGGTCCCACCGGCCGGCGCCATAGTTCGACCGGCGGCGATGCCGCCCAGTCGGTCTTGATCCGCACGCCGGTGACGACGCTGTCGCGATGCGGTCCGCGAAATCCGGGCCAGTCGATGTGCGAGCTGGCGTGCATCCGCGCGGCGGTCTTCGGGAATGCGGGTAGCGGCACGGACGCGGACGTCGTAGCCTCGCCCTGGGATTTTGGCTCTGGAGCCTTTATTGTCGCCGGAACCGGGACCGGCGTTGGGCTCGTTACTGGAGCCGTGATCGGTGTTGGGCTCGTTACCGGTTCGCTGCCGGTTCGAGCCAAAAGTTTTTGCTCGGGAGTCTCCGTCCAACGCCAAGCCAACTGCGAACGGCCCTCGCCCGTTATCCCATTTGTTCGCAGCAACGCCCAGGCCCCGCAGGCTACGAGGATGGCCGCGACGAGCGCCGCGCGTCGAGCTCCGACGTCGAGCGAGCGGCTGATCACGGCCCAAACGACCAGCGCGAGGCTCAGGCCCGGGATGACATAGATCCTGAACATCATCCCCATCATTCCCCCCACAATGGACTGGTGGAGGATCGGTGGAGTTGCGGCTACCGCGACAATGATCAGCACGAGTGCGCCCCAGCGCTCGAAGTGCGAAACGCGGCTGAAGAACGCCCACCACACCAGGACAGCCAATGCACCCACGAGTCCGCCGAGCATGCCGAAGAACGTGGCCTCCGACGCGACGATCGGTACGCCAAACCAGAGAATCCACTGGAGCACAACGGCGACGACGCCGGGCCGCAGCCGGAGCGGCTGCCGTTCGCCTTTCTGTGTGAGGGTCATAGTGATAGGATACGTCCTGCACCGGCCCCGATGTTCCCGCCGATTTCACCTCTGCATCTACGTCCTCGGCCAATAATCACGGCCGGCCTCACGTAAAGTGGCCGCCCGCCGGCAACTCCAGTGTATCGGTCGGCCTTCACGCTTCAGGTGGGTCAGGCTTGAGTTAGCAGTCGGAAAGGACAACTCTCACAAGGATGCAAGGTTGCATAGCAACGGAGGAGAAACGCGATTTCCTGCCAGACGCTGATCGAAAACCCTGGGGCCACTCGCAAACCAAACTGAACCTTCACTCATAGCGTAAGGCGTGGATCGGGTCCACGCTGGTAGCCGGCCGCGCGGGAATCACGCTTGCCAAAGCCGCCGCCGATCCGAGCAGCAGAATCACAATCAAGTAGGTGATCGGGTCGGCTGCGGTCACCGAATACAGGAAACTGGAGAGCGCGCGAGAAATTGCGAACGCCGCGAATCCTCCCATGATCGCTCCCAGCCCGACTAGGCTCAAGGACTCGCCCACGATCATCCTCAACAGGCTGCTTCGTCGGGCGCCAGGTTCTCTCTGATGCGCGCCTCAAGGTGGAATCCCAGTTCCTCGTCGGCCTCAGCGTGGAGCCGGTCGCGCCGAAACAGATTCATCAAACGACTCGTCCAGGACATGTCGAAAACCCCTCACTAAGCGAACCGGAGCACTCGCGCCACAGCCTCGATCAACTGGGCCCAGCTCTTCTCTTCGTCGGCCAACTGCCGCCGCCCTGCAGCCGTGATCGAGTAGTAGCGAGCCCGACGGTTGTGTTCCGAAGCGCCCCACTCGGATCGAAGCCAACCCGACTGTGTCATTCGATGCAGCGCCGGGTAGAGCGAGCCCTCCTCGAGGTGGAGAACGTCCTTTGAAATCTTTTCGATATGAAGAGTAATCGCGTAGCCGTGCATGGGACCCAGCGACGCCAAGGTCTTGAGCACCAACAGGTCCAACGTACCCTGCAAGCGATCATTGCTATGTTTACGCAAACGCGCAATCTCTCCTATAGCCAGCTATAGGGAAGTCTGAACTAAGTGCGCACCGATGTCAATGGACAACGTGACGAACTGGTACGCACCTGATCGAGGCCCGCTTGATTGGCCTTAGGTCTGGATTTAGCTGTCAGAAAATTGTTCTTTTCGGCACCGTGCCCGATTTTTCCACCGTTTTTACCTCTGTGCTACCACACGAGTCCTCGACGCCTGCCCCACAAAAAAACACCCGGCATGAATGCCTAGTCCACGGGCGGTCGCGGTAAAATGCCAGACTTCACAGGCATGAAACTTACGGCGCTCGCATTCTTCTATCCTGTTCTCCTTTCTGCGGACTCGCTCCATTGCACGCTGCCGGTGGGCGTGTCGACATCCGAACTCGCCGCGGGCATCGATGGTGACACGCTCAGCGTCACCTGGACCGGCGAACGAAACGCCGTGCTGCGAGCGCGATTCGCCATCGACCGGGGTACGCCAGTCATTCGCGACCTTTCGGCAAAAACCGGCGCAGGCGCCTGGACCACTCTGGGCCGCGATTTGATTCCGGAATTCACTACCATCAGCGGCGTGCGGCGCGAGGCGCATGGGCTCGCATACGATCACCGTTGGGACGTGTTTTAGGATGCGCCGCTGAGCATTCCGGGCCACGGCGAAAATCCCGGCCTGCCGCGCAAACCGGAAGAGATCCGCCGCGGCGTCGCGTCATTTCATTCCGATTCCTGCGAGGTCCGGCGCGAGGGAGCCAGGCTCGAGATTTCGTTCCCGGGTCTGTCCATGGGAATTTTCTCGGGCCGCCTGCAGTTCACGGTCTACGAACGATCCAACATGCTGCGCCAGGATGCTATTGCCAAGACTGAGGAGCCCTCGGTGGCGTACAAGTACACTGCCGGTCTGCGGGGCTTCAAGATCGGCGATCTCGATCGCATCACCTGGCGCGATGCCGGCGGCAACCCGCAGGTCTACCGGTTTGGAGGAACGCCGAATCACGACGCTGTGCCGCTTGTGGCGCGCAATCGCCTGGCAATGGCTGAAGGCGGCAGCGGGAGCATCGCGGTATTTCCACCGCCGCATCAGTTCTTCTTTGCGCGCGAAATCGAAGTGAATTCAGGCTATGCGTGGTACCGGAAAGATGACGATCGAAGTTTCTCTCTCGGCATCCGCCAGGGCGACAACGCCGGCGGCTACAATCCCATCTGGATCGAACGCGTCTACGCGCTCTACAACGCGCCACCGGGAACCTGGCAGCGCATGCCCGTGTACTTTTACTTGAGCGCGTTGCCTGGCCCTCAAACACGCGACGCCGTACTTGCCTACACGCACCAGGACCGCTTCCAGCCGCTCCCCGGCTATCAGGTGATGGCGACACATTTCCACATGGCGTTCACCCAAGAGCTGGTTGAAGCAGGAAGTCTGGATGTGCAGCCACCCTGGATTCCGGCCCTACGCGATTTGGGCGTCAACATCGTGATGCTCGATGATTTTCATGGCGACGGACACCCGGAAGATCCCGGCAAGCTGCGAATCGAAGATCTCAGCCTGTACTACCAAGCCTGCCGCCGCCATTCGGATTCGGGCTTCCTGATCCTGCCCGGTGAAGAGGCCAACGTCTATTTTGGCGGCCATTACAATCTGCTGTTTCCAAAGGCGGTGTACTGGACGCACAAGCGCGCGGCAGGTGCTCCGTTCAAGGAACAGATTCCGACGTACGGAACCGTGTACCACCCCACCAATGCGGAGGAGATGTTCGATCTGGTCCGCCGCGAACAAGGCCTCGTCTGGCAGACGCATCCGCGGACCAAAGGTTCGACATTCTACCCCGACCGCCTCCGCGAGCAGCCGTATTTCTCGAGCGACCGGTGGCTGGGCGCCGGGTTCAAAGCCATGCCGGTGGATCTCTCCGAGCAGCGGCTGTGCGACCAACGCTGCTTTGGAACTTTGGATGACATGAATAATTGGGACGGCGCGAAATACCTCATCGGCGAAGTCGATACCTACAAGAAGTTTCCGGATTACGATCTCTACGGTGATTTCAACGTAAACTACGTCAAGCTCGCGTCATTGCCGCCGGCAGGCGATTGGACGCCGGTCAACCGATCCCTGCGCTCGGGCGATTTCTTCGTCACCACGGGCGAGGTGCAGATTCCGGAATTCGGCGTGAATGGAGTGAGTGGTGTTACCGCCGAGGTTGCATGGACTTTTCCGCTGGAGTTCGTCGAGGTGGTCTGGGGCGATGGCGAGCGCACGAACCGCAAGATTATCCGTACGCCCGAAACGATAGCCTTCGGGTCCCGTCGATTTGAAATCCCGGTGGACTTGTCGAAGCAGAGATGGGTGCGGTTCGCCGCCTGGGACTCAGCCGTGAACGGAGCGTTCACACAACCGGTTCGTGTGGGTTCACCGTAAGATGGCGAGGATGGAGCCGAAGCCGGGCCTACGCGGCCTTCTGGATCTTGCCACTCCGGATGCAGGAGGTGCAAACGCGCAAGCGGCGCGTGGCCCCCTTCACCATGGCGCGAACCGTGTGCAGATTTAGATTCCAGCGGCGCTTGGACACGTTATGAGCGTGACTGATGCGGTGCCCGAATCGCGGCCCGCGGCCGCACACTTCACAAACTCTAGCCATGAAGACAAAAATCTCCTTCAAAAACGTGCAAGCTCTGATTGTAGCAAGGGGATTCATGCGGCGGCAAACACAGCGATGGGCTGCCTTGGGCTGCCCCCGTCTGGGGGGAAGCCGTGTGAAACAGGACAACTACACTAAGACCCGGTGTATGATAGCTCTATTCCGGTCAGGGAATTGCCACAAATCAGATCGGAGAGCTGCCGTTGCAGAACCACTCGGGGCCACACACGCGTAACGAAGGCATCACCATTCTCCTGGTGGAAGACGACTCATCCGTCCGCCGGCTGGTGAGCCAGACGTTGATGCTTACTGGGTATACGGTTCTCGAAGCTGCCAATGGCCCTGAAGCGCTGCAACTTATGGAGCAGCAGGCCGGCGAAGTCCACCTGTTGCTGACAGATGTAGTCATGCCCTACATGAACGGTGGCGAACTGGCGGAGCGTCTGGCGGGCATCTGTCCGCGAATGCGGGTGCTGTTTACATCGGGATATATGGACGATGCCGTTGTGCAGAAAGTCGTCGCACTGGGCGCGCAATTTTTACCGAAACCGTTCTCACCAAGCACCCTCATGAACAAAGTTCGCGAGGTGCTGGAGCAGCCTTTCCGAGAGTCGCATACCGGACTCGCGCCGGGAGTGAACCCGCAAAAGCCGGTTGATATTCATTGAGCCCCGCGGCTCTTGATATACTTCTGTCAAAATGGCGAATCCCAGATATACCGTCTCTGATAAGCCGATCCCCGTCGCGGAACTGGTCGCCACGCTCACGGATGGGACCAAGATCAAGCGCCGGGTTCCCCGCATGCGGGCCTGCAACGAAAAAGACGAAAAGGGCAAACTCTGCGCTGGCCACTTGAAGCGCTGGTATTTTTTTGGCGATGAAGTGAAGCAGAAATTCGGCGCTGACGCTGAAGTCTATCGCTGCGAGCGCTGCAAGACGCTTTACCTTCCGAACACGGAAGAAGAACCGCGGACCGGAACGCTGTCCTGGTAACCGCCCTCCGTTTGCTGATCAAAAAGAAAAACCGCATCGGATCGCCCCGTAGACTTGCCTGAGCTTTTCCGATGCGGTCCGCCCGTGTCGAGCTGGGATCCGGCGGCGGGTCACCTGTGCCACTGTTCTCCTGGTGAGGTCCGCGTCCGAAGTTTCCCACACCAGCGAGCGCCAGAAGACCACCGCAACCCAGATCCCGGGAGAGAACCTTTAAAACCGTCACAAAAAAAACCCCTCTGTTGCAACCAGCAAACGACCCGGTGAGCGAGCAGTTAACTTTGGAAAACACCGGCTCCCGCAAGCACGCTGTTTTTAGCCCGCTCCGTATCGCCTGCCTGTTGCAGCAGAGGGCAGGTTACAGAGTTACTTCGCCAATTCAAAACAGAAGTAGCAACAGCACGGCCAACTGTCAAGAGCCCTAAATGGTTGATACAGTGGCTGCTCGCGTACAATCCGCGCGTTGCGCTGGGGCGCCGTGGTGCGGCTGCTGTGGCGCTATGACACAATCGGAGAAAATGTCGCGGTGCCGTGGGTGGCCTTCGGTTGCAATGCTTCTTTTCGGATTTTTGCCCGTTTCGGCGCAGAGCCTGCCGGAAGAGACCCTGAAGGTCTACACCGAGCATCCTCGCTTGTTCCTGAATGCCCATCGCCTGAAGCTGTTGCAACGGGAAAAAGAACGGCGCTCCATGCGTTGGCAGCAGTTCGAGCTCTTGATGGCCGGGCACGCACCCATGCCCGAAACCGGATTTGCTTCAGCTCTCTATTATCGGGCGGGCCAGGATCAAGACAGCGGGCGGCGGGCTGTAGCCTGGGCGCTCAGCTCTGGCAGCGAGGCGCGATCCGGCGCGGAACCGCGGCCCGACCTGCGGTCCGGGACGGATCTGCGACAGCTTGCGCTGGTCTTTGACTGGTGCCAGGAGCTGCTCACGCCTGCGCAATCGCGAGCCTTAGCTCTTAGACTCCAGAAGGGCATTGAGCAAAGCCAGCGCGACCGTTCGGTGGCGGCGGCCCGTTCGCGTTTACTGGCCGCGGTGGCGTTGGGCGATCATCTACAGGAAGTTTCCACTCAGGAAATCGAGCGGCTCATCCGCACCTGGTGGCGCGGTGAAATCGCTCCCGCGCTCCAGGCGGGCCGCGACATGATCGGACGCGATGGTCTTTATCCGTTATTCGAGCTTCTGCACGCTGTTCGCGACAACCTGAATATCGATCTGCGAGAGAACGCGCCGGCGTACTTCAAGAACCTGGTCACTTTCGATCTGCTGAGTTACTATCCCGCGATCTATCCGGCGCCCGAGGGCGAGTACCACATCCCGGCCTCGGAGGGGGGCGGGGAGCCCGACCTCCGGCGAGCCATGCTGGCGCGCGCCGCGGAATTGGCCATGGTGCCGTACGATCCGAACGGGCCCGAAAACCAGGTATTGCAAGGCTGGCTCATGCACGACAATTTCATCATGCGCGGCACCTTCGGCATCACTTATGAATTCCTCTGGGCGAATCCCTACCATCCGGGATTGAGCTATTATCTGGTGCCGCTGGTATTCCATGATGAGCTTTTTGGTCGGCTGTTTTTGCGCGCGAATTGGGAAGAATCATCGCGCTGGCTAGGCTACTTCCAGGGCGAACTGCAGCTTTTCGAGGACGGCAAGGTCACTCTACTGAACCCGGAACTTTCAGAAGGTCCCCTTTCGCTCGATACGGCCGTGGTCTACTTCGGCAAGAACGCGCTCAAGTTTCAGACGCTGGTCACCGAGGGCGAAGAGGTATTCGTGCTGGGCCTGCGGCCTCACCGTGTTTACCAGATCGAGGTGGATGATGAAGAAATGGCCGAAGGAAAAACCGACGTCGGAGGCATTCTCGCGCTAAAAGTTCCGGCCAAAGTGCAGGTTGGGGTGCGGCTACGGGAAACGCCGGTCAGCACGCCTACGCGTGACGGAGCGCGTCCCCGAGACGAAAACAAACCTGGCGCGTAGCACAAACCCCGCGCACAGTGCGGTGAGTCACGGGCGCGGCCTGACCACCCCTTGACTCCGGCGTTCAATTTCAATACGTATATAAGCAAAGAAATCACGCGGAGGTAAACTTATGCTGAGTTTTTCTCCATTGACGCCTCTAACCGGGATGCTGCTGGTATGGGCAGCCATCACCACAATATTCATCGTTATCATGGTATGGCGTTCACTGGTCGCGATGCGCGAAGATGACCAGTTGTTCCTAAATCCCGGCGAATCACTCCTCGAACAAGAACAGAAAGAGGTTCAGGGCACGATCAACAAGCTGACGCCCTATGCCAAAGGATTTGGATTCGCGTCGGCAGGATTGGCCATCCTCATTGCGGGGTTCTGGCTTTATCAGGGGATCATGCACTTCAACGGCACGTCGACTCCATAGGATGAACACGGGGCTCCGGACTGTCCGGCCGGCAGGTAGGCCGGGCAGGTGAGGTATTTCTGCGCCGTTCTATTTGCTGTGCTGACCGGACCCGTGCTGGCACAGTCTCTGCGGGTGGTCTCAGAATTCCAGCGTTTCGACCCGTTCGGCAACGTTGTGCCGGTGGACCATACTGGCGAACCGCGGGAGATTCTATCGCCGGCGCTCGCGCGCAATGCGTTTGCTTCCTTCCACGTTATTGTGACCATTCCGGAACGCGACCCGTTTTTTCTTTTCGTGCAGACCAATCCCGCAGGTGTCTTCCAGATCTCCCTATATCAAGAGCTGTTCAGCAAGACGGCTCAAGGCTGGATTCCCGATGCGCTAGAACCTTCGAAACTGCCGGGGTTCGGCAGCCTTCCCTACCTGCCCTCGCCGATTCCAGGACAGACGACACTGTGTTACTGGTTGGACGTCTGGGTTCCCCGAGACGCCATGGCCGGGCGCTTGCGTCTGGAGGTGCTGCTGAAGGCCGGGAAAGGATGGCTCATGTATCCCATGGAGGTGCGGATCACATCCGCTGTGATTCCAGCGATTCAGGAGCATGCAGCCGCACAGCCGCCGCCGACGGCGCGCGCCGACGCCTCAGTCTACGGACCGTTCCGAAATTTCCTCTGCAACGTACGCGAAGTCCGGCGCGAGGAGCGTCTGAGCGTAAGGCGCTTGATCCATCGGAACGCTCTGCAGGACATGGCGCTGGCACATTCACTCGAAGCGATGCACGGCCGGGAGCGCGTGGTTTCCAGGATTCTGGGCCCCGCAGGCGCGAGCCACCGGGAGCGCTGGTGCCAGTCGCGCTGGCCCGCTGAAGAGTTGGGTACGGAGTGGTACTTGCACGTGCGAGATGTGTTGTACAGGGACAATCCTTAGCCGCTTGGCCGGGTCAAGCAAGATCAGACAAATTTCTCAGGCGGACGGTTACATCCGTTCGCCCCTTCAACAGTGGAGATCGTAAAATTCCGCACGTGCCTGAAAATACGCAAGATAGAAATGAATTTAGTTAGTTAGTTAGAGTTGCTCCACTCACGGTCAGAACGACTGAGGGCCGAGCGACGCACCCCTCCCCGGCATCGCGCCAAACATGCGTTTCTCATAAGGCGCGTCCATTTCACAGAAGTGTGACGAGGAATGAGTTTGACTCCGTATCAAAGTGAGAAACTGCAAGACTGCGTACTGTTGATTGCTTCCGCCAGGAACACTCTGGTTGGCATTGGCGCCGACAAGTTGCCCGAACTCGACACGATTCGAGAGTGTTTCGATTCCGCCGAGGGAGCGATCAACAAAGCCCTCGTCAACAGCCGCTAAACTATCCCGAATTCAGGCTGTGAACGCCACGGTTTCGACGACTGCGATACACTGGCGTTTCATGCCTGCTGCCCGGATAGACCCGTGGCATGCGTTTTTAATCGCTGTTTTGTTTTGTGCGAGCGCTGAGTCTGCGCAGAACCTCTCGGCTGCCGAGGCACAGAGTTCAGGCGAGCTCCCGGTCCAGGAAACGCTGCAATACAACATCGAATGGAGACTCATCGATGCAGGTAAAGCCAAGCTGAGCTGGAACGCCGGTGCAACACTAGTCCGGGCCGGCGGGCAAATAGATCTGCATCTGGAGACCGCGGGGCTGGTTTCGAAACTCTACAGAGTAATTGATGACTACCGTGTAATTCTCGGTGCGGGCCTCTGCGCGATAGACCAGCACATCAGCGTGCGTGAAGGCAGCCGGAAGCGCGACACCTTGGTTCACTTCGACGCTCAGGCGAAAAAGATCAGCTATCTGGAGCAGGACCTGGTCAAAAAGGCCGTGGCGCTCGCCAAGGAGATTCCGGACACCCCGGCCTGCATGCATGATGTCATTGGCGGCCTCTATTTCATTCGCACGCGGAATCTGGAGCCCGGGCACTCGATCGACGTGCCGGTAAGCGACGGTAAGAAGCTGGCGTTTGCGAAAATAGAGGCGCAGCGGCGCGAGGAGATAAAAGTGCCAGCAGGCACGTTCAAAACGGTTCGATACGAGGCTTATCTGTTTAATGACGTCCTGTACCACCGTCCGGGCCACATGTATGTTTGGCTTACCGATGATCGCCGCAAGATCCCCGTCAGGATTCAGGTGAAACTGCACTTCACCATCGGCACCATTACATTCCAACTGGAGAAACAGCAGAGAACATGAAATGCGCGGTACTTATTTGCGCGGTACTCGCGGCTTTGCCCGCCGCCCGTCCACAGACCTCCGCAACTCAATCGCTGACCTCATCCACGGCGTTGTTACCGGACCGCGATGCGTTTGCTCTGTTGCAGCGCATCACTCAACTGATGGAATCTACCGCCGTGGCCATGCCCGGCATGGTGCGGGCAGCGGCGCCGTTGATGGAAAACGTCAAGCAAGCACTGGTCAACATCCAGGCCGCATCGCCCAAAGACGCGCGGCAGGTGTATATCCTGTTGGCCAATGCACGGGCTTATCTGGGACTTTCCGACGCGCTGCCCAAGCCTTATCCGTTTACAGAAACCGCTTTGAAACAACTGGCCGAACTTCGTGACGATGTGACGCGGATGGACACAGATTTCGAGGCCCTGCTGGACTATAAGGAGCTCCGGGTCCGCAATCCCGACCGCGATGAACTCAAGCGTTATTCGGAAGAAAATGAGCGGCTCGGGCCCGCTACGCCCGGTAATCCGCGGGTGGTTTTCCTGGGCGACTCCATCACCGACGGCTGGCGGCTAAACGAATATTTCCCCGGGCGCGACTTCGTGAACCGCGGTATCAGCGGGCAGATAACCGGTGAAATGCTGGGCCGGATGCGGGCCGATGTCGTTAACCTGCGGCCTGCGGCCATGTTGGTGCTGGCGGGCACCAACGATATCGCGCGCGGCGTCCCGATCGGAACAATTGAGAACAACCTGGTGATGATCGCGGATATAGCCGAGTTCAACCACGTCCGGCCGCTGTTCGCCTCAGTGCTGCCGGTGAGCGATTATCACAAGAACATGAATCCGCGCTACGAAATGACACGGCAGCGGCCGCCCTCCACGATAGTCACTCTGAATCGTTGGCTTCACCAGTTTTGCTCGCAACGCGGTTACACCTATGTCGATTACTACTCCGCAACGGTCGACTCGGCGGGTTTCCTGCAAGCCGATCTCGGCGACGACGGGCTGCATCCCAACAGCAAGGGCTATCGCGCCATGGCGTCGATCGCACTCGAGGCCGTCAACCGGGCGGGCCCGCAGCAGCCGCAAAAAAAGAAACGGAAATTGTTCTGAGCCGCGCCGATAATGCAGTTGTGAATCCGCGTTTCCGCGTTTTTATGATGCGATTATGAGCCTTCGGCGCCGCGAGTGTGCGAAATCAAACAAAAAACGCCGAGCGTACGTCATCAATCGAAGCGGTAACAGAAACATTCGAAAGGATGGATTTGCGTTTGTGCGGGCTCGAACTGCTAGAGTGTGTGAGTGTGAACCGTTCTGAAGTATTCTATTCTTGACTGGCAACTCGAGATATCGAATGGATGCTTCCTCTGACAATCCGAATGCTGCGCCAGCACCGTCCACTTTTTTCGATTGGCATCCGCCGGAAAAGCGGCTTACCGTTTATCTCAACGTTGAGGTATGCGACGGACTTGGCCCGCGTGTCACCGAAGGCTTGAAATCACTTCCCCGGCGCGGACTGGAAGTCGGAGGGCTGCTTCTGGGCTGGGTCGACAAGGGCGGCGAGCTCAGTGTGATTGTGCAGGATTTCGAGCCTTTCGAAGCAGAGCACGTGCGCGGGCCTTCCTATTCACTTTCGGATGCTGACCGCGGGCGCCTGGAACAACGGATCGAATACTGGCAGTCGAACCCGGCAGGCCTGTCCGTAGTCGGGTACTACCGCAGCCACACGCGGCCAGGACTCTATCTGGACGAAGCCGATTTCCAAATCATTCGTGAGTAGTTTTCCGATCCGGGCCAGGTGTGTCTGTTGATCAGACCCTCGTTTACCGAGATCGGCACGGCCGGATTTTTCTTCTGGGAAGATGGCGAGATTCATGGCGAGTCAAGCTACTTCGAGTTTCCGTTCGACAGCGCGCGGTTGCGCTCCGAAGCTTTTCCAATCCACGAGATCCGCGAGGAACAGCTTGAAAATGCTCCAGCGACCGCGCCGGTCTCTGTTCCCACAAGCCGCTGGCAAGTGGCGAGCTGGCAGACGGCAGTGGAAAAAGTGTCGCGATGGTGGTGGATTCCGATGGCTGCGGGCCTGTTAATGGCTTGGGCGTTAGGCGGCCATCATCCGGCCCCAAAGCCCGCCGCCGTCGCACTCGCCCACCGTCAGAGCGAGCTCGCGCTCAGCGTCGGCAGGAGCGGCCGGAGCCTGAAGCTGAGCTGGAATCGCAATGCTCCTGATGTAAAGCATGCCACCAGCGCAGTGCTGTGGATCAACGATGGGGGCCGCCGGACGAAAGTGGATCTGGCCGCGGCCGAACTTGCATCCGGCAACGTGGTCTACTGGCCGGCCACCGATGATGTAGGCTTCCGCCTCGAGATTCTTTCGCCACCCGGTGGGGTGAGTGAGTCTGTGCGCGTGCTGGGTGAAGGAATTTATGGCTCGACTCCAGCGCCGGAAAGCCAAAGCGTGGAAAGTGGCGCTGCCAAAGCTGACGGCCCGGCGACGTCCGATCGTTCATCGGCAAATGCGCGCAGCCGGCGCACGGCACGTAAGGCTTATGCTGAAGACTTCGAGGACGCTACGGGCAAACGAGACGAGAAGCCCTCTCCATTCCCGCCTGCCCGCGCCGTCTCCGAGGCCCGGAATATTGCGGAACCGGCGCCGGTTACAGTAGCCGGCGAGGACGGAAAGTTGGCGGCAACCATAGCGCCAGCGCTTCCGGCCCCTGAGGTTTCAAAGAAGCCCACTGAGGCTGCGCCGGTTGTGCCCGTAAGTGCCCCAGCCGTACCGGCGCCGCAGCCCCCTCAGCCTGCACATGTCACCGTGAGCTGGGAACCAGCGCCGCAATCCGCATTCCGTCGGGTATTTGGGAAAATTCCCGGGCTGAACCGGCTGAAGCGCAGCCAGAGAGAAGGGCAGGCGTTCGTCCCCGCCAAACTGCTGCATTCGGTGACGCCGTCGGTGCCGCCGGAAATGGGTGCCGCATTTGCTGGAGAAGGTCCGGTCAGTGTCAAGGTGCGTGTTGCGCGATCCGGACAAATTTCGCGCGTAGAGCTGCTCTCCGATGAAAATCGGCTCGCGAACCTGGCGGTCCACGCAGCCGAGCAATGGCGCTTCGCTCCGGCCAGGGTCGGTGACGAGCCGGTGTCGAGCGACATGATCCTGCACTTTCGTCTGCACAACGCCCGATAGGGACGAGTGGGACAGGCGTTTCCGGGCTTTGCCTGCCGTTTCATGTCGAGCCCGAGCGTTCGAGCGTAGGGATGGTCCACTTCTGCGCACCATCATTCCCGTAGCGCAGGGCTTCGAGCGGTTTGTGCGAGAGACCTGCGGCTTTTCGCTACATGTCCCGGTGGGACCGGGGCTTTCGCCGGTCTGGCTCATACGTCAGCCTGCGGTGCCTTGCATTTTCCTCGCCTCTGAACCGTGACCGACAGGGAGCGGAATCCGGAAATCCGCGGACGAACCCGTTGCTTTGATCTTTCCCAGCCCAATCCGTCTCGAAGGCCGCTGAGAGCGACACGGGGTATAAGTGCGTCTCAACTCGCCTGTGTCCAAATGTGGGACGCAACTCGGCCCGGCCAACCAAGTGAAACAAAACAGCCGGAGTGAGGTTCCTCAGAAGCACGGGTGCGGCGGTTTCGATGGTTGATGAGGGTGGATGTTATTGAGGGGATGAGGGCTGAAGGTTCGAAAGTGAAGTGATCAGGATTGGTGGGCTAATTCTTACGGGTGCAAAGCGCATGGGCAGTTTCTTTTCTGGGGGAATTATCGTTGCTGACTCGGGGGAGGGGGCAGTTCGAGTCCGGGCTTTTCGCCATCCAAAGCGGGAGAATGGCGACGCCAAACCCGCCGACAGCGAGCTTAGCAATCACGTATTTCCGCGAAGACGAGGCTTTCCAATGAGTACCTTCGAATCTTTTCTTCCGCCCCCAATGCGCCCACAGGGTCTTTCAGATCAGGCGGCGCCGGACAAAGCGATGGAAAAGCATTACTCACTGGCAGCAGATTGGGGAACGCTGGGTCCTGAGCACAAGGACCGTGCGCAAAATGTTTGAGAACGAGCCTGGGATCATCGTCTTCGGGAACACGGGCAACTTGAGGAAACGCCATTACTTGACCTTAAGATTCCTGAGAGTGTTATGCTGCGTGTGCATCGTGGACTTCGGAAAGCAAGCTCACAGTTGGGACCTTGACCGTAGAGGGCTGCATTCGGGACCTTTGCGATCTGAGCTTGGTTCCGGTTTTCGCATGATCCCGGAAGCAATCCGGCAATTGAGATTGCCATTGCCCAATCACGTTCCAAAAAGCCGACCTCCCACAGTACCAGTCTGCCTGATGGCGGGGCCCCAAGACGGACTGATTGGTGGGTTGCCAAGCGTTCGCGCTGGGTGGCAGTTAGAAGATTGCTCCTGCCACGAGAAGGACAAGACCCCCAATGCCCGCAACTACTCGGATGATATGGAACGCTCCCCAGCGATCACGGAGCTGCTGCCAATTGGCCGGTAGTGTTCCAACGGTCCCTGTTACGATCTGTTTGACGATAGGAACCTCAATAAGCATCGTGACAAGCAGTGCAACGATGAACATGACGAATCCTATCAAGGTTAGATAGAAGGTCCTTGGTTGCTCCTTGTACGAGAAGAACAGAACTGGAGCTGTCGACAACAGGGCAACTGGCGTCAAAATGGTCATGACGAATTCCATATTTCGGTTCATCCGGTTTACGATGTCAAGAAATACTTCCGGCTTGAACGTGGGCATCGACCTACTCAAAGCCAGCCATGGCCCCCAATACATTCCACCGACCAAAGCCGAGAGAACGATGTTGATGAGTTCGCATATTTTCAGAGTCACGCTCCCCTTCCCTTCTGGGCTTCGCTTTTCAGAGAAACTTCGGTCGATCGGCTTTCAGAAACGAGTTCGATGGCTTGGCGTGCTGATGGACCCGATGTTGGCGCAAGCAATCGATCCGTGAAGTACCCCTTCGCGAGATCCCCAATGGCACCTGTTTCCTGAACCGGCACGCTTGCAGAGCACGCATCGAGGTACGCGCGGCCATAAAGATCAGTTCCCGACGCAAGGTGTCGAAGTACTTCTCAGGAGCACCCGATTCCAGCATCATCCGGCTGACCCCGATCATCGCACCTTGAAGCATGGACGCCACTAGTTGTGGATCAGTTGCGAACGGCTCGCAAGCGGTTGCCAACAGTCGGACGATCGCCTTGTTGGATCGGGCTGCCAACTGCTGCGCGATCTTCGCGCCATCCTCATCGGAGCTTACGGAGTAGAAAGCGACAATCCTCTTTGCGTCCCTCATCTTAGCTTGAAGAAATGCGGTGATGAGAGCGGTCGCCATTTGTCGGAGTGTTCTACCCTCCTGTTCCTGGCAAACGAGTTCGACAGCTTCGGTGACCTCGGCGAAGTGGCGTTTCAAGGCAGCATGTAAAAGTGCGCTTTTGTTTATCGCGTGGCACACAGGAACGATGATGGCTTGATAAATAACCTCGCGGGGCAAGACATAGCTTACGTGCCGTTCTTCCCGCTGGGAGGGTTTACTCCGTTACAGTCGTCGAAGCTCGACAGAGCAGCAGCGTCACTCGGGGCCACGCCGGTGCAGGTTGCGCTAGCGCGCGCTAGCGTCGCTAGCGTGGCTTCTTCAGCGCTCGCCCACCATCCTCTTAATCCCCGGCATCTTCAGTCGAACATTTCGTGAGAATATCAAGGCTGCAACGCTGCAAATTCCTTCCGAAGTGATTGCTAATCTTGACTCAAACGGCGGAAGTCCTGGGCAGTGCTAACGGCGGGAACCGGAACCCTTCCTTGCTCGGCCGGATCGGTAACGCGTCGGCTGCGGTCATGTGATGCGTGGTGGCAACGGCCACGTTGAACGTAGCGCTCACGAAGGCGGGGGCAAGACCGTAGACATAGACACAGAAGGAACGTTTTCTCTTTGTCGTGTAAAAGTGACGTCCCGTCTCCCCGGATTTTCGGCCGCATGCGAACCATGAAAATCACGAAACGCCGCTGAGAATGCACATGGGAGCTCCCGCAGCTCAGGCTCCAGGCAAGGGATACCACCGATCAAGGCCGCTCAAAACTGTCTTCAACGCACCTTGAGGACACTACTCCCGGCAGCCGGCACGCTTGGATGCGACAATAGAGAATATGCAGATGCGTCTCCCTGTGGCCGCGGTATTGGTGTGCTTCTGTGCCTTTGCGCAACAGCCGCTGAATCTCGACCAATTGGTCGCGTTCGTCCGCTCGTCAATACAGCTCAAGTATGCGGACAAGCAGGTCGCAAGCTATCTGGCGCACGTGAAACTCACCGAGCAACTGGACGAGCGCACCGTGGAACAACTACAGGGCGAGGGGGCGGGTCCCAAGACAATGGCGGCTTTGAATGAACTGGTGGCGCAATCCGCATCACTGCCCAAGCCGAGGCCGAAAGCGCCTGCGCCACCGCCGGTGACCATTCCGCCGCCGTCATCGGAAGAGCAGGAGGCCGTGATCGGTGATGTCCGCGACTATGCGATGAACTATTCGAAATCGCTGCCGGACTTCATCTGCACGCAGGTCACGCGCCGCTATTATGACCCCACCGGACTCGAGTTCTGGCGCACCCAGGACACGCTGACCGCGAAGCTGACTTATTTCGACCAGAAAGAAGAATATAAGTTGGTGTTGGTGAACAATACGTACACCAGCGCCGCATACCAGTCACTGGGCGGCGCGACATCGGCGGGCGAGTTTGGCAGCCTTTTGAGGCTTACGATGGAACCGAAGACCGACGCATTGGTCGGATGGGACCATTGGGCCACACTACGCGGCAGGCGTGCGTATGTCTTCTCGTATCGCGTGGATTCGTTTCACTCGCAGTGGCACATCAATTTCGAGAACACCCAGACCATCATCTCCGGTTACCGCGGCCTCCTTTACGTGGACAAGGATACGCACATGGTGCTGCGCGTCATGTTCCAGGCCGTGGACATTCCATCCAGTTTTCCGGTGCAGGAAGCCACCACAGTGCTGGATTATGATTTCGTCAAGATCGGCGAGCGCGACTTTCTGTTGCCCCTAAAAGCCGTGGTGCGCATGCGGCATGACAAGCTGCTGACGAAAAATGACGTGGAATTCCGCATGTACCGGAAGTTCTCGGCCGAAGCGGTCGTGACCTTCGACACTCCCCCGCCTCTCTCCGAGGATCAGACCAAAGAGCAGCCGCAGCAGGGAGAGCCGCCTAAAGGCGAAATTCCCAAGGGAGAGCCCCCGAAGTAACCAGGATGTCCGCGGCGCCCGAAATCGCTCTCTACTCCGGCCGCTTGGACGGTTTGCGTTTCGGAGTTTTCCTGGCGGCTTGCTTATGGATTTGCTCTTTTTCCGGCGCAGTTTTAGAA
>QHXW01000433.1 GCA_003223115.1 Acidobacteriota bacterium
AGCGTTTTCAAACGACACATTATAGAAGGGCTGGCCCTTCGTCTTGAGGCGAACGCGCCAGGCACATAAAAGCAAGCAGCAGTGTATATTCGATCAGGTCCTGTCCTTGCTCATCACAAAAAAATTGGGTCAGCAGTGTTTTCAGGTGTTCCTCACGATTCTGCCGCGCTGTTCATTAGCGCCGGCGGTAGCGTATCCCGGAATCTGGACGGCTACCGACTCCCGGCTCGACGTTGCCAACACATCGGCGAGCTAAGCCGCGCGGTTGCATCCTGCCGCGTTCTCCGTCGCTTCTCAGGCGAATCACCCAACTGCTCCCAGCGGCTGGTTTATTTTTCCGCAGTAGCCGAGGTTTGGACCCATTCACTAATGCGTGGAGCCGTGGCCGCTGATCACAGAAGGAGCAGTTTCGTTCTGGTGCCCAGAGCGTACACGTGTGCGTTCAACTCTTCGGTCCAACGCGATCGGCCTCAAAAGGCCGACTGCTCAAGCTCTCCGGGTCGTATGCGAAAGCAAACTACCTGCCAGCCGCTGGGGGGCTTGAAGACCTGGCGGATCTCGATTTAGTCCGCTGGTTCGTGGTTCTGCTCGGCCTCGGCTGCAGAAAAACGCAATTCATCCCGCAACCGACGCTGGATAAGTGTTGAGAGAAACTGTTTTCCAGCAGGAAGTATCACCCAGAATTCCTCGGACGTACCGTCGCTCCAGGGAATGTGCTCGACTACGACCCCGTGCTCGGCGCACTCCACGCGCCGTGGCGCGTAGCAAAAATGGGTGGGGATACCCCACAGGGGCACAAATAGCCAGCGCCGCATCGGCAAGCGGTCATAGCCCGGCGCTGGCCGCCGGCAACGCGAACAGCGCCCGCGTATCCCGCCATGCGGCGCCACGGTGATCTCAATGGACTGCGGTCGCCCCTGGCTGCAATGCAGGCGCACCTGTTGGTAGACGAACCCTACGAAACGTTGCACCTGATTCAAGATGGTCTTAATTTAATCAACCTGTAGCTGAATGGCTGATCTCCTCGGTGGATGAGTCTGGGTCTCTCAACCTGCAGATTAATCCAGGCCGCCGGAGATCAGCTGTTCTGGTTTGCTGGGGTGAGCTCCGCAGGTCAGCTTATTAGCCGCGCGGCAGGCAGGAGCCACGGGCTCCCGATTGGCTACTCCTTGGCGCGGCGAAGCGAACCCTTGATACCACTCCGAGCTTCCATAGAATGTCCCTGGAAAGCGAAGGGAACAGGACGCTGAAAAGCCGGGGCATCCGGGTTCACGTCCCCGAGTAAATTCTCGCTTCCGTCTGGTCGTCGAGCTCCGTCGGAAACAGTCCTACCTTTGCGGACTCTCCCACCGAGAACGGCTTTTCCATAACTATCCACCCATAGATTCCGCTACACAGGCGGAAAAATAAACCAGCCGCTGGGAGCAGTTGGATGATTCCGGGACGCGACGGAGATGGCAGCAGGATGCCACTGTACCTTAGCTCGCCGATGTGTTGGCAACGTCCAGCCGGGAATTGGTAGCGGTCCAGATGCCGGATACGCTGCCGCCGGCGCTAATGAACAGCGCGGCAGACGCCAGGCACACAAAAGCAAGCAGCAGTGTATATTCGATCAGGTCCTGGCCTTGCTCATCACGAAAAAATCGGGTTAGCAATGTTTTCACAGGTTCACTCCTTACGATTCTAATTTTGCCCGACGCGACAGTCGTCAGGCGGCTTCTCCAATTCTTGAGCATCAAGCCCACGAAATCAACGCTTCTAAGAGTGATGTGTTGGTGTAGCCCGGATGTTAGTGGCCGAGCGCGTAGATGACAACTTGTCACATACTGACGCGTGCTAGCACTCAACGGGTTCCTGTAACTGTCCAATCTGCAAACTCTTACTTATTTCTCAAATTGGAATGGGGATTGCCTGAACACACCCGGCATCATGATCCGGCGGGGCGAATTAGTACTGCTTTCCCATGTTGTCTTGCCGATCGGGACATGTTAAGCCCGGAGGAGGATTTACTGAATGCCAACCAAAGCGAAGACCTTTATTGCCCTGGCCATCGTGCCGGGCCTGATGATGTTGGCACTGGGAATCTCTCACTGGGAATCTGACGACCCGGTTCGCTTCACCATCTACCTGTTGCTGGCCTTGATTGCATCCACGCTGAAAGTGAGGCTCCCGGGGCTCACGGGTACGATGTCCCTGAACTTTCTGTTCATCCTCATCGGCGTGTCGCAATTGAGTTTTTCGGAGACGCTGCTTTTGGGTGCAATCGCGACCGCAATGCAGTGTGTCTGGCGCGTCAAGGTGCGGCCGAGCATACCGCAGGTGTTGTTCAACATTGCAAGCCTCACTATGGCGATCACCAGCGCGCATTTCATTTATCATCTGCCGCAGATCCAGCAGGCGAATGGCAAAATACCCGTGCTGCTGGCTATGGCCGCGTGCTTCTTCTTCCTGACCAATACCGTGCTGGTAGCCACGGTGCTCTCGCTGGTCGAGACCAAGCCGTTCGCCAAAGTTTGGCAGCAGTGCTACCTTTGGTCGTTCCCTTACTACCTGATCGGTGTCGGCGTAGCCGGGCTAGTCAACGTCTCCAGTTATTATGTCGGCTGGAAGGCGGCCTTGCTGATCCTGCCCATCATGTACCTCACCTATCTGCACTACCGGCTTTACGTTGAGCGGCGAGTCGCCGGGCACGACACTAATCTCAGCGTGTGATCGGCTTCGATTGGTTCTAATAATTTCATTGCAGAGAAGCGTGTCACCCGCCTTTCAAAAGGCACAATCGAACATCCGCCTGTCCCAGGATTCTGGCAGAAACGGCAAATTCAAACTCGCAGGGCCATGCGTACCGGCGCCGGAGAGCTGCTAGTCTAGCTAGTCTCCTGTTTCTGAAGTTCCTTATATTTGTTGACCTTCCGGATGATCCGGCTGGCGCTGGCGACCCATAGAAAGGGTCGCGGTTTTTTGTTGTAAAGCCGGATGTAATCTTGGATGGCTTGATCAAGTCACGAACGCTGCGGAAGGAAGCGTTGCAACAGCGTTTGATGGAACGACCTTGTGACGTCGCGGCTTCTACAGGGCGTTAATTGATACCGAGCAGAGCGCCGAATACCCAGGCTTGCGCGTGAAGTTCTTTCTGGTGATCCCAAGTACATGGCCTTTGCGAATCATCTGCACCGCCTCGATTCCCGCGATCACCGCGCAAGCAGTCGCTGTCGTACGCCGGCCTTGCATGGCCCGCAAACGCCGTTTGATGTGGCGGTGGTCTGATTCGATGATGCGATTATTCGAGTAGCGTTGCGTTCGATGCCGACAACTGCGACGGAGTTGACATGTAGTTCTCGGAGGGGCCGCGGGATGACTTCTCTGTCGGTCTTTGGCGAAAACGTGTGGTGCGTGGTTGTCGGGATTAGCCAACGCTCGTCGGAGGAAGCAATTCGCAGCTTCACGGTCACGAGTTTCGGATAAGTAGAAGTCCACCGTTTTGCCCGCCGCTAACGACGGCACGGAACAGGTACGTCCAACGGCCGAGCGATCCGTACAAGAGTCTCGTCCATGTGCCAGGTCGATCCTTTCGGCTTGCCCCCGCAATCGGCGCTGCACCTCCGGGGCAAAGGTCTGTGTCCAACGCCACACCGTGGTGTAGTCTACTGATGAGCCCGCTCGGCCATAAGCTTCCACATCCCGCAGGCTCAGTGAGACC
>QHXW01000434.1 GCA_003223115.1 Acidobacteriota bacterium
CCCGATCGTTCCTAGTTTAAACTGCGCGCACACGCCACACAACTCGCATCCCGCCCTCACATGCTAATTGGAATGAAAAACCTGGACCGATCACCAGTCCGCGGCGTGACGGGACCTAGAAACGACCTAGCGGGAGTTTCCCACCAGGGACTGGTAGACAACCTGCAAAGACTCCTTCAACGAGGCAAAAAAACCGAAGTAGAGGAGAGCTGCGACTGACGAATGAGTCCGTAGGAGCGAAAAAGGAGGAAGGAGCGTCTCCTCAATGGGAGGTCACACTCGCATTGAGCAAAGGGACTCTGGGCGCTTGGCGGGCTCACCGTTAGCACGGTGGTCGGGCACAGAACCGGCCTAAGCCGTTGCCAAGAGGGGAGCCGAGGCTGTGGACAAACCAGATGATGACGGGGCCGTATGTGCACCAGCACTTAAACCTCTCCTCATACTGGGAAGGTCCACGGAAGACAGGCCAAGGCTTCAAACCGGACCACGGGAAATCCGGCCGTCCGGCATTATAGGGGCCACGGGAAACGTAGCCACGGTGGGACTGTGAACCCGTCTTGCAATCGAAAGAGCAGGCACGGTAACCCCCCACCTAACTAAAGCGGGGCGCGCCCGTGCTCTATCCCAACATGAGGACCGGTGCCTTGCGAGTGCTGCTTATCTATCTGCACAGATAGCGTTCTATCTGAATAGATAGCCTTTGTACTGAACCCTCGGGCCGCGGGTAACGCTATCTCCAATGTTTGCTTGTCGTTCCGCCGCAACTCTCACGCCGCCGCTGCTCGCGCTCTTCTGGCGCGACGATTGCACTCTAAAACGTATGAACGCGCCTACAGTTTCGGGCCGCCACGAGGAGCTACTTCGCCAGATCGCCGCCATTTCCTCCATCAAGGATCGGCTGGAGCGCGCGGTGGGAGTACTTCTTGAGCGGCACGGCGATGGGCATAAGCCCCTCGCATCAGCCAGAGCGCTCGAAACCGCCGTGGCGAGTCTCAAAAACGAGATGGTGCGCCATTATCTGGATTACCGCATCGCGACAGAGGGCTCGCATCTGAGCGAATAGCTGGTTTAGCTCAGCGATAACGGATCAAATTCCCGGCACTCCTCAAAAAATGATCAACACAATTGATGTTGAATGCAGCTTGCCAAGCGAGGCCGGATGCTGGCTATGCTCCCGACTGGGCAGCGGTTCTGGGCCGCGCGTGTAAGCGGTAAGAGACATAGATCATCGTCAGTATCGGCAGCACCAGGAACGAAAACGGCCAGCCCGCTGTACGAGCTGTTGCGATCATCAGGCCGGAGGCAGCCGCACCCACCAGGTAATAAGGGAACGACCAGAAATAGCACTGCTGCCACATATCGTTCATGGGCTTGCCCTCTGACAGGCACATGACCGCGGCCACCAGTGCGTTGTTGCTGCCAAACAGTAGGGCCGTCGCGATCACCAGGAACGCCGGGAGCGCGGCCGGCCATGCCCATACCATCAAGGCGCGGCAGACAGCGAAAGCCACCGATGTGCTAAGGACCAGGCTGGCGCAATTGAAGATAATGCGGATGGGTTTTGCCGGTCGCTTTGCTTTCCAAACGGTTTGGACCAGCGCCACGGCGGCGGACAGAAATACGGCCTCGGCATGACTGAGTTCTGCTACAGCCACGAGGATCAAAACGAAACTCACCGAAATCGTTGACCGAAGCCGCGGCAGCCGCACCTTGTAGGTTCCCGCAAGCAGCGCCATCGCCATGTAGCCGAGAAAACGATTCACGTTCTGGGACTCCCAGTGCAGAGCTGCGTAAATCACCAGCATTGCGCCGGCGGAGATCACTGCGTCGATATACAGACTGGCATTGGCCGGTAATTTTCGTTCCGGACTCTCATCGCCACCACCATCCGCTGATGCCGGATCGGTGCGTAGGCGGTAATAAAAATGAACCAAATACAGAAGCGGCAACAGAATCAGCCAGCCTTCGGGAGCGGGAACCTTTCCAGATAATGGCAGCAGCCCCACAACCGCCGCGCCAATGAGGTAATACGGAAACGACCAAAAGTACCACGCGCGATATACGTGATGCAGGCGCTTTCCTTCGAGAAGAGAAAGGACGCCGGAGACCAGTATCGTGCTGGCTGCAAAGTGAACGGCGGCCACCAAAGCCAGAACGGCCGGCCGGTATGCCTCCAGGGCCTGGCCAAGCATGCCGTGAGCGATGGCGAAACACAACGTGGTGCTGAGGGTCAGGTTGGCCACGCTGAAGAGGACCTGAATCATCAATGGCCGCTGTTTTACCTTCCAAAGACACTGGATGACAGCGCCCGCGCAGGTGGCGGCGAGCGTCTCGGGAAGCGTAAATTCGGCGATACCGATCAGCGTCAACAGAAAACTCAACGAGTACGTGCCGTCGATTCCGGGCGGCGTGAATTTTACCATCGATGCGACGATCGAGAAAATGAAGTAAACGATGAACGAGGTCAAATGCGGCGATGACCAGTTTCGTAGCGATAACGCCAGAACCACTCCACCGATGGCGATCACGCCGTAGGCATAACGCTTGGCTGCTACTGGCATATGACTTGTTCCTTCCGTGATCCGGGATTCACCATGGATCGACAGTCATGTAAATAAACGATTAAACGGTCCTTAATCCATGAGCGCTGCACATCGAGGTTAGCGGACAGTTCGGCAATACGGTCGGCTGGTATGGAATAACGTGCCGCACTCACCGCGCTCAGATTCCGTTTCAGCTCTCCGCCTATACGTCGGATGTTGTTGTGTCGTCTCTCGGTCGGCGCGGAATTGAATTGAACAATAACCTCGAGAGCTGAGCGGTCCCTCCGGAGGAGAGGGTCCGGGGCCAACTTGTTCTCGGCCTTGCCGGCGGCCACGCACAAGATGAACATGCCGGCCACGAGCGCTCGTTTCATACTGCCTCCGGCCTTTCATCAAGCACGGAAGCGACCCTTTACTTTCGAACAGTCCCTTTGGTAGTAAGCCCTTCGTAAGGTGGGTATTGCGGACGCAGATAACGTTTACCAGCAGACACGTTGCTTTGCTAACCTTGTGACGAATTGTCACTTTCAAACGCAGCCGAAGAGACAAGCTGGTCACCAGCCGGGGTATGTTCTACAAGCAATTACAGTCCGCGGACGTGAAAACCACCATCCACGTCGATTACCTGGCCGGTTGAGTAATCCAGCCATCCATCGGCAATGGCCCTTACGGCGCGCGCCACGTCAGCCGGTTCGCCCATGCGTTTTTGCGGCACCAGGCCCTGAGCGATGCGTTCTTCGTAGCTTTGCGCCGCGGGCGCAATCATATCGGTCCGAATGATACCGGGCCGGATCTCAAACACCCCAATCCCATCCGCGGCCAGCCGCTGGGCGTAGACTGCCGCGGACATACTCAGGCCGGCTTTCGAGATGCAATAGTCGGCGCGGTTCGTCGATGCCGTGTAGGCGGAAAGCGATGTAATGAAGACGATGCGCCCGCCGGACGCGGAATTGGCCTTCCACCCGGAGGTGGTTTGCAGTCCGGAAAGGGTTTGCAACATCCAGCGGGCGGCTAGTTGCGCTAGAAAATGCGGCCCTTTCAGATTGGATGCGATCAGTTCGTCGAAGCTTTCTTCAGAGGCCTCGATCACGTCCTGCCGCTCTCGAGGAGCCATCCCGGCATTGTTCACTAGCAGGTCCAGGTGCTCAAGGTGATGGCGTGCAAATTCCATGAGCGCTGTGCGGCTGGCGGCTGACGAAATGTCGCACTGGAAGATTTCGGCGCCGCTTTCGGCTTTGACGCTCTCGGCGGCTTCGCGGCGCTCTTTATAGGTCGCAATGACCCGATGTGTTCGCGCCAGTTCGGCGGCAATTGCGCGCCCGATGCCGCGGCTGGCGCCGGTTACGATCGCCGTCTGGTCTTTCATCTACTGGCGCCGGTAGGCCAAGCCGAGTTCCGGCTTGATCTCGCCAAAATAGCGGGCAGCAATCGCGGCCTTGCGCGCCCAGGCGTGCTTGGCTCGCGGAAAGTCGCGATGAATGAAGGCGGCTTTATCGGCGTAGCGCGGCAGAATCTTCTCGTCCAGCACGCGCCGGAAATCCGCGCAGTCCGGGCAATGCAAGTCTTCATAGATGATGACGCGCACGGTGCTCTGGGCCTGCCCTTCGATCAATGGTTGCTGAGAGGGCGTCGTCATCGTCAACGCCAGAAGCCCCATGAGCAACCGTCCGCTCATATGCGGACGGGGTACTCGAGCGTAAACGTCAAACGCGTTTCGGACGGGATATGTACCCGCTGGCCCTTGGTCGCCACTTGCGCGGCAGTGCCTGCACCCGCACCCGCCAAACCGCCGATGGCTGCACCCTTCCCGCCGCCGGCGATGGCTCCGATGATGGCGCCCAAAGCCGCGGTGCCGCCAATCACCTTCTCACTTCTGCCCGTGCGCGACTTGCTGGCTTGCGTGATGGCTTGGGAATTGACGTCAATCATTTTGCCGCCCACACTTACCGAAACCAGATCGAGAGTCAGCTCTGTACGACCGGAAATCTTGCCGGATTGTTTGTCGTCCACCAGCTTGACAACCACATCCGCGCCGCGCGGAATCACCTGGTCGCTGCCGACTACCACCGGCTCATCCACGCTCGCGCGAAAGGTTTCGCCGACGCGGTTCACTTCCGAATCCACGGGGTCGATCATGCGTACGGTCACGACCGTGCCTGCCGGCAATTCCACCCCGGACGCGGAGTCGCCGGAACTGCTCTCGTGCCTGCGCGATGCAGCATCCGGCCTTAAAATGTCCACTCGCTCGCGCGGTTGCGATGGTCTGGGGGATTCCTCCAACTGGCGTGCCGGCTCCGCGGACGCTGTGGAGCCTGAACCAAACTGGATGTTGGCCACACGGTTCACTTCGAATGTCTGGATGTTATCTCCCACTTCCATGCGAATCTGTCGGGAAGTGCCGCCCAGGTAGGTCCCGTTGATCACGCGCCCATCTTTCAAAGTCAGGGAGTCCGCAAGCCCAGTACCTGCCAGGGTCAGGCCGAAAAAGGCACAAACTGTCACTGTACGGTAACGCATAGAGTCTCTCCTAATGTCAGCGAGTCGCGGCCCGCTACTCTGATTGTATGATTGCTCTCGTTCCCGTGGGAAGGGGGTCAAGCCGCGCTGCGTCCGCGCAAACTTTTGACGACCAGTTCGACAATGCCCTTGCCGCGATCGTAAGCCGCCTGATAGGAATCCTGCCTCTCTTGACGGCTCAATCCGTAACCCAAGCGGTGAAAATGGTCGAGGCCCAGGCCTGCTACGTACGTTCCTGCAAACGCGATGGCGCCTTTGGGTATCAGGCCCACACCGAACGGAACCTTGCCGACCAGTTCCCGCGCCAGCGCCCGCCAGCCAAACGCGCCCGTGACGATGCTTGCGATCTCACCCTTTTGAACGGAATAGCCTACGGGTTTATCGCTGGCCGCCGCGATCAGGAAGGCCATCCGGATCTGGTTGATCGTCAAAAAAGCGGTGTCACTGGCGAACTCGCCGATGGACCAGGGCAGATCGACGATGCTGGGAATGATGTCAGGCAGCGCTGTAATTACGGCGAACAGAGCGTTGTCCCGAGCAACCGAATGAATCACGTGATTGACGACCGGTTGGCGAAAAGGATAAAAATTTCGCGAGAGAGCGATGCCAAGCTCAGGCCGCTGTTCGAGGATCTCGTGCAGAGTCTTGGACGGGTCATTCGCATAAAACGTGAATCCGCCTTTCGGGCACCGCTCCTCTTCGCACAGCACCAGGTCGAATTGCTCCGGAGATTCGGCTCGTGTGGAACGATACAGAATAGCGTTTGCATCGGCGCGCTTCTGAAAGGACACATGGTCCGCCGGCAGCAGAAATTCTTCCATGGCGTCGATGCTTCTATCATTCGACCCCACCAGGGCAATGCGCAACGGGCGCTCGGCTGCGGACCGGACTTCCTCAGGGTTCAGATTCGCCACCGCCGAGCGGATCTCTTTCAGAACTCGCAAGGGCATATACCGATTCTACGTGCCCGCCCAAGCGTTTGCATCATCAGGATGGTGAAGAAAGGACCGGGCTTTGACCGGCTCAACGGCGGCAGGATGGCGCTATTGCGGTCGCTCGCTGCCGCGTAGCCGGAACATCACTTCCAGGCGGTTTCGCCAGTCCATGTTCAATCCGATGCGCTCCACTTCCACTAACGGTGAAAGATATGGGAGAATCGTTTCGGCTGTGGGATGAAACTCGAGTGCCGGCGCGATCAGCAGCAGCCTGGGCGGCTCACTGCGCAGCGCAACACCTGGGAAGTAACCATGCGCGCTAAATTCTCCTCGGTCCAGATGCCAGCGAACGCGCATCCAGTAATCCAGACTCTAAAGCGGCAAATGGAGGTCGGCGAAGGCCTTCAATTCGAGAACGGACAACCGGCCCGAGTGCTCGACCGCCGCACGATCGATGATGCCGCGCTCGCCTCCGGCGAACGCCGGCACCTGCCCGTAAATCGGCGTGCGCATTAGAGACGAATCCAACGCTTCGATCGTGCAGCGCACCTGCGATTCGAGCCAAGCTTCCGGGTTGCGTAAATACAATTCCGATTGCCTGTTCGCCGCTATTGAGCGCAAGGGAGCCGGTTCGCGGGCGAGACGCTGGACTTCGGCGAACTGGTCTTGACGAACAGGATTGAGGCCAGCCGAGTCCAAAAATGACACCGCTATCCGAGACCCGGGCGAACTCCAGTCCGCGCTCACGCAAACTGATTTCGCCATCGCCTTTATCAATCTGTTCCACGCCGTCGATTGCGGTGATCCGCTCGACCAGCCCACAATCTGCGAGAGCGGGCCGGCGACAAACGTCCGGGCGCGTGTCAAGGTTCGCAAAATTGCGAGGGTCGAGACGAGCGGTGAAGTCCTCTTTGTTATAGGCGAAGATCTCGTAGCGGGCGGCCTTGGGATTCAAGAACGGAGGGCGCAAACATGTGGTCCGCCTTTCCTTCGGGCAGAAAGAGCGGTAAACCTTCTACGGTCGATTTGGCGTCGCGCCGGCGCAGGTAGTCCATCCAGATCAGTCCGAAACTGAGAATGCCCTCGGCATCCAACGGATGTTCACCCTTGGGGCGGAGCGAGGTTTTCCCGCTAAGGCATAGTATTCTAACTAACGGGGTTTTCGTCGCGTGGGCAGCTTCTTGCGCGTGACTACATTCGTCTCGGTGTGAGGCAGCGCTTCCAGTAGGCGGAGATCCAGGGCTTGGAGCAGAGCCCCCGTATCGGCGTGCGGCGTGGGGATTCTGAGGCAACTCCCCCCTCCGTCCACCTTCACTTCCGTCGAGCACAGAGTCTGCAATTGGCGCAGTCCCTCTTCGACGGTAACGTCCAGCGAAGTCCAGGCGCGGCCCAGTTCCCGCCGAATCAGGTAGGCCAGCATCACCACCAGGACGTGACCGCGGGTGTGTTCCTCCGTTCGCACGTGAATGGGCCGGGTTTCCAGGTGCATGGTTTTTGCAGTTGCGGAACGCTTGCTCCACCTGAGCCAGATCCTGATAGCGGTCATGCACTGCCTGCTTGGAAGCGGCGCTCTCGGGAAGGTCTGTCTGGATAACATAACAGCCGTCCAGCCGAGCGGCCTCTTCCAGCGCCGCTTGGTTCACGCTGAGTTTCAAAGCACGCGCC
>QHXW01000435.1 GCA_003223115.1 Acidobacteriota bacterium
TACCGTCGAAGAGGGACTGCGCCAATTGCAGACTCTGTGCTCGACGGAAGTGCAGGTGGACGGAGGGGGGAGTTGCCTCAGAATCCCCACGCCGCACGCCGATACGGGGGCTCTGCTCCAAGCCCTGGATCTCCGCCTACCGGAAGCGTTGCCTCACACCGAGACGAATGTAATGTAGTCACGCGCAAGAAGCTGCCCACGCGATGAAAACCCCGTTAGTTAGAATACTATGCCTTAGCGGGAAAACCTCGCTCCGCCCCAAGGGTGAACATCCGCTCTACTTGACGTTTCGCGGTGGCGTGGATCGGAGCTTTTACCAGCAGAAAGCCTCGGAACTTGATCCGGCCAGCGTTGGATTCCCGTCCAGCCTGAACGGCTACTTCGGCTTGAAGCGATTCCCTGAGATCGGTCCCGAAGAGTACGGATTTCTGGGGCAATCCTGTTGCTGTTGCACCGATACCGTAAAAGGACAAACACAGTGGATGTATGATCTCGCGCTGACGAAGGTGATTGGCGGGCACAACCTGAAGTTCGGCGGCGAGCAGCGGATTTTCTTCAATTCAATAACTTCTGGCAGCCGGATTATCCCACCGGACAGTTCGGATTCGAACGCTCCACTACCATGCAGGACGTGTTCAATCCCGATTCCAGCCAGGGCAACGGCCTGGCATCACTGCTTGTCGGCTGGGGAACGTGGGGGCACGTGGGAACCCAGCCGCCGGTGGCGGATAAATCCAAGGACCAAGGCATCTACGTGCAGGACGACTGGAAGGTGAGCCAGCGCCTCACTGTGAACCTGAGGCTGCGTTACGAATGGAGCACGCCATTTACTGAGAGGTTCAACCGCCTGGTGGTTGTCGATTATAACGGCGACACGGGCATCGACATCCCTGGATTGGGCCGGCTGAAAGGGACCAGTTATCTGGCCGACGGCAAAAAGCGCCGGCAATGGTGACCACAACAACTGGCCCCCGGCTCGGGTTCGCTTACCGGCTGAACGACAAGACCGTCGTGCGCGCGGCGGCGCGGGCGTGTTTTATGGTTTCAACGTGGCCACGAATTGCCAGTACGTCGGCACTCCCTGGTACAAAAACGTGACCATGTACTTCTCGAAGGATGGCGGCATCACGCCTTACGCCTCACTGTCGAATCCGTTCCCGGTGGGCTTCGTTGGTCCGCCCGGACCGAAGTACGGCAAGCTTGCGCAATGGGGATTCGACAACGGGTACAACCTCAACGACGGGTTACGCAACGCCGAGATCTACCAGTGGAACATCGGGATCCAGCGCGAGCTTCCAGCCAACATCCTGGTGGAAGTGAATTACTCGGCGAACCGCAGCACGCATCTGCCTTTCAACGGTTACGACGGGACGCGCAACCGGAACTTCCTCAGCCGCGCGGATCGCGACAAGTATGGCAGCGACGGCCTCGCCGAGTTGGTAGACAATCCGTTTTACCCATTTTTCCGGGGTCCGAATGCCATTTTTAACGAACCGGATTCGCTGTATAACGATCCGCAGATTCAGCGCTCCTATCTACTTCGTCCATATCCCCAGTTCGCGGGAAGCTTTGGCGGGTATCCCCAGTTCATCGCCAATTCCCGCTACAATTCCCTACAGGTTCGCTTTGAGAAGCGCTACTCATATGGCCTCGCGTTCACCGGCAACTATACATATGCGCATATGGTCGATGACAACTCGCTCGGCTTCAATCCTTGGGTCGGCACTCTGCAGGCAACAGGCGAACTGCAGGATCTGACCAACTTAAGCGCTGAGAAAGGCGTAAGCGGCTTCGATACGCCGCATCGATTGGCCTTCGCAGTGACCTATGACCTGCCGGTCGGCAAAGGAAGACCGCTCGGTAGAAACATGAACCGCGCACTCGACGCCATCGTGGGAGGCTGGAAAACGAACGCGTTTGTAACGCTTCAGTCAGGAACCCCGCTTGGCATACACATGGCCGATAACCGGCTCGCGGACGGGAATCAGCGACCCAATGTCTCTGGAAACCCCAAGGTGGCGCGAGCATACGGGACGCCGTCGATGGCAAGGGCATTTACTTCAATGAATCCGCTTTCTCTGATCCCGGCGATCAAGCGGTCGGCAACGCGTCGCGGTACTTTTCAAGTCTTCGTGGTGACGGAATCAAGAACATCGACTTTTCCTTATTCAAGAATTTCACGTTCAGGGAGAGTATGTATCTGCAGTTCCGAACCGAGTTTTTCAACTTCTTTAATACAGCTCGGTTTGGGGACCCAGGTACATCATTTGGGTCGAGCGACTTTGGAGTCATCACGTCCCAGTCCAACCTGCCGCGCAACGGACAAATGGGTATCCGTTTCGTGTGGTGACGCGATGCAATCAGGGAGTGCAGGGCAGCTTGGTGGCTCACCACGCTCTCGCCGCAGTGCCTTGTTTTCTGTTTCTGTTGGCCGCTCGAGGCGCCCAGACCGCTGGTGCTGACTCACTCACCGCGATTGCCAGGGACCTCGAAGCAAATTGCTATCGCGACGCTCTAGCAAAAGCACGCCACCGCGTACGGGAAAACTCGGGCGACGCATTGGCATGGACTTACGTGGGGATGGCCAGCGTCCGGCTGGGTGAGAGGGACGCCGCTCTCGAAGCGTTCGAAAACGCCATCGCACTCAGTCCCCGGGACCCGCGCCCCTTTTTCGATGCGGTACTCTTGTATGACAGCCGCAACGATCTCGACAAAGCGGTAGACCGTTACCAGCGGGGTCTCGCGATCGACGGGAAGGACGAAACGGCGCAGTTCAACTACGGCCGTCTGCTGCTGCTTCAAGGCCGGCCGGCGGAGGCGGAAAAGGCCTTCCTGCGCACGCTCGAGATCAATCCGCGAGATGCGGGCGCCCGCGTCGAACTCTCCAGATTGGCATGATTTCACCGGCGCAATCGATTCCGCGCGCCAGGCAGCCGACCTTTCTCCCGAATCGCTCGCAGCGAATCTGGCGCTGGCGGAGGCTTACATCAGCGCGCGTCAGGATGTTCAGGCTATGGCGCATCTAGAGAAACTGATGCGGCGGTTCAACCAGTCAGCGGCATTTCATTACACGCTAGCCCTACCTTCGCATCAGAGTTAGGCGAACGCGGGTTTTAGGGGCGTCAATTATGTATGAACAGACCGGCTTGTCATACATGAAAGAAGTGTAGGCATCCAACGGTCAAGTGCGAATATCCTCACCGCCCGGCGCTGTTGGACGTTCAGGTCCGGCGCAAGCAGCACGGTCGCCCGACGCCCCGGCCCGCGCGTCGTCGTACGCACCATGGTGGCGCGGATCTCGGCTAGATCGCCCATCATCGCGAGGGCGGAGTCGCCGGTTCCAAGCGCGATCTTCGCCAGACTCACCAGCATCAGTCCAAGCACAGTGGCAAAGGTGTGCAGACGGAGTGACCCATCCGCCCACTGATGCGACGGTCCCCAGGGCACCACGCCTCCCTTCTTGGCCCGGCGGAACAGTTCTTCGACATTCCACTGACCACGGAACCCGTACACAATCCGGCCCGTGCTCCAGAGGTGTCGATCCGTGCACAGCACCCGCCGTCCGAGCCGGGTATTCTCCAGTTGGCGACGCAACGCCGCAACCACATGCCAGCGCAAGGTTGGCCTCTTGTCGCTTCCGTCGATCTCAGTCACCACGAAGCTCGACAAATGTTCGCGGGCAAGCGTCTTGTTT
>QHXW01000071.1 GCA_003223115.1 Acidobacteriota bacterium
GAAAGTTCTTGTATGCCTCCCACGAGAACAGCGAAAAATCTCCGTCATCGCCCTGAGTATATCCACCCCAGTTGCAACAGCGGACTTTATCCCCGATCCTCCACAACTCGTCTGGCCTTGTCACCGGCAGCGACTTCAGCATTACTTGGTGCACGAGGGTAAAGATCGCCGTCGTCGCACCGATTCCGAGTGCTAGTGTGATCACTGCTGTGGTGGTGATTCCGGGCGCCTTACGCAGTTGCCGTTGCGCCTCCCGCAAATCAGTCAACACTGGTGCCCCCAATCCTGGCCTTCATATTTGACATTCTGTCTGGCAGCCAACAGTTCTGGAACGGTTCTTGTTTCTTGCCCGCAAATGCGTAAGTCTTTGAGAGCACATTGCTTTGCCAATCGCCAGCGCAGGCGGAAGCTACTTGTAGCGCCTGAAAGACGGATAATCTCATCCCTCTTTATACTGTTCTTCCACGAAAAAGTTACGTGATGCCGCATCCGCAACCGTACAAAACCGGGCCATTGCAAAAGCCGCCCCCTACCTTCGTCGATTTTCGCAATTCCCGGTTGACGAGTTGTCGCCTGCCCCTACTCACGCTTGTCGGTGTATCGAAACGGGGTTCTCGTAATCTGAATAGGCGAGATTGACCTCCATACTGACACCACGGCTTACGAGGCCGTCAGTATGGCGCGTCGGCAAAAGACGACGAAGCGACCCAAACCCAAGACAGTCCTTCGGCTCCCCGACCTGGAACAGTCGAAAAACGCAGTGTTGAATTCGCTCGCGGCACCCAGTTCGCAAGTATCTTACGGCCACGCAATCGACGAGTTTATCTGCTGGTAACCCTTCTGCTAGATCATAGGTCGCCGGTTTCAACAACCTATTGATGAGCTGGGATCCAACACTCAACGGAGCGTCGGAGGCTCGATCAGAGAAGACAGCACTTGCCAGCGAGGCCATGTTTGGAACGAATGACGGCTGCCTGCGCAGTCTGGTGTAGTTGGAAATCGGTTGGCTAGGTCTTTAGCAGTAGAGGATCGCTGAGAACTCATCAGCTTTCGCAACCGTTATCGCAGTGTTCGCTCATAACAACTGAGGTGTCTCCTTACAGGCGGGCCGGAGCAAGACTAATGTGCCACGTTTTTGCTTACGCCCTTTATGTTGGGTACCTTCCGGCGCGATAAGGCTCGTTCGCCTGTGGCTGGCGCTTCCTGTTGCCGTATACCTGTTGCTCCCTACCCGTAATTACTACTGGGACGGGGTTGCCTTTGCAATCAATGTGGAGAAGCAGCTTCCGCCGCGTGACACACTCCATCCGAATCATCTGATCTACACCACTGCGAACGTCTGGCTGTACCATGCGGTGCTGCTGATCGGAGTCAAGACACGCGCGCTGTTCTTGATGCAGTTCGTCAACAGCCTTCTGGGCGGGGCAAGCGTTGTTCTGATCTATCGGGCGCTTCGCCATAGGGAGGTGTCTATGCAGGCTGGCATCGCGGGAGCACTAGCATTCGGTTTCGCCGCCACGTGGTGGAGATTCGCCACGGACGCGAATGCCTACATTTCTTCTATCTTTCTTGTATTGTGCGCCAATGATCTGCTCGAAACCAAGCGCAACGCTGTTTTGGCAGGCGTTGCGCACGCCGGAGCGATGCTGTTTCATGAACTCGCCTTCCTCTTTCTCCCGATTGCCTTGTTCCGTCTGAAAGAGCCTAAGAAAGCGCTCGCCTATGGGGGATCTTCCCTGACCCCTGTGGGAATCGCTTACGTGCTGGCATACCGAACGGTGTTCGGACGATTCGATGCGTCAGGCCTGCTCGGCTGGGTGACGGCGCATTCGCCGGATGCCACGTTTTCCTATCAACCGATCCGCGACTTCGGCCTAACGCTGCGGGGAACGCTCCGCCTTTTCTTCGGTGGCCGACTCGACCAGGTGAAGGCCGAACCATTCACGATAATTGGGTCCACGGCCCTTGCTGTTTGCATCGCGGCGCTCGCGCTCCGCTGGAACCGCGGCCGGCCACGCCGGTTTGTCGCTCCGCCTAAGGACCTTCTGCTGTGGCTTGCAGCGTACGTAGCATTCCTGTTTTTCTGGATGCCGCAGAACACATTTTACCGGCTCTTCTACCTGGCGCCGTTGATTCTAATCGTGTGCTGCGCGGTTCGTGGCGCTCGGGTAGATCATTTCCTGCCGCGACTGGTCTGCGGCGCGCTCTTCCTGTGGAACTTAGTCTTTCTGATTTATCCGCAATCGCGCGTGCAAAACGTCCCCCTGCAGTTTGCGCTGGCGCAACACGACCGCTGGCCGCCGGGCACGCCCATCGCATTTCACGACTTCCATCCCGATCTATGGACCATTAGCTACTTCAATCAGCAGGCCTCTTGGATCGGGCTGGACAAGTTGGACCTCGGCCGTTTGGAGCGCAGCCTTTCCGACGCGCGGGGGCGAGGCCAGCCGCTTTGGCTCGAATCGACGGCTTATGAGTTCATCTCCGCCAACCCCGACGGTCGCCGCTGGCTGGCATCGCACGGAGTGGCGGGACTATTGCATTTCAAAGACCCAAGGCACGAGTTCCGGTTCTATGAATTGCGTTAGTGGTCGCATCGCGCTTCCCGGACAGAGGCGACGGACAACCACGATGGCCACAAGTGCTACCCTCAGCAAGGGTGATCAGATTTGGCCGGCTAGGGCAGGAATACTCACTAAAGCGATTTGCTCACTTTCAACGTGACGGTCCCCAAACGGGGTTCGAGGAGAATGACAGTCGTGCGGTCCGTCATAATTCCAAAGGAACACAACCGGACTTCGTGGGTGTGTCGCCTCCAAGTAGCTTATTTTGGTTTTCCATAGAAGGACTTGGCTTTTTCCGTATTCGTTCAGTTCGACCGCGTGACGAAGGCGTCCGCCATGGCGCTCTCCTCCATGCGTTACGTCGAATTGAGGGTCTCAAATCGACGCGGCTCTCGGAAGGACCGTATCCCCAAAGATCGCAACGCGCGCGGTGCTCAAACCAGTGTTTTCCAAAGTTTCTTTTTGCAACTCTCCTGACAGATTGTAAAAAGATCGTATCCGCAGCAGTGTGCATAAGCCCATAGGCGCGGCGGTCCGCTTTCGGGGAGACATTACGAGATACGATGTGGGGAGTTCAGGAGCACCAGCCAGGAACGCTTGTTGTCTGGAGGGTTACTAATGAAGAAGCTGTTTGCTACAGTGTGCGCAATCTATTTGGCGAGCTCTGCGTTGCAGGGTGAAACGCGCCACATCTCTCCGGATCACTACTACACAACGTTTTCGGCTGCGCATCCACCAGTCGCGCGGGTGCAGCCTGGGGATACGGTGGTCACCAAGTGCCTTGATTCCCGCGGCCGCAATGAAATGGGCAAACTGATTCTGGATGGGGACAACGTGCTCACTGGACCCTTCTATGTTGAAGGCGCGGAGCCGGGCGACACACTCGTCGTGCGTCTCGACCGGGTTCGGCTCAATCGCGATTGGGGCTGGAATGGAATCCGGATTACGACCGATGCGCTGGAACCGGCCACGATCGAGGGACTTTTCCCAGCAACCTGCTGCGACGAGTGGCTGCAGCCGGGCCGGCGTAACGCGCTGCGCTGGTATCTGGACCGCGGGCGCGGGACAGTCGCGGCATCCCGGCCGCTCGGCGAGCGGGTCAAGCTCGAGTTCCCCGCGCATCCGGCGCTGGGCTGCATCGGGGTCGCTCCTCCCCATAGACAAGCAATCGACTCGGGGCCGATGGGCACTTACGGCGGCAACATGGACTATAACGCCATGGACGAGGGCGCCATCGTGTACCTGCCCGTCTATGAGCCTGGTGCCTATTTCATGCTGGGTGACGGGCACGCCGGCCATGGCGACGGCGAACTGCTCGGCCAGGGCACCGAGACCTCCACGGATGTGCAGTTCACGGTGGGCTTGATAAAGAGACATGATATCGGCTGGCCGCGTGTAGAGCATCCGGATGCGATTGTAACTCTAGGCTGCGTCCCAGACGGAATGGAACGGGGTTTCAAAAATGCGATCTCGGAAATGATCGCGTGGTTGACCACGGATTATGCAATGTCGCCGCAAGAAGCCCACGTGACACTCGGAATGGCGGCGGAATTAAGAGTGGCTTCGTGGTTCGGCACGTTCGCCTGCAAGGTTCCGAAGACCTATTTACCGGCACGCACCGGTCCGGAGCCGTTTCGGCCGCCCCGATGAAAGAAAATGAAAGGTTTAGCAGAAAAGAGCGCGCCTGCCGATTTCAGGGCAGACCGCTTACCACTATGCCCTCGCCAATTGCTAAACGCGAAGTATGAACTCCAGAGGCCACACCTAGCGCGTTCCGAGAAAAAGAGCTCAAACAACAATTTGGCGTCTCATCTTGCTCCACGGTTCCGCCACTTTTCGGAGTTGCGAATTTACCGCGATCTTAGCTCCTCGCACCTCACCGCCTTGCAGCCCCTCAAAACTCGAACCGCGCCACGATCTGCGTCCTCTTCGGCGCAAATCCGGGTCCGAGCGTAAACACCTGTCCAAACGTCGGGCTACCATATGCCACGTCGGGATTACCGAAGCGCGTAGTATTAGTCGCGTTAAACGACTCCACGCGAACTTCAAGCTTTGTGCCCTCATGTGGGACGAACGATTTGCGCATCGACAGGTCCACATTGTGGATACCGTCCAGCCGGAGATACGAAAGATAGCGAGGGGCATTGCCGCGTTGCTGGTCGCCGGGGTCGCCGAAGCAGCTCAACTTAAATAAACTGTCGCCCGTTGCAGCGGCGTGATGGAAGCTGATACCGGTACCGGGATGAGAGCAGAGGATGTTGGGGCGCTGGTTGCCATCGGCAATCCGCGAGTTTACCAGCGTGAGGAACAGAGGCTGGCCGGTTTGGAATGTTACGGACGATGAGAGCGACCACCCGCCGATCGCGGCGTCGGCGATGCGATTCATGCTCCTGCCAAGCCAGCGGCCGCGGCCGATGGGAATTTCTAATACGGCTGCGAAGGCCAGGCGATGCGTGGCGTCATTGGCGCCGATTCCGTGCTCTGCCTTCAAGTGGTCGAGTTCTTGTGGATTGCCGTTATTCAGATTGCCGATAAATGCATTTGCTCCGGCTGAAGAATCATCCGTGGCCTTCGAGAAAGTGTAGTTGCCCTGGAAGGTCAGGAAACCGGCACGCCGCTCGAAGCGAAGCTGCATGGAGTTGTACCAGGAAGTCGCCACCAGCAAGGGCCGACCTGTGAAGGCGCCGTCGAACTGCGGATATGGTCTCAACAGGTTAATGAGCGGAATCTGTGCGTTGTTGTAAATCGACTGCGGCTCATTGAAGATTGCGCTCGGACCGCTGAACAAAGGCTGAAATGGGTTGTTAACGAGTGCACCAAGTTCGTCGCTGGTGTACTGCCTGCGGATAGCAGAAGAGATAAAGTTCCGGTTGCGTGTGGCCGAATAGCCGCTCCACGGCAGGTGAGTGCTGCGATTCGCCGAGTAGTCGATGCCGACGACGAGATTTTTCGGCAGCAGCCGCTGAATGCCAAAATTCCATTGGTAGATCTCGGCGTTGCGTGCAGTTTCGGTTCCTTGATCGTTGTAATCCCAAGAACCCCATTGGGCCAGCTTGCCATACTTCTGCCGCTGCGGCTGCGGGAGGCCGGCAGGAAACGGGTTTTCCAGTGTGGCGTACTGTGTTTGGAAACTGTCCAAAGTGAAACGGATCGGGGAGTCTGCAGCGAAGGCCGGCCCGGCATATTGAAAATTCGTCCCGACGCTCATTCCGTAGTACACACCGGCCCCGGTACGTATCACAGTTTTGGAGTCTAGCGCGTAAGCAATGCCCAAGCGGGGCGCGAAGTTATTCCGATCCACGGGCAAGTTGCGGCGACCGCTGGTGGCGAATCGGGTAATTCCCTTCAGAGGACCGGGGATGCCAGGTACTGTGATGCCGCTGTCGCCGTAGAAGTCGCTGAACTGAACTTGGTTGAAACGCTCCGTGTACGGAGTGCTCCATTCGTAGCGGAGCCCGAGGTTTACTGTCAGTTTCGAGGTGACTCGCCAGTCGTCCTGGAAGTAAAATCCGGTCTCTTTTGATACGTCCGCCACCGCGGGTTGGATGGCGATACCGCCCGAATCCCCGTAGCCTAGTAGCAAACTCGCAATGGAGTTGCCCTGTGTCGTATCCGCGCTAAAGGGCTGCTGGGCAGTAACGTTTTGAGCGAAACTGAAGTCGCCATTCGGGAAATAAGGCTGCCAAAAATTATTAAAGAAGACTCGTTGCTCGCCACCGAACTTCATCGAGTGGCTCCCCTTCACCCAGGAGAATGACGACGAGTAGGTATACAGAGTATGCGCGAAGCGGGTGAAACCAGCACTATTGAAGAGGCCAGTCCAGGGCGTACCCAAGGTGATGCCAGGCATGCCGACGAAACCGTTTTGCTCAAGAATGGACGGAAAACCGAAGGTAGTTGGGTCCGGCGACCTCAACTTGTTTGGTCCATTGACGCGATCCAGGCCCAGCCGGCTGCTCAACAACAACCGCGGCGAAATGGTCCAGTCATGCTCGACAACGGCATTCCGCGCGTCGGTCAAATACGACCAGCCATCACCACCGTTACCGAGCACTAAGGGGCTCTGGGAAGTGTTATGGCTCATGCTGTACCGGCCTGAAGTATGATGCCTCTCGTTCCACTGAAAATCGAGCTTGATGTCGTACTGATATACCGCGGACGTGTTGGATATGTTCCGCCGAAAATTGTTCGTTCCACTCACCGGATCACCAGGGAGATTGGGTTCGGGATAGAACTTCATAAGATTTATTGCGATGGGGCTAAGCATCGATGACGGGATGACATTTCCGGCGAACGGCATGCGGTTTCCATTCGAAATCGCGAACGGATTGAAGACCTGCTGCGACACCGGTTTACCGTTCAGATCGTAGGTGTAAGTTTGCGAGAAATCACCCTTGCGCTGTAGGTCAGTTGGGACGGTAGCGTTGATGTGATTTGGTGTCACATCGGTGGCGCGCTCAACATCAACCATGAAAAACATCTTATTCTTCTGAATCGGTCCGCTTACGAGTCCGCCGTACTGGTTGTGAGTGTGGTCCGTGATTGGAATGCCGGCGGCGTGGCTGAAGAAATCGTTGGCGTCGAGTGCAGAGCGCTGGCCAAACCACCAGCCGCTGCCGTGGAACTGGTTGCCACCAGATTTCATAACGATATTGATCACCGTTCCGCCGTTGTTGCCGAATTCCGCTGAGAAGCCGTTGTTCAAGACCTTGAACTCCTGGATCGTCTCCACGGAGGGCTGGTAGTAGACGTTTGAAGTGTCGCCTTCGCCCTGTTCAGGTGCGCTGGTGGGAGCACCATCGAGCCGCACCTCCGCTGTGGCGTTTCGCTGGCCATTGGAGACGAAGTTCGTGCCAGCGGGATAACTGTCGGAAATCCCGCTCCCGCTGGTTTCAGTGACGCCCCCGGAAAGGAACACCAGACCGAAGTAGCTGCGGCCGTAGAGCGGGATGTCGCGAGTGTAATTGCCTTGGACTGTCGAGCCCAACGTGGAATTGCCTGTGTCTAGCAACGGTGCGGCTTCGGTGACGGTGACCGAAGAGGCCACTCCGGCTGGTATCAAAGTAAAATCTATCGTGGTCTGCTGGCTCGGGGCCAGCACGACGTCCTTCTTCTCATTGGTCTGAAAACCTTGCGCTTCCGCCGTAACGCTGTAGGTCGCGGGATGCAGGCCGTTGAAAGTGTAGTCACCCTTTTCATCGGTCGTGACCGAGACCGAAATGTTCGTGGCCACGTTCGTGATCGTGACCTTTGCATCTGGAACAACGGCCCCGCTTGCGTCCTTGACGACGCCGCGGATCTGGGCCTGAAAACTAGCTTGACCAAATGCACCCAGCGCGAACAACATCAAACCCAGCCAGACACCTGCCAAGCGTTGATTACCGAGTAATACGTAAGTCATGACACTCTCCTTCAACCGGGATTTCCCGGCGTCACTCCTGATCCATCATGTCCATTAGCCCATCGATGATGCCGCTCTCAGCACATCCTCTTTTTACGTGGCTAGTCGCGATCTCGTAACTGATCTGCTGGTAGGCGTCGTCGTCCGGCAGATATCCGCTGTATCCGTTGCAGAGCGTCAGCATCAGGGTGTGAGCAAAAGGCGACTCGTTCTTCAATCGTTGCTCTATACGCGTCAGCACCTCGCACACTCCGGCGAGCCCGTATCGCACTTGTCGAGTCTACGGATCCGGTCGCGGTTTATCGCACCCCCCGGGCAAATGCGCGCATCGGCCGGAGTTAGAGGCATTTTCAACGTCCTCCCATTTCCTCGTAGACTGCACCAAACATTAGCACCGTGAGGATGCGGAAACAAGGATTATAGGTATCGAATTTGGACTTAAACGGCCTGCACCGCAGTCGTTTCCAGAGATGGGCCCGTGCCAAGATGAGCGAGGCCCGCATTCAACCGGATCACCCGCTTGATGCCCTGGAAGCCTCGAAGAAGCTTGGGCAATCTGGCGCCGGGTGGGGAAGAAGAGCGCTCCGGGCGCGCTGAGCACAACGGTCTTCCGGCACGCTAATGGATCAGACTTTGCAGATACGTGACAACAGCTCCGGTAAGGTCGTCTTCCGCCTGGGCTGAAAATGGCGAAGTCTCCACTTCATATCCCCCCTCGCTGAACGCCTCTCGAGTCGGCAGGTACCCCAGCCATCCGTTGGCGTATCCAAAATAAAATGTATACGCGAATGGTGACCGATTGCGCACGTGCATCGCAACTTCGCAGAACAGTTCCACCGGCAAAGACCAAAGGACGACCTCGTCGCTGATTTTCAGGAATCGCACCGGTAGACGCACCAAGGCGCTTCCGTCCTGCATCGTCCGGATGTAATTGCGAAGACTATCGTCCCAGCCCAATCCTTGCTTTCGAGGGGTCTCAAGGATCTGCTCGCCCGTTACAAGCCTAACCGCCTGGGCCCGCGCAGCCATGTCGCGATTTGCGGCCAGAATGCGGTCTCCCAAAATTACATTGAATTCTTGGATGTGACTTTCTGGGAAATCGGGGAGTCCTGAATAGATCGGGGCAATATTGCCTGCAGCACCGTTGATGAAAAGCATAGGCGCCCCGACTTTCTCTTCCACGTATGCCGCAACGATGCCGGGCGCGTCTCCGCTGATCAGTAAATTGCTCCCGGCTAGCACCGTGCCATGTATGGCGTAGTTTACGATCAAAGCCATCAGGGAACCGTCGCTACGCTTCAGCCGGACCAATCCGATCTGCCGGTCCGCCGGCCCATACGGATTCAGTCCCAGGAAAATATGTCCTTGAGGATCGCGCGACCGACGATTAATGTTCGCCAGCGACATCCCTGTTCCCACCTCCAGAGTGGCCGGCGCCAGCTTAGCTTGGGCTTCCTTGATACTGTCAATCAGACTCTTTCTCACACGGCCGGTGTAAGCGTGATCATAATCGTGGGTAAACCTGTCGCCCAGGAAGACGCGGCCTAATCCTGAGGGCCCAACCTCCGGGGCGGCGTGCGTGTGGGTCACCGTCCACCATACTTGTAACCGCCGGATTCCGGTTTCCCGCTCGAGGTCTGCAGTGAATTCGTCATAGAACGCCGGTGATATAAGAGCCAGGTCAGAGGACACGAGAACGAACTCCGTCTGGCCGTCATGCATCGCCACTACGCGGTGGCTGATCCGGTCATGTACTCCGTTCGACTGCCGCGCGTCATAGCCCAGCAACCATTGGGGCCCGTCTGGAGTGATATCTACCTTAACAACCGAAGCGCGAAAGACCGATGCGGCAAGACAGGGTGTAGCGACAAGAACCAACCAACCCAATGCATTTCGCATGTCCGTACCTTTCCTCCCAAATGATTGCTGAACCTCTCTAGAGTAATACTGTCTTGTCCGCCAGTCGACACCGTGTCATTAAATTGCTGGAGGGCACAACTAACGAGTGCCTAGCTTTGTAGGACCGATTCCGGCGGTATCATCGCCCACTCGGAAACAGACGCGGTCCCCAAACGGCGTTGTGGGAAGGGTCCAACCGGCTCCGGTCGGATCTTCGGCCACTATTCCACAACTCGGGTTCTGATTTCCTGAAAGTCCGATCAGGCTCGCTATGGGAGAGTTGGCCGTGATCCAGGTATATCAGGGTGTGCGACGGTGACTCGCCGATTTTCGCGGAAACCAACAAAGCGCCCGTAAGATTCATCCACCCGCGCTGGCGATCAACCGTGCCGCTATAGTTCGGACTCGCTCCAGTTCCTCGGACGGATCATGACCTAACGCTTCTTGCCTTATCCATTGCGCAACAGACACCATCAATTCCGAGGCCAGTGGATGGCTGAGGAGTGAATGTCGTTCGGATTCAGCCGCAACTACTGGATCTGAGTTTTCCTGGTCGTCTTCGATGATGGCTGCGCAAATAGCAACGCATTCAACACAAATGTAGGCCCTGGGATAGTCGCTCGGATTCGAAATAAGCTTGCCAACGGCTGCCTGGGATTTGCGACAGAAAGAGCAACGGAGGGGCTCGCAATCTGAACGGCTCTTCGACCGCATCGGAACACTTACTCTGAGCGTATCATGACAGCTTCGCCAGCTCCGTGTTGTGTTTCAAGGTGTGGTATCGGGCACCCCAACCTCGCCTTTCAATTGACTACAACGGGACTTGGAGGGCATGTAGGCGTCAGTAAGCGCATTAGCGGTCGCGCTACTTGCCCCAGAGCGCATCGAAGAAGCTCACGTTGCCTAATGACCCGCTACTGGCCGAAACGGCAGATGACCAGGACTACTCGTGGCGCAGCGTCACCATCGGATCGACTTTCGTCGCCCGAAAAGCGGGGATAAAGGTGGCCAGTATGGTGATGCCGATGAGAAAGAGCGAGACCAGCGTCAAAGTCAGCGGATCGTGCGCTTTCACTCCATAGAGGAAATCGGAAAGGAGAGGAGTCGCACCGAACGAACCTGCAAGGCCAATCGCCACACCGGCCAACGAGAGGACGAATCCCTCGCTCAGTACGAGCCGCAGTACTTGAGCCGATTGTGCCCCCAATGCCATGCGGAGCCCGATTTCGTGCCTGCGCTCGCTAACGGAATACGAAATAACGCCATATATGCCGATCGCCGCCAATAGCAGGGCGACCACTGCGAAGCCTCCCAGCAGTTGCGTGTAGAAACGTTCCAGATTTGTCGAATCGGAGATGGTCTCCTGCACGGTCTTGATCCCGAAAACCGGCGAATCCTTGTCCAATTCCGCCACGGCTCGGCGCAGACTGTCGATCAGGCTTTTCGATGCCGAGTTCGTGCGCAACACGAGGCTCTTGTGAAGCCGCGTTTCCGTGGCGCCGGCTGTACAATGCTGCGCCTGCTGCGGATACGGTGCGTATATTTCGGGAAACGGATCCATTCCTAACCGGAATTGCCTGACGTTGCCCACAACCCCTACAATCTCGCGCGGCCTTTCCTCAGCGCGGGTTACTTGGGTATCCAGCGTGATCACCTGGCCGATGGGATCTTGATTCGGCCAGAATTTCCTGGCCATGGCATCATTGATCACTACCACCCATGGAGCCGTTGCCGCATCCTGTTCCGTCAAATCGCGACCTTTTAATAAACGAATTTGCATCACGCGAAAATACTCCGGACTGATCGCGCTGAACATAGCACCCGGCCGCTCGCCGGCAGTAACGGCTGGCCGCCCGGCAATCGCAAAGTTCGTACCGAAGCGTTCCGCGTCCTCTAACATGGGAAGCCAGTCAATCAGACCTGCGGATTCCACTCCCGGCAGTGCTCGCACGCGCTCTAAGACCTGCTTGCAGAAAATGCCCACTTGAGGCGTGACGAGATCCAAGCCCGTCTTTTCCCACTGGCTGATATCGAAGTATTTCTTTCCGATCAGACGGACCTCGAGTGTCAGCAGGTGATTGGGATGAAACCCCGGATCAGCATGCAGAACGCGGACAACGGTATTCATCATGAGACCCGCGGAAACCAGCAGTATCAGCGCCAGCGCCACTTCGATCACCACGAGCGTGCTTCGGGTACGATGACGTGACCCCGGAGCCGAGCTTCTTCCACCCTCTTTAAGAGAATCGTTCAAGTCCGTCTTGGAAGCTCGCAGCGCCGGCGCCAAGCCAAACAGAATCCCGGTCGCGAGAGAGATAGCGAATGTGAACCCGAGCACCCGCGCATCTATGCTGATAGCCTTTGCTTGTGGCAGCCATCTCGGGGCGAGAGCAATGAAGAGCTTGATGCCCCAGACCGAGAGAACTAAGCCAAGGAGTCCGCCGCTCATAGCCAGCAGGACGCTTTCCGTCAGCATCTGCCGGATCAAACGGACCCGGCTGGCGCCCAGCGCCGCTCGGATGCCAATCTCCTTGCGCCGCGTTGATGCGCGAGACAGCAACAGATTCGCGATGTTCGTGCAATGCATGCAATGAGCAGCACGAAAGCCACCGCCGCAAATAGTGGATAGAGGATCTGCCGCGACCATCCGAAGAGCCCGTCCTGCAGAGATTGCACCTTGATGCCCACGCCCTTATTCGTATCCGGATAGGCCTGCTCCAGGCGGCGGGCCAGAACATCCATGGACACCTGCGCCTCCTTGATCTTTATTCCCGGCTTCAGTCTGCCGATACCCATGAGCCAACGTTGGGTTTCGCCCGGACCCTTTTGATTTATGGATATCCCCTCTACTACATCTGCCGGAGCGGTACCGAACAAATCGAAACGAGGCGGCAGGACAGCTACGATGGTTACGGTGTCGTTATCGACAAAGAAGCTACGGCCCAGAACTTTGGGGTCGCCGGCGAAACGGCGTTGCCAGAATTCGTAGGTGATGGCCACCCCGCCCCAGTCCGTCCTGTTCGCGTCGTCCTCGGTGAACAGACGGCCTAATACGGGCTGCACGCCGAGCAATGGAAACAACCCCGGGGTGACTCGCTGGACTACAACGCGCTCCGGCACGCCCGCGCCGCTAAGAGCGTTCGACTCCGTGCCCCATTCCGAGGCCTCGATCTGATCAAAGAGCGGGTTGTCTTTTCCCAAATGAACTAAATCGGCTGTAGAGACCGGGTAGCGCTGTCCAGGTTGCTTCAGAGGGCTGTTGACGATCGTCACTAACCGGTCACTGTTCGGGTAGGGTGGGCGGCGTAGCAGGACCGCGTTAACGGCACTGAAGATGGTGCTGTTTGCGCTAATTCCGAGCGCCAGGGAAAGCACCGCCACGAGCGTGAAAGCTGGGCTTCTGACCAACATGCGGACCGCGTGGCGCAGATCCTGGAACAAAGTCTCCATTTGCCACCTCGTCGAGCTCAACTCGCTATGATCAGAACTATCCTACTCCGGAATCGCACCTCTTCATTTTCAGAGGCGCTAGCCCTAACTGCAGGCCGGCTGGTGCTTGTCCAGACGGGTTCGCGGAGATCTGATGTGGTCGACCGAAGTCGGTGGCGAGCATTGACTGCAACCCGACATCTTGGGAGTTTCGCCAGCACGAAGGGATTTCGCGACCCCGATTCGGCTTTGTAAACCCTTCGGCGTCAGGCGGGTGCTATCGACGGCCGAGGGGCACTCCGATTGGGCCAGTCTGGCTAGAAGTGCGGACGGCCCAAAAGGTCTCTCTCCATGGAGCCAGTAGCAATCTCGCAAGTCACCTCTTTCTGGCGATCCGGGTGGATATGAAATGATCCGTAGCACAGTAGCCCAAGGACCGCACCCGGACGCAGATACCAGCTTGCCCAGGATAGCGGCGAGTCTCCGTTGGCATCCAAAGCATCGAGTCTTCCGCCAGCGGAAAGCAAACTCTGGATGTCTTCCTCGTTGCCGAAGGCGGCGGCACGGTGCAAGGGTGTTTCTCCTTTCGTCCGGCAGTCGCGCATAAAGGCGCCAGTCTCCCGGCCAGCAATGGTCGCGCGGTTGGGATCGGCTCCTCGCACCAGCAGCAGCTTCACCAGAGGTGTGTATTTCCAGCGATTGGCCTTGGAGAGGGCGGCGTGCAATGGTGTCTCGCCGGTCTCTGTCAGTGAATGATTCACATCGGCGCGGTTCTCGATCAGGTATTCGCACAAGCGCCAGTGGCCATGAAAGCAAGCGCCATTCAGGTCCAGATTCTCTCCGAGTGTGGCCAGAGCCTCACCGTTCGCGACCAGGAACCGGATTGCGCTAACGTCCCCGTAATATGCGCACCATCGAATCAGAGGGTGACCACTAGCGTTTGCGGTCGCTGGATTGCCTTTCGCAACGTGTTCAAAAACTAGGTCGGTTCGACCGTCGACGATACGTTCCAACATGAAACCAGAATATCGGACCCGCGTAGATCCTGTGTAATCGCGTAGCGTTTAGAAATGCATCACCGCGAGCGATGGCCTCGACTCCCCGGATACGGAGTTAGATGAAGTGGGGCAATGCTTCGGTTCCTCAGCTAATCGTTTAGAGCAGTCCGAAGCGTCGGAACGCTTGCTTAATCGCCGCGACCTTTTCTGGCGGGCAGCCGAACAGTTCTTTGCAATGCGCAATCCAGGCACTCTCAGGCACAAAGCCATGCTGGCGTGAGATCCATTTTTGAATCTCCTGATCCGTGGCGCGTTGACGGGTCGATTGCTGCTCCGAAGTACGCGATGGGTGCCCACGTCGTCGATCTTCGTTGCCGGTGTTCATTTTGTCTGTTGCCCGGATTGATAATAAGCATAACGCGCTGTGAAGCTGCTGTCCCTGCTGACGAAATGAGCTCCGCGAATCGTCGGAGTGCCAAACGGCTGTACCAGGCTACCCGGGGCTCAGATCGAGCCCCTCTTTTCTTGCCGTTCTTGATCTACTTGGCAAGCACGGGAATCGTCGTGACCGCGCCGGTTGGTGTGGCGCGGAGACCGAGTACGCTGATCTGCGCGCCCACCGGATTATCGAACTCCACTGTACCCCGTTTGCCGGCCACGGATGCGTAGCTATCCTGCAGCATGAACGACGTGTGCCCAAGCGCCGCGAGATTAATGGTCGTGGTGACCAGGGTCGTCTCCGTGTCGTCGTTGAGAACGACCGGCACGCTCACCGCTCGATTCGTGATATTGGACAACGCTATGCCGGTCGCCAAGCCGTTGGTGTTATCGAAGGCGAGTACGTAGCCGCTGGCGTTGCGCACCTCCAGCGGTACGACCGCCTCCTGTCCCGTCGGGTTGTAACGGAAAATCGCGAAGCCGCCGACATTTCCGTCGGTGGTCAGTTGCGCTGAGCCCACCACGGCCGGCCCGGTGTTGCTTCCCTGGCTCAGTACCACCAGCGCAGCGCCCGCGGCAATCTGCTGCGTGATCGTCGTAGCAGTAATCACGTTGCCGGGTTGGACCAAGGTCACCGGCAAGGACAGGGCTTTGCCGTTGTTGTCGAAAAAGCTCAATTGGGCCTGTGCCGCGGAGGTCCCCGTGTTCACCAGCGTAAAGGTGGTTTGCCAGCCGCCGCCGGAAGCGACCTGTGCCATTGAGCCACCGCCCGCCGTGACATTGGCGAGCACGGGAAGCGTGGTGAGCGCACTGCCGTTCGCCCGCAGGCCGAGCGCGGTGATATGGCCGGAGAGGAACTCGACGCTGCCGCGCTTACCCTTGGTGATGCCGTAGTGGTCGGTGAGCATGAATGAGGTGTGCCCCTGACCCGCCAAATTGATGGCGTCGGTACCGATCTGTCTCCCGGTATCATCGCGGATCACTACCGGAATATTGGAGGGCTGCGTGGCCACGTTCGCAAGCGCCACGCCGGTCGCGAGCACGCCGGTATTGTCGAAGGCGAGCACATAGGAGGGGGCGTCGCGCGTTTCCAGAGGCACCACGGCTTCCTGTCCGGTGGGCGAGTATCTAAAGATGGCGAAGCCGCCGACCTTGCCATTGGTGAGCAACCGCGCCGAGCCGACTTGCGGGCCGCGGTTGCTGAGTTGCTGGCTGTCCAGCACCAGCATGGAGTTTGCGTTGAGAGGCTGATCGAGCGTCGACGCAACCAGCGATGCGGCAGGTAACGGTATTTGTGAGATTACGAACGGCAGTTGCAGCGGATTGCCGTCGTTACCGAGAAAGTTCAGCAGCGCCTCGCCGGCGGATGCCCCCGTATTCACCAGCGTCAGTGTCGTATCCCAACCCCCGCCGGAGGCTACCTGAGCTATCGAGCCAGTCAGGCTGAGCCCGGCCGTCGAGACGGTGAGCGTATACGCCTGAGAGGCTGTAGCTGCGGCGCTGTCCGTGACCCGAACAGTGAGAGCAAAGGAGCCGGCGCTGGATGGAGTGCCACCAATGGCCCCGGTCGCAGAACTCAATGCCAAACCACTAGGTAGCGCACCCGCGGTGATTGACCACACATAAGGTGCCGTGCCTCCCGTGACAGCAATAGTCTGCGAATAGCCGACGCCAACCGTACCGCTGGACAGCGGTGATGCGGTGGCGATCGTTAGTGGTGAACCGGGCAAAATAACGGTGAGCGTATAGGCTTGAGACGCCATGGCCCCGGCGCTGTCTGTGACGCGGATGGTGAAGGTGAAGGTTCCAGCGCTCTTCGGGGTGCCACTAATGGCGCCGGTCGCGGAATTCAGCGTTAGGCCACTCGGTAAAGCACCGTTGCTGACTGACCAGCTATACGGCAGCTTGCCCCCCGCCGCGGCTAACCACTGCGAATACGTCGCACCTGCGGTACCGCTGGGCAGTGGCGATGCGGTGACAATGCTCAGCGGCGAACCAGGCGAACTAACAGCGAGTGTATACGCCTGAGAGGCTGTAGCCGCGGCACTGTCCGTGACCTGGACGGTGAAAGTAAAAGAGCCGGCGCTGGTCGGAGTGCCACCAATGGCCCCGGTCGCAGAACTCAATGCCAAACCACTGGGTAGCGCACCCGCGGTGATTGACCACACATAAGGTGCCGTGCCTCCCGTGACAGCAATGGTCTGCGAATAGCCGACGCCCACCGTGCCGCCGGGCAGCGGTGATGCGGTGGAGATCGTTAGCGGTGAACCGGGTAGCGTTGGACCGGACGAAATAACGGTGAGCGTATAGACTTGAGACGCCATGGCCCCGGCACTGTCTGTGAGCCGGATGGTGACGGTGAAGGTTCCAGCGCTCTTCGGGGTGCCACTAATGGCGCCGGTCGCGGAATTCAATGTTATGCCACTCGGTAAAGCACCGTTGCTGACTGACCAGCTATACGGCAGCGTGCCACCCGTCGCGGCGAACACCAGCGAATACGTGGCACCTGCGGTACCGTTGGGCAGCGGCGATGCGTTGACAATGCTCAGCGGGGAACCAGGCGAACCAACAGCGAGCGTATACGCTTGAGAGGCTGTAGCCGCCGCACTGTCCGTGACCTGGACAGTGAAGGTAAAAGAGCCGGGGCTGGTCGGAGTGCCACCAATGGCCCCAGTCGTTGAACTCAATGCCAAACCACTGGGTAGCGAACCCGCTGTGATTGACCAGATATAGGGTGCCGTGTCTCCCGTAACAGCAATAGTCTGCGAATAGCCGACGCCCACCGTGCCGCTGGGCAGCGGTGATGCGGTCGTGAAGCTCATGGCAACGGAAGACGTCTGACTACGCGCTGAGACAGACAGAAGGGACGCCAATAGCATTATTGTTGCCGACTGTACGTGTCCCATGGCGGACTGAATTTAATCACAGAATCCGATCCATTTCAAGTCGTGAATCACACATTCGTGAATCACACAAATTGACTGCCAACTCCAGGTAGAAGACTCGTGCTTTTCACTCCCACGGGACAGAGTCTGGGTTATTGGGCGGTCATCCTCCATAACGCAAGCGTGTTGACGAATCGACCAACTCCTGGACATTGCAACTCGCTTAGGATCCTGAAACGGGGTTCTAGCAAGTGTGCCCGGGTGACCGCCTTGCTGGCGTCAACTGACTACATCCCGACTTCGCGGGCGCGGCCATGACTCGACGCCCCAAGGGTCTTTCGGTACCGACACCGGGTGCGGCCGAGGTGATTCACTCGTACTTCAAGGCGCGAATAGGATCGACCCGCGTGGCTCGGCGAGCGGGGAAGTAACAGGCGGCCAGCGAAACGACGGCCAGCAGAACTCCGACCAACGCAAAGGTTACCGGATCGGTGGGCTTAACTCCAAAGAGCATATTTGCGATCAGACGCGTTAGGCCGAGTGCCCCCGCCATCCCCACGGCGATACCGATCAAGGTGAGCGCCAGGCCCTGCCGCAGCATCAGCGCCATCACATGACTCTTGCTGGCACCTAAGGCCAGGCGCACGGCGATCTCGTGCGTGCGCCGGCTGACGGAATACGACATCACGCCGTAAATTCCGACGATGGCCAGGGTGATCGCCAGCGTTGAGAACACCGCGAACAGGCGCATAAAGAATAACGACGGCGCAACCGAACTCGCGTAGGCTTGTTCCACGGTGGTGACATTGCCCACGGTCTCATCCTTGTCCACGCTTGCGACGATCTTCCGCACCGTATCGGCTAACCGCATCGGTTCCGAAACCGCCCGGATGAACAGGTTTCTTGAGAGGTAAATCTGGGACATCCCCCCGGGTAGAACCCAAACGTGCTGGCGATCGGGCGCGTAGATGGCGGCGGGCGCGCCTTCGTCCAAACCGCCGTGTCGGATGTCTCCAATGACCCCGACAATCTCCCTTGGCCGGTCCTCGGTGACGCTGCGTCCCGATAAATCTCCGAACGTCACGGAAAGCAGTTTGCCAATGGGTTCCGTTCCAGCGAAATAGCGCCGCACCATGGCCTCGTTCACCATTGCCACCCACGGTGCATTTTCATTATCCCGAGCGGTCAAGGCTCGGCCTTTCCGGAGAGGAACCTGCATAGCTCTAACGAAAGTTGAGCTTACCGCAGCGAACATTACACCTCGTTGTTCGCCGGCCGTCGGATCGGGTTGGCCCAGAATCTTGACGGAGCATCCCCCCTCGCCGTCCATGGTCACCGATTCTACGTCGGGAACCTTCTCGAGGCGATCAGACACGAGCTGATAGAACGTGTCCACTTGCGGCGTAATGCGCTTCATGTCGTTATCCAGGACTTCCACGTGCTTTGGGCTGCTGAGGTGAGTCGTCGCCCACAACATTCTGTTCGTGTTGAATCCCGGATTTACTTGTAGCAGCCGCAGGAAGCTATTGACCATTAGGCCGGCTCCCACCAGCAGGATCAGCGTCAGAGAAAGCTCGGCGACCACCAGCACGCTGCGGCCGATCTGACGTGATGCCCCTCCGGAGCGGTTCCCGGCTTCCTTCATCACCTCGCTGAGATTGGGGGTCGAAACGTGCAAGGCCGGTGCCAGCCCGAACAGTATGCCCGTGACGATCGACAGCGCGAGCGTGAAGCCCAGTACCGTTCCGTCGATGCCGATCTCTTGCGCGCGCGGAAACCATGCCGGCGCGAAACCGATAAAGACCCTCACCCCAACCAGTGTCAAGGCGACACCCAAAATGCCACCGACCAGCGCCAGAAGAACGCTCTCGGTCAATAGCTGGCGGACAAGCCGGAGACGCGACGCTCCGAGCGATGCCCGGAGAGCGATCTCCTTCTCGCGTACGAGCGCCCGGCCAAGCAACAGGTTTGCGACATTGGCGCAACTGATCAAAAGGACGAAGCCGACCGCCCCTAGCATCAGAGAAAACGACTGCCGCCATCCGCTGAAATAGTTCTGCCGCAAGCCAGCCACGTCCACCGCCCAGTCGCGGTTGAGCTGAGGCTCGTCTTGTGCGAGTCTGCGGCCGAATACGTCCATCTCGGCCTGGGCTTGCTCAAGCGAGACCCCGGGCTTGAGCCGGGCGAAGACGGTGAACCAGCGCGTGTCGGGTGTCAGCTTGTTGTGTGTAAGGTTCACGGCCGACCAGACGTCGGCGTCCTTGGACCACGGGAAAGCCCAAACACCCGGGGGAAGGACGCCAACAATCGTGCTGACGCCTTCCGACGTGGTGGCCGTTCTGCCGATCACGCCGGGGTCGCCGCCGAATCTCCGTTGCCAGCATCCGTAGCTCAGCAGGATTACGCTGCTCACGTTGTATGCGTCATCCTCCACTTGAAAGGCGCGCCCCAGTAGTGGCTTTACCCCGAGCAAAGAAAGCAGATCGCGACTGACGAACTGAGTCAGGACCACTTCCGTCCGATCCATCGCCCCCAGCCTGCCCTCCTCGGTATACGCCACAGCCGTTTCCACTTGCTCGAAGGACTTGCCTCGCTGCTGGAGCTCAAGGGCCGAGGAGAGCCGCACGTCCCTCCAGCGGTTGTGGTTTTTGAGGTTAACCTCCCGGATGACAACCACCCTGTCCGCATCCTTGATGGGCAGAGCTCGAAAGAGAACAGCATTGACGACACTAAAGATTGTGGTGTTAGCGCCGATGCCGAGGGCCAGCGTGGCGATCGCCACGGTGCTGAAACCTGGACTCCTCTTGAGCATCCGGATGCCATAGCGCAGGTCCTGCTCCACCCGCTCAAAGAAACCCCAGCCCCACACGTCCATACTTTTCTCCTTCAGGGCCGCCACGCTCCCGAACTGACGCCGCGCGGAGTACAACGCTTCCTCGGCCTTCATCCCGTTTTCAACGTTCGCCTCAGACTGCATCTCCAGATGGGTTCGCATTTCTTCCTCAAGGTCGCGATGCTGCTGCTCGCGCCGGAAGAGAACCGATAGCCTACGGCGAATCTCAGAAATCCATTCCATAACCGATCGATTCAGGCGGGTTGGATAACGCGCATAATTGCCTCCATGGCACGTGTGAATGTCGAGACCTCGGTTGCGAGCTGCTTGCGGCCCAGCGGCGTAAGGCGGTAAACGCGTGCCCTTCTCTTGGGCCCCGCCTGAACCCACTCGGAGGTCACCCAGCCCTTCACGAGCATCCGTTGCAAGGCCGGGTAGAGCGAGCCCTCTTCGATGCGTAGCACTTCTTCGGACAAGCGCTTGATATGCTGCGCGATGCCATAACCGTGCAGCGGTCCCGCCGAGAGGGTTTTCAGGATCAGGAGATACAACGTCCCGGGCGGAATATCGGTACGCTTCTGTTCACTTGTTCTTTGCATAGCTAAGCTATGCATATATTGAGCACAACTGCACCGGAAGTCAAGGGAACCCTTCGAAAGCAGCTTGTCGGCGCCGACCGTTTGTTTGATTTTAAATGGTTATGTTGGTAGCGCTAACGGGAATCGAACCCGTATTTAAGCCTTGAGAGGGCTCCGTCCTAACCGTTAGACGATAGCGCCGCTGGTCTTTCGTCATTCTAGCAATGGTGCACCCGTTCCGAAACAAGCCGCTCGCGCGCATGCATGACGAAATTTTGACCGGCGCATCGTCGGGATCGCCGTAGTCGGGCATGAGCGCCCCGGCGAAAAGTATACACGACTGGGGTCGCACATGACTTTTGGCAAGGAGCTTTCCTAGCCAGCAAATTTCTCAGCGTCTCCGCGCCTCGGCGTTGAGAAGTCTGTGCTACGGGCGCGATGTGCCGAAGCCCGATACGCGATAATACGGTCGGATGCGGCGTTTACTCGGTTTCGCTTTAACCGGTCTGCTTCCCTGGATGGCCGCGGCACAAAGCCACTGGGTGCAACTCAAGTCGGGACCGTTTGAACTTGCGACTGATGCCGGCGGGAAACATGGCCGCGAGATGCTGGGCTGGTTCGATCAATTGCGTTACGTTCTGGGCTACATGCTGGGCAACCAGGACCTTCATACTTCGCAGCCCATCCGCATTCTTCTCTTCAAGAACGGTCAGGAGCGCGGGCGTACCCTACGATGCCCGCGGTTATCGAAGGCCGCGATCGCTACGGGGTGCTGTTGGCTGCGGACGCTACCATCCCGCGCGAAGTGTTCCGTGACTGCACGCGCCTGTTTCTCGAAAATAACGCCGGCCGCATGCCGCCGGGGATCGAGCGCGGTATCGCCGATGTGCTCTCCACCATCCAGGTGAACGGCACGCACGTGACGCTCGGCGCGCCGCTGCCGCCGAATGAGCGTAATCGCGACTGGGCGCGCCTGCACCTGTTCGCCACCAACCCGGACTATTACGCAAAGCTGCGTATCCTGCTTTACAACCTGCAGAAGGGCATGGACGAAGACGCCGCTTACACCAACGCGTTTGGTAAGCCGCTGGCCGAAATGGAAAAGGAAGTGGACACTCACATGGCCGCCGCGAATTTCGAGACCGCCGCGGTCGACGCCAAGGCGCTCAGCGCGCAGCGTGATTATCGGGATGAACAGCCGCTCCTTACCGCGGAGGTGCAATTGGCGCTGGCCGATCTGCTACTCGACAATCGGTCGGTTACCGCGTATCAGGCATTGATCCAGCAGAAGGAGAATCTGGCGGCGGCGTACGAAGGGTTGGCGTTGCTGGCGATGCGCGACAAACATCCGGACGAAGCCCGCGGCTATTTCGCGGAAGCCATTCAAGCAGGAACCCCGTCGCCGCGATCGTATCTCGAATACGCACGTCTCGAACCTGACAATAAGAAGGCGCTCGATGCACTAGAGAAAGCCCTGAAGCTCAATCCGAAACTTGCGGACACTTACGCGCTGATCGGAGCGCGCCAGAGTGATCCGGTCAAGCGCATCCAGTATCTTCAGAAGGCGGCAGAGCGTTCGCCGCGCGATGCGAGCCGTTGGGAAGAACTGGCCAAGGCATGCCTCGAGCAGCATGCATATGAGGAAGCCGCCAAGGCCTGGCGCAACGCCGAGCAGGCGGCGAACACGCACGAGGAACGCGACCGCATGACCGCAGCCCGTCGGGCTATCGAACAGCAACGCCTCGATTGGAAAGAGGCCGAGCGCCAGCGGCTGGCCGCAGAGCACGAACAGGAAATCCGCAGGCTGAAAGACAAAGCCATCGCCGATCTGCGCGCCGCCGAAGCCAAGGTCAACCAGGGCAAAGGTCCGCAACCGGACAAAGACCACGTGGTTCCGTGGTGGGACGGTCCCAAGCCCGACGGAAAAGTTGCCGGCACTCTCAAGCGTGTGGACTGCCGCGGAAAAAGCATGCGCCTGGTCATTGAAACCTCCGACCAGAAACTCAAGACATTTTCGCTGAACGATCCCTCGAATGTTCCTATCACGGGCGGCGGCGAGCAAACACTGGCTTGCGGACCACAGAAGCCGCGGCGCGTCGTCGTGGAATATTTCGCCAGGCATTCGGCTGGGTCCGCCGGGGAAGTGGCCACCATTCAGTTTCCCTGATGGAAAAGATTCTGGCGCGGCGCTGGCTCGCAATCGGCATTTTCTTTCTCGCCTCCAGCATTAATTATCTGGACCGGCAGTCATTGGCTACGCTCGCTCCAATAATTCGCGCGGAGTTCCGACTGAACAATGCCGATTACGGTTGGATCCTCGCGGCGTTTTCCGTGACGTACGCGGCGGCCGCGCCTTTCGCGGGACTTTTGATCGATCGCATCGGCCTCAATCGCGGCATCAGCTTGGCGATCGGGCTTTGGTCCCTGGCCGGAATCTCGACCGGTTTCACGCGCGGCTTGGCCGGCTTGGTGGCATGCCGGGCCTGGCTCGGGCTGGCCGAAGCCGGTGGAATTCCCGCCGTCGGCAAAGCCATCCATCAGTATCTTGCGCCTGAAGAGCGGGCGCTGGGCAACGGATTCAACCAGTGTGCGGTATTTCTGGGTGCGATTTTGGCGCCACCGGTGACAACATGGCTCGCGGTGCGTTTCGACTGGCGCGTGGCCTTCGTCGCGACTGGAGTGCTAGGTTTGCTCTGGATACCTTTATGGAATCGTGTGGCGCGGTCGCACAAACCGTCGCGGCCTTCCGCGATCGAGCCGCTGTCGAATAGTCTCCATCTTCTCCGTGAGCGCAGGATGTGGGGATTCGTAATCGCTAACGCGCTCAGCATGGTGACGTACTCGCTTTGGAGCAACTGGACCACGCTGTACCTGGTGGAAGTGAACCGGCTCACGCTGGTCCAGGCCGCATGGTTCGCCTGGCTGCCGCCGCTCGCGGCCATGATGGGCGGATTTGCCGGAGGCTGGCTATCGTTCCGCTGGGCGAAGCAAGGCATGCGGCCGGTCGCTGCGCGCGCGCGGGTGTGTCTGATCTGCGCGATTGTGGCGCTCGAGACGGCGTTCGTCCCGCTGACCACCGATGCCCTGTGGGCTTCGGCCGGCATTTCGGTCAGCATCCTGGCGGTTTCCGCTTTCAGCGTCAATCTCTACACCATGCCGCTCGATGTCTATGACGGCGCGCGCGCGGCATTTGCCATCTCACTGCTGGTGTCAGCGTATGGCGCGATGCAGGCCGTGGTATCCCCGGCCCTGGGGTCGCTCATCGATCATTTCGGATATGGGCCAGTATGCGTGCTGGCCTCGGTGACGCCTCTAGTAGCTTACGGCGCGTTGCGAGTCACCGAGCCCCGCGTGACAAATCAATAGATGGCTTTGCCGCGAGCTTTGACGGTCGAGCGTCCCAGAGGCTCCAGGTAATCACGCGCGCCCGCTGCCATGAAGCCAAGTTCGGTCGGCGCCTGGAAAAGGAGAAATCCCTGTTCCAAGTACTGCTTCACCAGCGCCGGACTGGCTGCTGGGCGGCCCACGATTTTTCCGTGGCGCTTGGCGGCCGTGATCACCGTTTCGACTGCCTCGTTAAGCCGCGGGTGATCCTGATTGCCGCGTAGCCCGAGTGAAAAAGAAAGATCGCTGGTCCCGATGAACATCGCATCGATGCCCGGCGTTGCGGCGATAGCCTCGACGTTCTCGACAGCCCGCGCTTCTTCGATGATCACGATCACCGTGACGTTCTTGTCGGCGGAGTCGTGATAGGCCTCTCCCTCCGGCCAGCAGAGCTTGGCCAAATTCGCGCCGGACCCACGCCGCCCCACTGGCGGATAACGGCATGCCGCCACTGCTTGCGTCGCCAGTTCCGGCGTGCTGGTAAACGGAAACATGACGCCACTGGCACCGGCATCGAGCACGCGCTTCGCCATCCAGATTTCATTCACCGGCACGCGCGCAAACGTCTGGGTTTTCATGCCGCGTGTGGCCAGCACCATATTGCGCAGGGTTTCGAGCGTAATGGGTGAGTGCTCCATCTCGATCCATAGAAAATCGAAACCCATGGTGGCGGCATGCGCCGCAACGTCTACGCTGTTTACCGTGATGGTAGCTGCAATGACTGGTTCACCATTGCGCAATCGCTTCTTGACCGGACTTTCCCAAACTTGGGTTGCATCGCTCATGGTTGTTTAATTAGCCAAACCTCCGACACCTGGCAGCCGCGGCCATTGCCTCCGAGTCCCGGCTCCCCGTACCAGCTCAAATTTAATTCACTATTCGCCGTTGCCGCAGCGGGTACTTGAAATTCCACCGGCCGAATGGGAAACGGTTTCTCGATCAGCGGATGTACTTCCCAGTTGTCGCCTGCCACCAGCCGGATTTTACGTCTCGGGCTGTCGCCCGCGTACACAACCCGTACCTTGTACTGCGCGCGCGAGTCGAGACCACTATAATGCATGCGAAGCGGCGATTCCTTCAGAGCCTCCGCATGGTCCCACCACGAGCGTCTGCGTGTGCCCGATGGCCCGAACCCGATCAACGCGGACAGCAGAAACTCCGGATCCTCATCGAAGCCCGGGCCGCGCACCAGATGCGGCTGTTCGGTCAGATTGCCGAGATCATCATAGAAACCGCCCGGCCCGGGATTGCTCCAGTTCAGAATCTCATCAATGCCCGCGAGGCGATCGGATTCAAGCGCCATCTTCCGCAGTTCATCAAATCGCTCAGTGAGCCACAGACAATCGTTCAGCGGAGCGTCCACGGTATCGAGGTTGGCGCCGCGATCCACGGAAATGGCTTTATAGCGCGGCACACTCAACTGCATCCGTATGCTCTGAAACAGCGCTTCCGCCAGCTCGAAAATACGCGCCCGCAGGTTTTCGGAAACATGGTCTGTGACGGCGCGGTTGAGAATGGTACCCGCCGCGGCGATCGCACGTTCGGATCCGAGCCGGCGCGCTTCACGTAAAGTATCCATGGCGCGATCCTCGAGTTGATTCTCATAAATGAGACGGCTGCGCGTGTATGCGTCGTAGTAAGCACGGTAGAGCACCTGCTGGAAACGCCAGTTCGCCAGCATTTGTGGCGTTGCCGCGCGCTCCATCGTTTGAAACTGTTGGAGAGTGATCTCGACGCTACCGTTGATTGCGAGCGGCCCCTGCCAGTTATGCTCGAGCGCCAGAAGCCCCTGCGCGAAGTTGTCGGCCCACCGCTCGCCGATGAAATACCGGCCGTATTCGCGGAGTATGTCTTCGACCTTGGCGTCAGGGTTCCAGCCGAGCGAGCTCCAGACGATTTTATTCACGTCGTCATTACAGCCTTCCGAGTAAGCGATGAACCCGATCGTATAGGGCGCAAGCAGCCTGCAAATGTTTGCTTCGCCCCGCGGCCGCGGATTGATCACCTCGCGGCCTTCGGTCACTGCGTAAGCCACATCCCAGTCGGGCACCGGATATTGGCACTGGCGGCTGTGCGTGATGTCCGGATAATGGCGGATCGGGTAACGTTTTGGAATCGCCGCGCGCAATTCTTGCACGCTCACGCGCACCTGCGGGCCGAACACCACTCCCGTGAGCCATGCTGGCTGCTCGTGGTTCAGAATGCCGTAAAATTCTTCCAGCCATTCCTGATTGAAACTCTGTGGCGAAACCCATATCTGCGCTTTCGGATGATATCGATGCAGAACCTGCGTTTCTTTTTCGAGTAGGGCCATCAAATATTTGGGCTGCGTATGGCCCGGGTCGCCGCCGGGCACGAACACTGAGTCAACTCGCGGTAGCTTTTCGAAGACCTCGCCCCATTCCTTGAGCGCGGATTCAACCGTCTTCGGATCGGAATAATCGGTGTCCATCGCCGGATACCAGATCCACACGTCCAGGCCGTACTCCTTCGACAATCGCGACATCTCGATCATCATCTGCATCGGTGACAGCGGAAACAGAGGGCTGTCCGCGGCATCATCGGAGCGCGGCGGAATCAGCTCAATCGCATTGGTCCCGAACACCGCGAGATCGCGTATGTATTGTTCCCAAACGGGCACTGACCAGCCGTCGTAGGAGTTCGTCTTCGGCCGATACCCGAGTTGGTGCCCACGCAGCGGATACTTCGGTGCGCTGGTTTCACGGAAACCGTCGTCGATATGGACCGTGCCTTTGTCCATATGGAGAGCACGCAACAGCCGCCCGATTCCGAAAAGCACCCCGCGAGCATCTGTGCCGATGACGAAAACGGAATCACCAGCCGTTTCCACCTGGTAACCTTCTGCGGGCGCGGACGACGCGAGAGCGGGAACGTTTGTTCCGAACAATTTCATCTGGGATCGCGATGAGACGGCGATCACCGGACTTAGCGCTTCTGTCCAAGTCTGTGACACGGGCCAGCGAATCAAGGTGCGCTTTTCCACTTCCTCGACCAGCAGCGTGACCGCTTTGTGTTCGGGTCCGCTCAAGTTCGGCGGCGTTACGACGGTGGCATGCGACAGGTCGAGAGCGTAGATCTGGAAAGGCAATGCCGCTAGAAGAATGCCCCCTAGAGCCGGCAGGCCGTACGTTCGCACTTGCGGATTCTAACATGGCATGCGGGCGGCTCACTGCTGATTGAAGCCGGTTCCCCAGCGAAAAAGTTCCACATAATGCCCGTCCTTTTTGTGAATATGGTTCCGGAGACCGGCTTTGGTCTTTTCGAGATCGGCCGCGCTCCAATCCGGCCGATATTTGTTGATGGATGGTTCGAACTGGCTCACGTGGGCGACTGCGGCATCAAACTTTTTGTCCAGAACGCTGTCGATATTTACCCAATAGTTCGCATCTTTGGGAGTCACATAGAAGTAATATTCTTCAGGCACCAGCCAGGGCTCCAGGCCGTCGTGCAGCCGTTGATTGGGAAAATAGAGGTGCCACTCCGCGGCCCGAATCGCGTCCATGGTGTTATTCGCCGCCATCCGATGGTCCGTCTTGTGCCACCGGACGTACTCAGTGCCGGGATCGATGGACAGCACGACGTATGGCCGGTAACGGCGGATGATGCCGGTGACCTGTTCCACAAGGTCGCGAGTGTTCGCGTACTCCAGCATGCCATCGTGATACTGCAGCCAGGTGATGTTCTCCTTGGGGATGCCCAGCACGCGGCAGGCTTCCTCTTCTTCGTGCATGCGGATGCGCGCCAGCCGTTCGCTAGTCATCTCCGGATCGTACGAGCCCTTGTCATCATTGGTGTAAATGACAATGCGGATGGTATTGTTCTTTGCCAGCAGCGCCAGCGTGCCGGCGCAGCAAAAGGTTTCGTCGTCCGGGTGCGGAGTGAAGATCAAGATGGTTTTTCCAGTAAGGTCTTCGAGACGAGGCTTGGTTTGTGCCGGAAGCAGACTTGCAACCGCGGCGCCGAAAACGAAAAAGAGCACAACTGGCTTCATGAGCTTCCCTCTCGCGTGGGATTTGGTGCTCGTTCAAGATATCGCACTCGAGCCTTGACTGTCCCTGGCCCTCGGACTCAGGCGCTGGAAAGCCCGGCTATTCCCACTTGCAAAACAGGATTTACAACATTAAAGTGCATATATGCCTTTTTGTCCTAGCTGCGGCAGTCCTGCAGAAGGCCGCTTTTGCCCCAAGTGCGGCGCTGCTATTAGTGCAGGAGACGATGCAACGCGGGCCGCCTCCATACCGCCTGGATCGGCATCCACGACCCCGGCCGGCCTGACGGAGAATGTCGCAAGCGCGCTATGTTACGTGCTGGGCCTGATCACCGGCATTTTATTCCTGGTGCTAGCGCCGTACAATCAGAACCGCACCATCCGTTTTCACGCGTTTCAGTCGATTTTTTTGCAGGTCGCCGCGATCATCGTCTGGATCATTTTCTTCGTTGTGAGCTCCATTTCAGGCGGGTTCCTCTTCTTGATCAGTCCGCTGATCTGGCTGGGCTTCTTTGTGCTGTGGCTGGTGGTAATCATCAAGGCATACCAGAACCAGAAACTGGTTATACCGGTTATCGGGCCGCTCGCGGAAAAGCAAGCCTGATTCCTGACGAGATCTTCGCCGCCCGAAGGACGCGGCCGCACTTATGGCGGTTTGTCGCAATTGTGGTGCCCCACTCGAACAAGGCGTGTGTGCCCGTTGCGGTGCCACGCAGAACGGCTCGCCGCCAGTCGAGTCCCCCGAATCTCCAGCCATTTCGGACAACATCGCTAGCGCAATGTGCTACGTTCTGCTGCTGGTGACCGGCATCCTTTTTCTGCTGCTCGAGCCCTATAAGCGGAACAGGCGCGTGCGGTTCCATGCGTTCCAGTCAATCTTCGTGAACGTTGCCATCATCGTGCTTTGGGTGGCGATCTCGCTGTTTGCAAGAAGCCTGGCGCTGCTTCTGAGTCCGCTGTTCCTGCTGGTGTGCCTGTTCCTCTGGGTATTTCTGATCTGGAAAGCATTGCAGAATCAAACTGTGATTCTGCCCCTGATCGGGGCCATGGCCGAAAAGCGCGCTTGATCCCGCCGGCCGGGAACGTACGAGGTCCCCGCGAAATCTCGCTATCATGGTGCGGTGGGCTCGAGTTTTTGTGCTGATGACTGGTTCTTAGAAAAAGGCAGCTTGATTCCCGTCGGGTGGTATCCCATTTTGAACTGTTTACGTCAAAGAACTGTGAAATTTATTTGGTTGTCTCTGATTCCCTCCGTGTTTGCAGCGGAGCCGGTACCGCGCCTGAGTTCCATCAATTTCTACGGGCTGCATCGGGTTTCAGAGAGCCGCATTCAAAAGGTGCTCGGGGTGCGCGAAGGCGATCGCATTCCACCCTCCAAGGGAGAGCTCGAAGACCGGCTCGAGAAGATTCCTGGAGTGGTGCTGGCGCGGCTGCAAGCGGTCTGCTGCGAAGGCCGGCGCGGCATTCTGTTCGTGGGCATCGAGGAGAAAGGCGCGGCGCATTTCGCTCTGCACTCCACGCCGTTGGGCGACGCCAAGCTGCCCCAGCCGATGCTGGATGCGTACGACGAATTGGTGCGCGCGATCGAAATCGCTGCCAGGCGCGGCAGTAGCGGCGAAGACCTGACGCAGGGCCACTCGCTGATGGCGGACCCGGATGCCAGAGAAATCCAGGAGCGTTTCATCGGCTTCGCTAGCGATGAATTGCCGCTGCTTCGCGAGGTGCTACGCAACTCCGCCGATGAACACCAGCGTGAGGTTGCAGCCACCATCATCGGCTATGCGCCGGATAAGAGGGGCATCATCAACGATCTGGAATACTCCATGCAGGACGTCGACGAGACCGTGCGCTCGAGCGCTATGCGTGCCCTCAACGCCGTTGCCATTCTGGCAGTGAAGCAGCCGAATCTGGGGCTTCACATCTCGTCCACCTGGTTTGTCGAAATGCTGAATTCCATCGTGCTCAGTGACCGCACCGGCGCCACCATGGCTCTCCTCAATTTGACCGACTCCAGACCTCACGACATCTTGGACCTGATTCGCGGCCGCGCACTGCCGTCGCTCGTCGAAATGGCGCAATGGAAGAGTCTCAGCTACGCCCTGCCGGCCTTCGTGCTCCTGGGTCGTGTGGGCGGCTTGAGCGACGATGTAATTCACAGCCAGTGGACCGCCGGCGAGCGCGGAGCCATGATCCTCAAAGCCATCGGGGCCGAGAAGAAGAAGCGGCGCTAACCCAGCGCTAACCCTCAAGTTTCGGAACCGTAAGCGCCTAACCCGGCAAAGCCGGAACCAAACAGGATATCCGTTATGATGCCCGAATGGGCGTTGAACTTCTGACCGAGCGGTACCAGAGCCAGATGGCTGGCGTTCTCTCCTGCTACGACCGGATCATCATCCAAGGAACGGTTCCGAAGTGGTGCTACGCCCAGGGCATGACGGATTACTTTTATGAGCACCAGATCCGCATCTTTGACTATCTCCGGTGGGCAGAACCGTTACGCGATGCCATTCGGGAGAGCCTGGAGCATATGGCGGCGGAAAACGGAATCGAGATCGAGTTTATTCGCAGCAAAAAGAACGGGTTCCGTCAGGAGAAGCGGGTGCAAGAGCTGCTGGACCAGCGAGGAGAGGAGCCCGGGCTGGTGTGCATTCTGTCGGCCATGGAGCCCTGTGGCAGCTATAAACCGTGGCACGACAAAAAGACGCACCAGACATACCTGAAGCCAGCGGACGGCAAATGCCTGCACTACGACGTCTATTTCATCGATCCGGATCTGGGGCTGTGCTCCGTACGCGTGCCCACGTGGTGTCCGTTCCGGTTGCAGGTCTACTGCAATGGACACAGTTATCTAGCCCGACAGTTAAGCCAGCGCCAGATCGAGTATCGTGTGCTGGACAACGCCTTCGGCTGGATTGCCGACTTGGAGCAGGCCCAGAAGTTAGCGGACCACTTCTCGGTGAAAATGGTGCACCGCAAGCTGGACCAGTTCGCTGACCGATATTGCCCGGTGGTCCGGCAGTTCGGCCTGAGCTATCACTGGAGCCTGGAGCAAGTCGAGTTGGCCACCGATCTAGTGTTTGCCAAGCAGGTCGACTTGCAGG
>QHXW01000436.1 GCA_003223115.1 Acidobacteriota bacterium
ATGGCACCTACCATCCGGTGGAAGTCTACTTCCGTGATTATCGGCCGGTCAACGGCCTGCAGATTCCGTTCGTTCTGGAGACAAAAGTCCTCCCGGTGGCCCAAACGGCGCTGGGGCTCAAGGACCCCCCCGTTCCGGCAGAGAAAACAATCATCGATACGGTCGTGGTGAATCCCAAGCTCGATGAATCGCTGTTTTCAAAACCCCAAATCGAAGTTGCCTCAAATGCCAGGTAGACCACAGTTGAGGTATAGCCGGTGTTTGCGGCGGATCAACGAGAGCCGTGAGGCTCTGCGGAATGGGGATTCGAGTTTTCCCTTGCCAGTCGTCTCGGGGCGATGGATGACGATAGCGGACTTCGTGGAGTACATGTTCGTGCCGGAGCACGTCGCGATGAAGAAACTATCAGGCCGGACGCATTACCAGGCGATCCTGAAGCATGTGCTCACGCCGGAAGAAGTGGACCGCATGTTCCAAGTCGACGCAGAGACGTCGAAAACAAAACTCAGCGCCGTCCCGAATTGGCCGTACTTGAGCAACGTGCGACTCCGCGATGCTCGGCCGGACGATGTACAGCGGCTCATTTCGGCGGCCTTAGCGCACGGGTACTCAACCCAGACGGTCACGCACATTCGGAACGTGATCAACGCCATTTTTGCGCACGCCCAGAAAAAGCAATGGTTCACAGGCGCGAATCCTGCCAGTCTGGTGACGTTGCCTGAAATGACCCGCAAGGAAGCACACGCGCTGACACTTGCTCAGGCGAAAGAGGTGCTTCAAGTCATGCATTATCCCGAAAAGGAAATGACGCTAATCGCGATCCTCACCAGCATGAACGTGGCGGAGATTTGCGGCCTGCAATGGAAGCGCGTGAACTTGACGGAGGCATGGTCCAACACGGATGGTGAGCCGATTCCGCCGAGGACCATCGCCGTCAGGCAGCAGTGGTACCGCGGTGAGCTGGGCAGCGTGAGCAGGAAAAGCCGCAACAGAAATCTGCCAATTCCAGAGACGCTGCTCCCCATTCTGCTCGGACTGAGCCAACGGGCGAAATTTACTGGGCCCGATGACTTCGTCCTCGTGTCTCAGGCCGGTACGCCGATCAGCGAGAACCGTATCGCGGCACGCCGATTGAAGCCCATTGGCAGGGATCTGCAGATGCCATGGCTCTCCTGGCACGTGTTCCGCCGCACTCACACGACCTTGGCACACGAATTCGGAATGCGGTTCCAGGACCGCATGGCGATGATGGCGCATTCAGAATCCGCATGACTTCGGCGCTCATGAGTAGGACCCAGTAGCGCTCAGCTGAAAGAGGCCGAACTGCGCGACGGCCACTATCTGCTGCGGACCAACCTGGTGGCGGAAGATCCGGCCGTGTTGTGGGATCGCTACGTGCAACTGACGCAGATCGAAGCGGCGTTCAAATGCCTGAAGAGCGATCTGGGCGTCCGGCCGATCCACCATCAACTGGAGCGACGGGTGGAGGCGCACATCCTGGTTGCCTTCCTCGCCTACGGTCTGACGGTGACGCTGAGGCATCGGCTGCGGGTGCACGCTCCCGGACTGACTCCGCGGGCAGTGTTGGAAAAACTGGCCGGTATTCAAATGCTGGACGTAACTTTTCCGACTACCGATGGCCGCCGACTGGTCATGCCGCGCGCCGAACCTTCGCAGTTGGGCAGATCTGATCCGGGAATGTGCATTGTTTTCAACAAAGGCACTGCCAAGGTCTCCACTACATTTTGAGTTGGGGACAGGCGGCTGACGAGGCCGGCAGCGTGATGCGCGGAGGCGGTTGTTGCGGCAGGACGAGGTTCAGATGATATGATGGAGCAAGAGTGCCTGCTCGGGACTCGGTTCGGTGTAGCTAGAGTGACTCCGAACCGGTAGAATCGACGGCCCGACAGAGGTAGTCCAGTAGTCGGCAACTCGAGGACATTCGTCCTCATCAAGATGTTCACAACTTCGTGTTCAGCCTTCCGGCGCTTCACGCACCCTGATATGCTTTTAGTGTGTACTTCCGCTGTGTTGTCCGGCGCATGAACTCGGCCTGTGCAACCGCCGCGAGCAGTTCCTGCTCAACTCTCCAGCTTTCAAGAGAGGCGATCCTTCGAAGGTTTGTTAACATCACGGTGATTAACTTAATTAACTTAGTGGTTAACCTGATCGCACTGACACACGTGGCGATTCTTGTTCGTTAAGCGCCCAGCCTATGCAATGCTGGCAAACCTGCAGTTCATGTTCTGCTTCTCAAGGCGTCTCTAGTATCTTGTACCTACTTTAGTTTGATACTTATGTTTCCTTTAGTAATTGGCTTTTGGTGCCTTGGTGAAAATAATTGAGGCTGCTGCGTAAATTTTCCACCACAAAGTTCGACGTTCTTACACGAATTCCTCGCGCATAAAAGCAATCGGTCTTCCAAACTGAAACATCTGAGTTCAAAGCTATTAACTTTCTTTGCACGGTGACAAACAGAAAAATCTCAAGCGGCCCGTTAGGTGCTAATCAGCACACCATCGGTGAGAGTGTAACTGAGAGTGAAACCGAGGAGTGTTTCCTGAGAGAGACCGGGGGGCGTTGGTCGATAGCTTTCCGAAAATCAGAGGAAATTTGTATTAAAAAAGGAGAACGAACAATGTTGATTGGAATGCTAGCCCGTTGTAAAAGGACGGGCCGTAGTTGGGCTCTTGTTGTAGCACAGATCGCCGCAATTTTTTCGTTACCACATTCGGGCTGGGCAAGACGCCAGAATCGCTTACGAAACCTTACACTAATCGCCGGCTTCCTGCTGCCGGCGACGATGATGGCAACTAACCCCCCTCCAACGGGATTTTCCGGGGCGCCCGGAGAATCAACGTGCGCAAACTGCCATTTCCACGGCACGCTCACGGCAGGCAGTGGTGTCACGGTTTCGCTCGCGGGAGGGAACACGTATACACCAGGCGGAGGGCCTGTCAGCGTGACAGTTACCGTGCCTTCCAGCGGCGGGTTCGAGCTAACATCCCGGGTGCTAAACGATAACAGTCAGGCCGGAATCCTCGCGGCGACCTCACCCAGTGACGTTATCACCCCCACTGGCAGCACGATCCAGTACGCGCGCGAGACATCCACCGCGACATCCTTTCCGCTTATGTGGACGCCGCCGGCAGCCAGCGTCGGCCCCGTCGTGATGTATGTAGCGGCTATCTACGGAGGCAACACCTACTCGAACATGTTTACCCTGACTCCCGCGGCGTCCGCGCCGCCTCAAACCCTGTCGGTGAGTGCGTCGACTTTGACCTTCGCCGGTACGGCGCTGGGGAGTCAGACGGTGCAGGTCACCAGCAGCGGCTCGCCGATCCCCTTCACCGCCAGCGTGTCTCCGGGCGCCACTTGGCTGACCGCAACCCCCGCGACCGGCGGCATGACGCCGATGGGCCTCACTGTCAGCGCCAATCCGGCCGGTCTCTCCATCGGAACGTACACCGGCACGGTGACGGTGGCTTCTACGGGCGCAACCAACAGCCCTCAGACCGTTGGCGTAACTTTCAACGTGACGACGGCTCCGCCGGCAGCCACCCCGAATCTCATCAGCACGCCCTCGTTGTTGAGCTTCACAGCCGCAACCGCGGGTGCCACAGTGGCTGCGAAAACGCTGGCAGTCACCAGCAGTGATGTCTCCGCAGTGGTATTCAATGCCGCCCCATCCAAGTCTTCCACCTGGATCGCCGTGACTCCGAGCACCGGCAGCGCGCCGGCGAGTTTATCCGCCAGCGTCATGACAACGGGTCTGGCGACCGGGACTTACCACGGCTCGATCATGATCACGTCCACCGGAGCCGCCAACAGCCCCCTCACTGTTCCCGTCACACTGACCATCGGCACCACTCCGCCAGCGACCGTGCCCCTTTCGTTCAGCCAGACTGTGGTGGATAAGCAAGCCGGTGGAATGGACGAAATGCTCCTTACCGGCACTGGTTCCGTTAGCAGTAGCGGTAATGTCACGGGCGGCGGCCGGTTCATACGCTACACGCCCAATTCGAATTCCGGACCCGACCACATCGTGAGCTCAGGGACCTGGAGAGCCACCAGCGTGGTCAGTTACACTGCTGCCAGGGAAGGTCCCGGCGGTGTCCTGGTGCTTAACGTGAATCTGAACATGTCCGGTGGTGGTGCTGATTGCACCATGAGGATCGCCAGCACAGGCAGCGATGCCGGTGTCAGGCTGACCATCACGGGAGGCGCCAGCTTTATGCCGACCGGTGTCGGGCAAGTCTCGGTCACAAGCACTGGAAGGGGTCGTGGCAGTGGCGTAGACGGAGGCGGAACCGGCGGAGGTGAAAGCGGCGACAGCAGTGGCGACAACTGACGTCTCCAACTGAGCGACCGTTTCGTCAGCGGTCTGCAATCCAACGGAACTGCCCATGGGCGGGCCTGGGCAGTTCCGATTTACTGGTTGGCCGCTCTCCCCTCCCGTCCCACGCTATAATCATCAAGGAATGGACGTTAGCCCAACTTCCGCACTTTTGAAGGTGGGCGTCTGATAAGAAAAGGCTTATCGATTTTTCAGTCACTATTTTGGCGCCTCCTCCGCGGGTTCCAAACTGCGGCGCTCCCGCCCGACTCACGGTCGATGGCGAGTTTCTGATACAGGTCCCGATGCACAGGCTCCGGCGTGGTCGCTTTCCGGATACGCAACTCCATGCCGCCGTGGGTTGGCAAGATGATCGTGTTCACCTGGTGCGTCTTCAACTGCTCTCGTACCGTCGCCCAGGAGGTGTATACGCCCTGATCCAACAGCGTCTTTTCAACCTAAAAACGGCGGTTAGCCCATAGCTTCAGCCAGCCGCCGAGTGCTTCCGAGAACTTTGCCGCCAAGAAAATTCTGAAAAGCGGCTGAGAATCAGCCGCCACCGCTCGGCTTGAGTCAACTGCTCCGCAGTCGCTTTGATTCGCTTAAGAAACCCACTCACCTTCGTCAAGGCTGCCGCGATCAGCCCCGCCTTCGAATGCATGCTGATGATCTCCACCGTGGTTTGATTGCCGTGCCGGGTCCGCCGAGCTATGCCGTACAACGCCAACGGACGCGAGGTCACCGCTTCCACATGCTTGTCCGGGATTCCCAAGCGCATGAAGATCGTCCACCAGTTGTAGACCAAGGCCGTGATGCGCGCCATGATCTGGCATCGCTTCCGGTCGTGCGTGGTAAATCCGGACCACGCCCATTGGTTCTTCAACTCGTCGAAATTGTTTTCCGCATCTCCGCGGTCACGGTAGTGTTGAGCGATCGTTCGCACTTCGTCCTGCATCGATTTCACCAGCACCGCGTACTCATAGCGCACACCCAAATGCATGGTTTCGGGCAGATCCAAGAGCAACTGTTGGCCGGCCTTTCGTTTGGTTTTCTTCGCGCCCTCGGCCTCTCCCTCGTCCTGCCGCAGTGGTCGCCGCAACACCACCACGCGCCGCGTCTTGGTCCACCCACTCAGTTGCAGTTCGGTTGCCAGGCCCTGCCATGGTTGCCCCGCTTCCACCCACTCGTTCCTGCCGAACAAGCGGTCGATTAACTTCTTCACGTTCGCCGTCTGCTTCAGTTTGAACAGGTAGGCCATCTGGCGCTGCTCCGCTCCCTCCATCGCCCGCTCCGTTCCCCAATTACAATCCCCGCGCAGAAACGCCGGACGGCTCGGCTCCGGCAGCCCGTCCAACAACGACCACAACTCCGGTTGCGCAAACGACGACGCGGTCTGATTTCCCGCCTGTACCTCCACCTCCAACACCATCCGCAGGTTCGCGATGAAATAGCTGTGATAGGCATGGGAAGGCCGCCCTGGCTTTTGCGGGTTGTATCCCAACTTGGCGTCTTCTTGATGTCCGTACAGGGGCTTCACCGTGGTATCCATGTCCAATGCCCAGGGCTCTTCCAGCAGCGGCTCGTAACTGGCTTGCAGATGCTTCTTCATCCACTGTTCGCTGGCCTGCTCCTCCATCGCCGTCATCGCACGCCGCACCGAGTCCTCGCTCGCCACCTTCGTCATTCCCAGCAACTCGGGATTGACTCCATCACCCCGAATGGCGTTCATGTGCGCATAGCGCCAATCGCGATCAACCGGTGATACGCCAACACGCACAGCTTCCACGCGACACTCTTTGTGATGGAAAATCGGCCGTTCCGCCAACGGCGACTAGCAGCGTCCGGAACGCCGCCTCGGCCCGCGTCAGCAGGGTGTAAATCCGCCAAGCCTCCTCAGCACTCAGATCCGCACGGTCCGTCTTCAGCAGATAACTGCCGTCGAGCTTCTCCGCCGCCGTCCGCTTGCTTTCCTCCCAAGAGTAACTGAAGGTCTTTTTCTCTTCTTCATACTCCATCCGGTAAAACGTCGCTGGTGGCCTGTCCAAAAGCCGTTGATTACAATAGACAAAACAATCTTGGAAGTTGAGATCGAGTTTTTGGACCTTACGGGAGCTGAGAGAACTCCAGCGCTGGGCGCACGAACTGTTCTTCCTTCACCGGATCGACGCTCCCCCAACCCGCATTGGTGTTTGGACGGAGAGAGACCAGGAGTTTCGAGCGTAACTGCATATCGGGTTCGAGTCCCTGCCTCCCAGCCAAACTAATCCCTCGTCCAACTTTTGCAATTACTTACGTCTGGTCTTAACGTCATGGTGTCGGTCGGCGCGCGAAAAACCGACACCAAGTTCGGGCCGAACTCCCATTTGGGAGGTAAGCATCGACACCAAAACCGGCATCGCGTGCAGGCTGTGATTTTCTGCAAAGGAGATCTCGATGCCGATTCTAAAGCGTGTTCGCGTGATCAAGAAGATTCAGGAGGGCGGCGCCTGGCGCTTCGTCTCACTCAAGCGGTCCGGCAAGCGCTATGTGTGGGACCCGCGCCCTGGGTCGTATTACCTGGAGTGGTGGGACGGCGGCCGGAGGCTTCGCGAGGTGGCTGGCGATACGCCAAGCCAGGCGATCGCCGCGCAACGCCGCAAACAGCTCGGGCTTGGCGGAACCCAGGAGGAATCCGCTGCGAAGCTCCAGGCCGAGGAGGAGCCGCGATCATCGACTCCGATCTCGGACGCCAACGAGATATTCCTGGCGCACATCCGGGCGCACTCGCCCGATAAACCCGAGACCGTGCGACGGTACCGGCAAGTGCCCGATCATTTTGAGCGCCTGATCGGGCACAGAATAACCGTCGAGGCGATCACCCGAGCAGATATCGATGACTACAAAATCCGCCGCCAGCAGGAGCAGAGCCTCCGCCACAAGCGCCTGATCACACCGCCCACCATCAATTTTGAGGTGAGTACGCTACGTACCTTCTTCTACTATCTGATTAACGAGCGCGGCGTGAAAACTGAGAATCCCTGTGCGCGGTTCAAGCACCTGCGGGATGCTAAGAACAAGGCCGGCCGTCGGCCGCCGACGTATACTCAGGCACAGCTAGACGCGCTGTTCACGTATACAGACATATTCGAGAAGGCGCTGTTCGCCACTCTTTTGCTGACCGGCCTTCGCAAACGGGAACTGTACTTCCTCAGCTGGCGGGACGTGGACTTGACCACAGCCAATCTTCGGGTCAGCGGTGAGGGAAAGACCGGATTAAAAGTGAGACAGTTCTCACGAGCCCCAACTTGCCGTGAAGACAGATCTGCATTGCCGGAGTTGATTATGTCCACCTCCCCCGCCCCGACCGTATCAGAAACTGGATGCTGTGCTGATGTATTTGATCAACTCGCGCAATGCCAGCGGATGCTAACCGCCAAAGAGCTCGCAAACATATTGGCGATCAGCCCCAAAACAATATACGGCTATGTCGAACGCAACATGATTCCCCATTACAAGATCGAAGCTAGTGTGCGTTTCCGAGCAAGAGACGTAGTCGAATGGCTCCGTCGCCATTCGTGCACGCGGTCTGATACTGTTGCGCAGACGCTCCGCTCGGCACCCGGGAGCCGGATGCGCAAGTCCGCGTGAAGAGATAATACTGTTGGCTTCGTGAGTGGCAGTCGGACTAACTCCATCAAAATCTCGTCGAGACATCGCCCGCGTTGAGGTGAACACAAATCCGGTACTCGTCGGCGCTGCGACTAAGGCATTTCTGCGACTGCGTTGCGTAATTTGTGGCCTCTGGAGAACGAACTGGGCACCAGCGGGACACGTGCCTGGTCCTCGTCGAGAGCGAGTTCGAACCTCAGCTGCACAGAAGACAGACTTCGTTGACCTGAATCGGGATGAACTGTGCAATGGCTCGCCTGTTCAAATCGATCTCATCATAGAGAGACTACTGCAAGAAATCGCTCCTTGCAAGGTGTTGCCGGAATTCGCACACTTCCGGATCCGTGCGTAAGGCCTAGTGAGATACGAACTCGGCCAAGCTGGCAGAACATTTCTCACGGTGCCAGAGCCCCGGGGTGTGAAAGTGGTGCGTGACCTCGGAAGGCGCGTTTGCGGAGGGCGTCGACGACAGTGGGCGGATTCCCGGCGTCACGGAAGCGATGCCCTTCAGCAGCTCGCTGGTGTCCCGATAGTTTTCGAAGTGGTTGTAATTCGAGCGTTTGGCGTAAAGATAGATCTGAACCATAGGGTTACTCCTCATCCCAAGTGTGGGTGCAGGAACCGGGCCACACTGAGGAGCATGGCGGCAACATATGGGTTCGATTAAGAGGATTTTTTGTGGAAAGTCGTGATTGCGTGCACCAACACCGTTCAAGAACCCCTTACCACTTGTTTGTAGTTTCCGTTCTGCCCGTGCGGTTCCGCGGCACGACCGTTTACAGACACGCCGGCGAAAGCAGCCATTACTTTGACATCCATTTCGTTTTTGTGACCGGGGCCACCCGCCTCTTTCAGGAACCGCTGGTTGTGATAGCGCAGGTCCGTATAGTCTGCGATGAGGCGCTCTTCGAATGCGTTCTTGAGCTCCTGGATACCGTCCTGAACCGAGTAGCGCGCTCGAAAGGCAACGCGCTGCTCCAATTTTTTGAAACTCACTCGATAATTTCGCCGATCTCCATTATCGACGTGCTCGACGCGGGTAGTCGGAAAAGCGTCTCGGATTAGTCCCGCAACTTCTGAGAGTGTGTGATTCAGGCGTGAATCGCCGACATTGAAAACTTGACCTCCAACGAAGCGAACGGAAGATTCCAACACGTGGACAATCGCTTCTGCTACGTCCTTGACGTGAATGAACGGGCGCCACTGGTGGCCGTTGAAGATTGTGATGATGCTCTCCCGGGATGCCTTGGCCGTAAGCAGGTTCACCACGAGGTCGAACCGAGGCCGATACGATAGACCAAATACCGTCGCGAATCGAAGGATGGTGGGGTGGAACGTCTCGCTTGCTGCTTCCAGCAGAGCTTTTTCGGAATCAACCTTAGTTTGCGCGTACAGCGACATCGGAAACACGGGAGATTCCTCATTCACTTCGTGTTCACTGGTTCCATATACACTGCAGCTCGACGCAAACAGCAGGCGGTTGACACCGTTACCTTTCGCAATTTCAATCAGCATCCGAGTCGCGGCGTAATTGGTCTCCAGGGCCGAGGCACGGTCCTGCTCGCAGGCGGGATCACCAACGATTGCGGCCAAATGGATGATCGAATCAACGCCATGGACGGCCCTTACGACGTCCTGAATGTTCCGGCAATCTCCCACGATTAACTCGAAGTCCGGATTGTCTCTGACAGGTCGTAGCGGCTCGTCACCGTAGACTAGGCTATCAAGCACACGGACCTTGTAACCTTTTTCGAGAAGCCGCTCGGCGAGGAGCGAGCCGATGTAACCGGCACCGCCGACTACCAGCACGCGGCTGAGGCGGCTCCGGACATCAGCCCTATTCCTGGGTTTCACGTCATAATGCCTCTGGAACCAGGCCTTCAGCAGGCGAGCGGAACAAAGGCCAAGAGCGGCCCATGCGGCAAACGGGACCGCGACGCTGCGACCGACTTGGGCGGATCCGAAGAGTAGGAAATTAGCGGCGAAGAACAGCATAACCGCAACGGCGACGCCGCGGAAAATTACGAGGATCTTGTACTTTCCGACGTAAGCGCGTGAATGCGTGTAGAAACCATTGAGTAGAAAAACTATCGGAAAGATGGGGGATAGGAGCCAAAAGAAACTGACATAATACTGGCTAAATTGCGAGGTGATCTGCTGCGCGTCGGGTCCGTGGCCTCTCGCGGTTTGATAGATCACGGAGACCGCTAACGCCGAAATCATGCTTAAATGAACAATTAGAAAATCAGCTATGATTCGCGGGAGTGCCTCCCGCGATTTGAGACTCTGAAGAGATTGAATCATGATAATTCTCGGGTTCTCGGGCTACTGAGCGAGCAGTCGAATTCCGAACGCCACTTTGTCCACGGTTTCGTCTTGCAGCGATTCGTAGATGGGTAGGCTCAAGACCCTGTCCTTCGCCATTACTCCATCCGGCCATAACAAGTTGACTTCAAAGCGGATGAAGGCGAACAATCGGGACTTGCCAGCCCTTCTTTTGTCTGTGATTCGATTCGTTCGTCTCCTGCTGAGCGGCCACCAAGCCGTTGCCATCGAAAACGCTGCTCTCCGCCTGCAGCTCGCTGCCTTCCGGCGAAAGCGGAAACGACCGGTGCTGACCTGTTTCGATCGGCTGTTCTGGGTCGGTTTGTCTCGCGTTTGGCGCACCTGGCGCGGACCGCTGTTGTACGTTCAGGCCGACACGGTCGTCCGGTGGCAGCGGGAGCG
>QHXW01000437.1 GCA_003223115.1 Acidobacteriota bacterium
AAGGCCTTGAAAATCCCGGCGTGGAGGTACAGGCATACCGACAGTATAGATAGGAACTGCAGAAATGTCACTATATTCTGCGAGATTGTCACTGTATTATGCGACATTCTTATAAGGGGGGACTATGGCTATTCGTGACGCAGGGTCACCATGGGATCAACCTTCGTCGCCCGGACGGCGGGAAGGTAAGTCGCCAGCACAGTCACAGCAACCAGAAACAGCGACACCAGCGCCAGGGTCATTGGGTCGTGGGCTTTCACACCATAAAGGAACTTAGAAAGCAGAGGGGTCGCCCCGAATGAGCCAGCAAGGCCAATCGCCACACCGGACGACGATAAGATCAGCCCCTCCCTAAATACGAGTTGCATCACCTGCTCCGATCGCGCACCCAACGCCATGCGGAGTCCGATCTCGTGCCTGCGCTCGCTTACAGAATACGAGATAACGCCATAGATGCCAATCGCCGCCAGTAGCAGGGCCACTGTCGCAAAGCCTCCCAGTAGTTGCGTATAGAAACGCTCTAGATGAGTTGAATTAGCGATGGTTTCTTGCACAGGGTTGATCCCGGAAACCGGCGAATCCTTATCCAGCTCCGCTACAGCTCGCCGCACGCTATCAACCAGGCCTTTCGATACGGAGCTCGTTCGCAAAACGATGCTCTTGTGCAGTCGCGTTTCTGTTGCGCCGGCTGTACAATGCGCCGCCTGCTGCGGGTACGGCGCGTATATTTCAGGATACGGATCCTCCCCTAACCGGAATTGCCTCACGTTTCCGACAACGCCTATAATTTCGCGCGGCCTTTCCTCCGCCCGGTCCGCTTGAGTATCCAGCGTGATCACCTGGCGGATTGGATCTTGATTTGGCCAGAATTTCCGAGCTGCGGCATCATTAATCACGACCACCCATGGAGCCGTTCCCGCATCCTGCTCCGTAAAATCGCGCCCTCGTAACAAAGGAATCTGCATCACGTGAAAATACTGTGGACTAATCGCGCTGAACATTGCGCCCGGCCGCGCGTCACCCTTAACGGTCGGCCGCCCGACTATCGTGAAGGTCGTACCGAAACGTTCCGCGTCTTCTAGCATGGGCAGCCAATCGATAAGCGCGGCGGATTCCACTCCCGGCAGTACTCGTACGCGTTCTAACACCTGCTTGCAGATGATGCCCACTTGAGGAGTGACGAGATCCAGACCAGTCTTGTCCCACTGGCTGATATCAAAGTATTTCTTTCCAATCAGGCGGACCTCGAGGGTCAGCAGGTGGCGTGGCTGAAAACCGGGATCGGCGTGCAGAACGCGCACCACAGTGTTCACCATGAGACCCGCGGAAGCGAGCAGGACCAACGCCAGAGATACTTCGATTACCACGAGCGTGCTTCGAGTACGATGCCGGGAGCCGGGAGCTGAGCTTCTCCCACCCTCTTTCAGTGAGTCGCTTAAATCCGCTTTGGAGGCGCGCAAGGCCGGCGCCAGACCAAACATGGGTCCCGTGAACATTGAGATCGCAACGGTGAAGCCGAGCACGCGGGCATCAATGCTGATTGCTTTTGCTTGTGGCAGCCAGCTAGGCGCCAGAGCAACGAAAATTTTGATGCCCCAGACGGAAAAAAGCAGCCCAAGAAATCCTCCGGTAAGGGCTAAGAGCACGCTCTCCGTCAGCATCTGCCGGATCAAACGAAATCGGCTGGCGCCCAATGCAGTCCGGATCCCAATCTCCTTGCGACGTGTGGATGCACGAGACAGCAACAAATTGGCGATGTTGGTGCATGCAATCAGCAACACGAAAGCCACAGCCGCAAACAGCGGATAAAGTACTTCACGAGACCATCCGAATAGTCCGACTTGCAGGGACTGAAGACGAACACCCAAATCCTTGTTGGTATCGGGATATGCCTGTTCCAACCGGCGGGCGAGAACATCCATCGACGCTTGCGCTTGTTTGATGGTTACTCCCGGCTTGAGTCTGCCAAAACCCATCAGCCAGCGCTGGGTTTCGCCGGCACTCCTGCGATTTACAGACAGCCACTGTACTACGTCAGGCGGACCCATGCCGAACAACTCGAAGCCGGGACATAGGACGGCCACCACAGTTACGGTGTCATTATCCACGAAGAAACTGCGGCCGAGGACTTTGGGATCTCGGGCGAAATGGCGCTGCCAGAATTCGTAGCTGATGGCGACGCCGCCCCCTTCCTTGCTGTCCGCTTCGTCCGCCGCGACCAGACGGCCCAACACCGCCTGCACACCAAGCAATGGAAGCAGTCCCGGTGTTACTCGCTGCACTGCAACGCGCTCCGGCACGCCCGCGCCGCTCAGAGCATTCGATTCCGCGCCCCAGGACGAGGCTTCGATCTGCTCGAAGACGGGGTTGTCCTTTCTCCAATGAAACAAATCGCCTGTCGAGACGGGGTAACGATTACCTGGTTGCTTTAGAGGGCTGTTGACGATCGTGACCAACCGGCCAAGGCTCGGGTACGGGGGGCGTCGGATCAGGATCGCGTTAATCGCGCTGAAGATGGTGCTGTTCGCACCAATGCCGAGCGCCAGCGAAAGTACAGCCACAACCGCGAAGGCAGGACTCTTTCGCAGTGTGCGGATCGCATACTGCAGATCCTGAAGCAGTGTTTCCAATTTGCTTACCTCGCCGACCTTCAACCGAGCCGGGAGCTTATGTATTTTACCCCGGAATCGACAGTTTCATTTTCGGACGCTGGAGCGGAACGAATGCGGCGATTGTCCAAACCGGGATCGAGGAGATCACAAGCGGCGCTACTGGTTCGGGGCTTAATCGAACAGAACCGGTCTCACGGACTGTTTCGGGGTTGTCGCGCGCAGAAGGCCGGGTGGACTGGACTATTCATATCGGAGCGCCACGGCCGGGTCCACACGAAGGGCACGGCGGGCGGGTATGTAGCTCGCGAGGAAGGCTACCGCGCCAAGTAGACCCGCCACCGACGCGAAGACGGCGGGGTCGGTGGGCTTGACGTCGAAGAGCAAGCTGACCATGAGGCGCGTAAGGCCGTAGGCGGCTCCCAATCCAATGACGATGCCTACCGCGGCCAGAATCATGGCCTGCCGTACGACTATATTGCGCAACAAACGGGAATCGGCGCCTAGCGCCAGGCGAATGCCGAATTCCAGTGTGCGCTGCTCGACGCTATATGCCATCAAACCGTAAAGCCCGATGGAGGCCAGCAGGATGGCCACGAAGCCAAAAATGCCGAGCAGCGTGGTGTTGAACTCGTCACGCGCGGTGGATTGAATGACGATCTGGTCCATAGTGCGCAGGTGAGACACGGGCAAATCGGCTGCTTCCTGGAAAGCGCGCTGGATGGGTGCTGACAGCGAGAACGGCGCCAGCTTGGTGCGGACCAGCCAATTGAGCGGCATAAAGAGATTGTTCAGTTTCGTGTAGGCATCGCCGACCTGGGCTAGCGGAATGAATGTGGCGGGGAAGGGATCGTTGTTGAGGCCACCATCGCGGGCGTCACGCACCACGCCAATGATTTCACGCGGGGGCTGCACGAAATCCGGACCCATACCGCCTCCGATGATCAAACGGTGTCCGACGGGGTTATCGTTTTTCCAGTATTGTCTTGCGAAAGCTTCGTTAATGATGACTACGGGAGGTGCGGCGGCATTGTCTCGCTCCGTGAAAGCGCGGCCGCGGACAACCGGGATCTTGAACACATCGAAGAACCGCCAAGTAACGTAATTCCAGGATGCGCCGCCATGATCGGGCCCGTTGGTCAGCGGGCGTCCTTCAATTCTGAAACCGAGCCCGAGACCACCCTGCAGCGGCAGGTAGGAACTGGCAGCGGCGGCTTCGACTCCCGGGATGGCGTGCAAGCGGTCGAGAATCTGGCGGCCGGTTTGGTCAATGGCGCTGGTGTGATCGTACCGGCTTCCGGTGAGCGATGTGTCCATGGTGAGCACGTTATGGGGATCAAAGCCAGGCGCGACATTGTGCAGTGCGGCGAAAGTGCGGATCAGCAGCCCCGCGCCAACCAGAAGCACCATCGCCAGGGCCACTTCGCTCACCACGAGCAGGCTGCGCGCCATGTTCTTTTGGCCGCTTGAACCTGAGCGGGCACCGCTCTCTTTGATGACGGAGTTGAGGTCGGCTCGCGACCCGTGCAGTGCCGGAACAAGCCCGAAAAGGATGCCCGTGAGAAGCGAAAGCAGAAGGGTGAAACCAAGTACCGTCCAGTCGAGCGTCACCCCGGAGCCATTCTCGCCGATGCGCGGAATGTTTCCGGGATTTATAGCCAGCAGAGCGCGGACACCGGTGACGCCGATGACAAGACCCAATACGCCGCCAACGAGCGACAGCAGCACGCTTTCGGTCAGAAGCTGGCGGATGATGCGAGAGCGGCCCGCTCCTAGTGCAGAGCGGATGGCGATTTCCCGGGAGCGGCCGGTGGCGCGCGCCAGCAGCAGGTTGGCGACATTGGTGCAGGCGATGAGCAACACGCAGGCGACGGCGCCCAGCAGTACATAAAGAGCCGCCCGCACATTGCGCACGGTCAGCTGCTGCATAAGTTCGACGCTAAAGGTGTTATTCGGGCCCAGTGCGTTCGGGTACAAACGCTTGAACTCCTGGCCGGCGAGGTTGAGGTCGGCCTTGGCAGCGCCCAACGAGATGCCCGGCTTGAGACGTGCCGCGACCCGGAAGTAATGGCCCTGGTTGGTGCTGTTGGGATCGGCCTGGAAAGGCAGATAGAGGTCGGCGGGCGGATCGAAGTCGAACGGAGCGAGCACGCCGACAATTCTGTATAATTCGCCTCCCAGCGTGATGCCTTTGCCGGCTATGGCGGGATCGGAGCCGAAGCGGCGCTGCCAGATGCCGTTCGATAGCACCACTACATTGCCGCCCCGCGGACGGTCTTCTTCGGGGGTGAATGTGCGGCCCACCACGGTACGCGCGCCGAACAGTTCGAAGAACTCATGGGACACATGGATACCCCTGAGCTGCTCGGGGCGGTCACCGCCGCTCAGATTGAGTCCGGGCCCACCCGTGTCATAGGCGCTGACGAATTGCAGTGACTGGGTACGCTTTCGCCAGGTGTTGTACTTGGGCACGGACGCGGCCGGCCCGCTGCCTTGCGGCGAGCTGTTCATCAGGACTACGATGCGGCCGGGATCGGGAAAAGGGAGAGGCTTGAGCAGGACCGTGTTGATGACGGAGAAGATGGCGGTGTTGGCGCCAATTCCCAGTGCCAGGGCAGAAATAGCCGCCGCCGCGAATCCGGGGCTTTGGCGCATCAGGCGCAGGGCGTACTTGAAGTCGCTCGCGAAGGATTCCATTGATGGTCCTCGATTCCAGACGGCTGCAGCCGCTCTTTGCTTAGACGGAAGAAACTGGCGGAAGTTCCGTCAAGCAGTCAGATCGTCGGTGCATGAAATTAGCCATGATTGACTTGGCTCATATCTCAACTTTCGTGGACCGGTGACAGTGGCGGTCCAGATAAAGGACTGCTTGGGCTCGTCGCCAAAGCACATCAGCGGGTTGGGCATTTCTCGTCCATCTGGCGATTAGCGACACCGCCGGGGTGTATACTCTCTTCTGCCCAGGGCCCCAAAATGGAAATTCTGGATTAAAAAAGTACGCGCTGGGGAGGGACCTAAGTGATGAAACCACTGGCGCAGACTGTGCGCTTTACACGGGCGCCATGGCATGGAGCCAAACATGTCTGCACCACGCTGGGCGCGCTGATATTTGCCTTCGGTGCGCTCGCTCAACAGCCCGAGGCTCACACCTCTTCGCTGAATGGCATAGAGATGTATTACGAGATCTCGGGCAGCGGGCCACCGCTCGTGCTGCTGCACGGGTTTACTGGCTCCGGCCGGGACTGGGAGACGTTTCGGACCGAATATGCGAAAACCTATCGAGTCATCGTGCCTGATCTGCGGGGCCACGGCCGGTCGACTAATCCGAGCAACCGGTTCACCCACCGCCAGTCCGCGCTCGACGTATACGCGCTGCTCGACAAGCTCGAAATCCGCCAGTTCAAAGCAATGGGCATCTCGACCGGCGGCATGACGCTGATACACATGGCGACCCAGCAACCCTCGCGAGTGGAAGCTATGGTGCTGATTGGCGCCACCATTTACTTTCCCGAGCAGGCGCGCGTGGTCATGCGCCGCAGCACGGTTGAGACCATGACGCCCGAAGAGTGGGAGGATATGAGGCGCACACACACGCAGGGCGACGATCAGATCCGGGCGCTTCGAAACGAGTTTCACAACTTCAAAGACAGCTACGACGACATGAACTTTACGACGCCCTACCTGGCGACCATCACAGCGCGTACCTTCATCGTCCACGGTGACCGCGACCAATTTTTCCCCGTGGCGATTCCAGTCGAGATGTACCATTCGATCCCTCACTCGCAGCTATGGATCGTCCCCAACGGTGGCCATGTTCCGCTTGAAGAGCATGCTGCAGAGTTCACTCGCACGACGATCGAGTTTTTGCGCAGACAAGATAAATAGCGCTTTGCCATATATTCTTGGCATCCTGTTTCTAGTTTTCCCCGCGAATCACGTCACTTCTGAACAGACGAGCAGTTCAACAGGCGAACTTCGGTCCTTTTCGCTTCTCAGGGCAGCGCGTTAGCCGTCAAGTTAACGCGACCGTGGCTTCACAAGGCTGATCGCGCCCGCGCTTCGCCTAAGCGTGTTCGCGGCGCCCAGCGCGTTTTATCGATACTGAGGCTTCTAGATAAGGCGTTGATGCTTGACAGCATGATCGCATCGCAGGCATACTATATCTGTTTCTGTGCTAGTATGTCCTCGAAAGACCAAGCCGCCACAGACGATCTCACGCCGCTTTCGCCCACTGTGTTCCACATCCTTCTGTCCCTCGGCGAGGGTGAACGCCACGGTTACGCCCTGAAACGCGAGATTTCTCTG
>QHXW01000030.1 GCA_003223115.1 Acidobacteriota bacterium
TCGAAACTGCTCGAACCAATATGCGGAGAATGTGACCGGAAGGCGATCCAGCAGTCCCGTCTGCATCAGGGCGTCAACAGCAGCGGAGACCTTGGGCCGAGCGGACTGCATTAGAGCGACAATTCCTTCAGCGCGCGGCCCGCCCCGTCACACTTGGCGCCGAGCAATTCGGCGGCGGTGGTGGCAATGTCGACATGCTGCACCGTGCGCTCGGTCTCGCCTTTCGGAACCCCGGCGCCTAGCGCGAGTAGCCATACGTTTCGGCAGGACGTGTCGCCGCTGCGATGATTCAAGAAGCCATTGGCGGTGTTCACATCTCCATCGCGCCCCAACTCCGGCAGGATCAGCACTGTGGTTTTGCCGCGATACCGAGGGTTCTCCTGAACCTCATCCCACAGCATTCCGCATAGCCGGTCGGTTTTTGTGATGGCCTGCAGGTAAAGAGAGTAAGACCCCCAGTGCGCCACGTCCATGTCCCAGAAATTCACCAGCAGCAGTCGAGGAGCAAATTCCCGCATGACCTCACGCGTGATGAAGAATGTCAGCTCATCGCCCGACGTTGGCGCTTCGGGACCATGGATATAATCCACCAGCCCGCGTAGCAGAGTTGCCCGGACTTTCCGATCCAGTTCGCGGCCGGCCTTGAAGATGGTCCAGCCAACGCCTTCATATCCTTCGTTCAATACGTTTTCGAGGTGCTCCAGGACGAGATCGCGATTGGCCACTCCGCCTTCAGAGCCCTTCCGGATCGCGCCTTCAACTGCTTCCAGCAGCAGCTGCTTCGGCAGAACCACGTTGCCGCCGAAACGGTCGCCGAACCCGGTATCGGAGCTGGATCCCATGGTCGCGAAACTCTTGTTGGTAGCGATGGCCCAGGCATCGAGCGCGCTTGCCGACCGCTGCTTCCGGTAGAGTTCGAACAGCGTGGGGCTGGCGGGCTGTTGAAACCCGAAGTCGTCAACGCGCTGCCAATTCCCCGTCACGATGCTGGCCGTTGAATTGAAATGCGACAGTACGCCGGAATTGACGCAACTGCGGTAGAAATAGCCTTCCGGCTTCAGTGCCAACAGGTGCGGGATGTTCCGTACGCCCTCGGGAGCAAACGTTTCCGAGTTACGGACCCCGCCGCCGAAGGTGACGATGATAACCTTATTCTGGCTGCGCGGAGCGGGTTCAGCCCGAAGCCAGCGCGGGAAGATCCGGTCAGCTATGGAAAGGCCGGCGAGCCTGACGAATTGTCGCTTGGTCAGCTCAATCATGAGTGAAACCAATCCGGCGGATTGCTGGCGAACATTGTAATACGAACGGCGCGGAGAGCTGTCTCTCCCTTTGCGCTTGCGTCCCGATCCGAAATTCGGAAGGCTACACTGTAAGGAGTCTAGGAAAGGCGAACTGCGTGATGAAGATCTCCGGCGGCCCAGAGTTGAAGTTACTCCTCTGGATATGCATCGGCGGCTACGCGTTCGTGCATACCACCGGTCCGCTCAGAGCGGGCGACTCGACCGTTCGGATCGCCGGGCCGCTGGTGATCTCTGGTAATCCCAACTATTTCCAGGACGCCAACGGCCAGGCGCTCATCTTAAACGGATCACAGACCTGGAACACGTTTCAGGACTGGGGCAGCAAGGGGACGCTCGAACCCTTGGATTTCGATGCCTTCGTTACGTTTCTCAGCGCGCACGGGCACAATTTCACCTTGCTGTGGATTACTGAAATGCCGAAATTCTGCGGTTTTCCCGCCACAGCGAGTTCTCCACTCGATCTCACCGCTGGACCGCTTCCATGGCTGAGGACGGGGCCCGGGAATGCCACCGACGGCGGGTTGAAATTCGATCTCACAAAGTTCAATCAAAGTTTCTTCGACCGCCTGCGGAAACGGACGCAGGCTCTGAACACTGCCGGCATCTACACCGGCGTCTATTTGTTTACCGGTGAGTGGCTCAATATTTTCCGCTGCTCAAGCGACGGCTATCCTCTCACCGGCGCCAACAATATCAATGGCGTTGACGACGGTTACACTGGCGGAAAAAAGGGGACCAGATCTATTACCATGTCAGCGCCAAACGCCATGACCCGTTTCCAGGACGCTTATGTGGAAAAGATGATCGACACCTTGAACGATTTGCCGAATGTGCTCTGGATCGTGTCCGAGGAAGCTCCTGCCAATTCCACCTGGTGGAACAATCATCAGATTGCGCATGTACGAATGTATGAATCCAAGAAGCCCCGTCAACACCCAGTTGGTTACGCAGCGCTCATCGGGGCTCCGGATACAATTCTCTACAATTCCGATGCAGATTGGGTTGCGCCGGAGGTTAGAATTTCACCGGCCAAATCCTGCGGAACGGGTCATCCTCCATGCAAAGTGAACGTCAACGACAGCGACCATTCCTACTGGGAGATGTGGAAGGACACGCCGCAGGTGAATCGCAACTATGCTTGGAAGAACTTCATGAACGGCAACCAGGTGCTGTTCATGGACCCCTACCTGGTGTACTACCCGCGCCAGAACCGGAATTTGTGCGTTTCTCCGGCCAACGCCATCTGTAGTGGGCCGGACAAACGCTATGACAACTTCCGGGACAATCTCGGGTACATTTTGCGATATTCCCGCAAGCTGAATCTTGCCAACGTCACTCCACAGGGCTCTCTCAGTTCGACGGGGTATTGTCTGGCCCAGACCCCATCGGTGGGAGCGGAGTACCTGGTTTATGTTCCCTCCGGCGGCTCATTCACCGTGAATCTCTCGGCCATGTCCGGATCAACGACGTTGTCGGTCGAGTGGTTCAATCCATCGACCGGGATTGCGATCGCCGGAGCTCCGGTTCCTGCGGGATCATCCTCCCAATCGTTCAGTCCATCATTCGGCGGGGACGCAGTGCTGTACCTGGTGGACGCTGCGGGCCACGCAACCTCGACTAAGCACTGACTCTGCAGCAGTTCGCCGGGAGGGTGCCAGGGTTTCCAGGAGCTTCGACGGCGTCAGTTCAAATGTAAGATTGATCACGTCCAGGCCGCTCAGGGCACTAGGGAAAACCCTTGTTGGTGTTATAGTCAAATCGAGTTCTTCTCTCCCCACCGAGCGGCGTTTTCCCGCCTCTGCTGAGATCAAGACAGTTTGGACCTGAGGGCGTTCCATGTGGGATCAATTCTGTCCAGAATGCAATCGGCTATGGCGCGAGTATGCCTGGGCCACGAACGAAGACATCAAGCTGGACGGCCAACGGAAGCTGGCCGTGCTACGGTATGACCCCGGATCGGAGCAACTGACTATGCAATCTGAGACCGCGGCGCACGAGCGAGAATCACTGCGCCAGCAGATTAAGGAGCATGAGGCATCGCACAATGGGTTCGCGCCGATGAAATCAGCGGCAGAATAATTCGGCGCCCGCTTTCGTTTTCCTCCGCCGAGAACTACTCGTATTGCAAAGCCACCACGGGATCGAGACGCGCAGCCTTCATTGCTGGCCAGGTGCCGAAGAATAATCCCACGCCCACACTGACCAGGACACCTAGAGCCGCGGCCCACAGCGGCACGGAGGTGGGAAGATTCGGAAAAATGATCCGGAAAACGACGGATATGATCCAGCCGAGCGTCATCCCCAGCAATCCACCCATACCTGTAAGCACCACGGCCTCAGTCAGAAATTGAACGACGATGTCCGATCGCCGGGCGCCCACGGCCTTGCGTATGCCGATCTCACGCGTTCTCTCGGTGACCGAAACCAGCATGATGTTCATGACCCCGATACCACCCACCAGCAGGCCGATCGAGCTCATCGCCACCATCACGATGGCTACCGTGGCTGTGATGCGGTGGAAGTCTTCGAGCATCTGGTTGCCGGTCGAGAGCCAGAAATCGTCCGGCTTGGTGGGCGGGACTTTCCGCAATTGCCGGAGCATCGACTGGGATTCGTCCATGGCCCGGTTCACCTGGCCGGGTCTGCCGACAATGACAAACATGATCTGCTTGGCGTTGGGAAACATCTTACGCATCGTGAAGTAGGGCAAGAGCACCCGGCGGTCCTCCTGGCCGGGGAACGACGCCGACATACGGGCCATGACACCCACGACCTGAAACTGATGCCCATTCACTTCGATCCATTTCCCCACCGGGTCGATCTGTTGGAACAATGCTTTATGAACGTGCTCTCCGATAACTACAACTGGTTCGTGCCGGCGGCTTTCTCCATCCGTGAAGAAGCGGCCGTAGAGCATTCTCTCGGCGCCGCCTTCGGCGTAGCCCTCCTCGGTACCGGCGAACTCGATGTTGTACAGATCCTTGTCGTGGTATTTCGCGCGGTCAATCCAGCCACCGGTGCCAAACGTGTTGGGGCTGAACAGGTAAGGCGCCACGTGCGCAATCGAAGGGCTGCGCTCGGCGAGTGCTTGCGCCTGTTCCCAGGTCAGGGGCTTCCGCTTCCATTCTTCGGCCGTAATGTCACCGCGGAAACCGATGTTGAACTGGAACGCAAAAATGGTATCGGGCCCGAAACTGCGCGTGGTTTCAGTGATGACACCGTTGACGCCGGTGATGATGGAGCCCACCGCAATCACCGTGCCCGTGCCGATAATGACACCGAGGACGGTCAAAACGCTACGCACTTTGTGCTCGCGCACGGTAGCGAGCGCCATACTTACTGCTGATCTGATTTCCGAGAGCGTCACCGTTCCCACCTGAGAGCTTGAATTGGATTCATGAGAGACGCCCTGCGCGCCGGATAGACGCCGAAAAACAAGCCAACCACCGCGGAAAGCCCAACGCCAACCAGAACCGCGTAGATGGGCACCGCCATGGGCATGGGCGTAGCCAGACGGACAAGCAGAGTGATCATCCACGCAAGCATTACGCCCAGAAAACCTCCGACCGCGGACAGCAGCGCTGATTCGATCAGGAACTGGCCGAGAATATCCGCGCGCCGCGCTCCTACGGCTTTGCGGATGCCGATTTCATAAGTTCGCTCGGTGACTACGGCCAACATGATGTTCATAATCACCACGCCGCCCACCACCATAAAGATCGACACGATGCCGACGGCCATGGTGGCCAGCACGCCCGTTAGCTTGTCCCATAGCGCAACCAGCGAAGCCGATGCCATCAGCCCGAAATTGTCCTCCTGATTGGGACGCAGACGGCGATACGCCCGAAGTAGGACGCGTGCTTCATCCTCCGCGTCGTTCAGGTGAGCGTGATCCATGGCGACGGCGGAAAATTCCAGCTCCGGCCGCGCCCCAAACGTCTTCAGGAAGGTGCTGACCGGGATGATGACAAACTTGTCGCGCGACTGGCCGAACACCGAACCGCGCTTCTTCGCCGCTCCGATCACTTGAAAGGGTTTGCCGCTCACCACGATGGTCTTTCCCACGGGATCGCGGTCGAGAAAGAAACGCTCTAAGACGTCATTTCCGATGAAGGCCACGCTCATGCGCCGCTGGTCTTCAAAGTCGGTGAGAAAGCGCCCCCTGGCAATCTGTATATTTGAAATCACGGCCATGTTGGTCGTGACTCCCATCAGGTCGGCACCGTCCAGCTCCTGGCCGCGATAGTGAATCGAGACGCGCCGGTCGGCTTCCATCCCTATATCTCCGACAAAGGTGAGGTGACTCTTCAGAAACTGGTATTCCTCCACGGTGAGCTTTGGATTCTTGCGCTCGAGTTCCAGATATTTCTTGGGATCGAACTCGCCCAGGATGGGGATGCGGTGCAGGCGGAACCCGTCTGTTCCCATGTCGGAGACTTGTTCCGCCACGTAGACATCCATGCCGTGAACCATCGACATCACGACAATCAACGCGGTGGTGGCGAGGATAACCCCCAACAGCGTGAGAAAGCTGCGCAGCTTGCTTGAATTCAGAGAGCCGGCCGCGACCCACAGCGCCTCGCGTAGGGAACCGAGAGCACTCATATGTTAACGGGCGTTCAAATCTTTCGTTCCGGCTGCCGCCAAGAAAGCCTGAGCCTCCGAGGGGGCAAATTTGAGGTTACCCTGGATTTCAATGTCGTGCTGCTTCGAGGTAGCGGAAACGGCGATAGCGCTTGTGGAATAGGCATTCCTGCCTGCGGTGGGGCGCGCTCTGAACCGCGACCGCGCAGGGAGCGGAATCCTGCCTCGCGTTCTGTCCAATGCGCAAAATAGCCACGCTGTTAGCATAAAAAATTCGTCACAATTTTCGCATCAACAAACGAGGTGTGGATATGTCGGACCCACCAGACCAACGCCTGCTTGAGGCTCTGCTGGACTCCTGGGACCGGGGCAACACCATCCTGCTCAACTTGCTCCGCGCCCTCACCGTTGGTGGGCTGGAGGCCAGGGCGATGGAGGGCAGCCCATCCATCGCTCAGCTGTTCACACACATCCACTCTGTACGACTGGTGTTCGTCTTCGAGCGCTGTCCGGATCGGCTTCGTAAGCCCGCGCTAGCCGGTCCAGCGACGCACCATAAGTGGCCGCGGTTTCCTGCAGGTCATCCTGCCCCACAATCAGGTAGTCACTCGCAAAGGAACGTTCTTACATCTCTTTTCGAAATTATTTTGGCGCACTTCTTCCGGCGTTATTTTGGCATCGAGTTTAGAATATGCGGGGGTGGTCAGAAATGGGCACGTGAACTCGGCGCCGAGCCGATCTGGCACATCCCGGATAGTACAACATAATACCTTATGTCCTGCTTTCGCGGTTGGAAGGAGCCTCAGGAGCAGCGGAAGACGCTCAGAGAAGTACACGCGGACCAAATTCTGAAACTGGAAGAGCCCGACTAAGAAATTGCCCCGTTGCGCATTTCGGAAGCGCTTAAATAACCCTTGAATCAGAACACCCCGGAACACCCCGAGAACACCCCGATTTCGGCTGTGTTTTTCAGAATGGCAGTGATATAATCACGCCATCACTCGAAACCGGTCTCCGTATTTGAGCCTGGAGAGAAGAGCAATCACAACCGTGGGAGAGTTACCGTGAGACTGAAAGGCGTTCTGTTCCTGTTCGCAGCGCTACTCGCTGCCAATGCATTTGCGCAAGAATTCCGCGGCAGAATTCAGGGGACTGTCACCGATACCAGTCAAGCGTCCATTGCCGGAGCCGCCGTTACCATCGTCAATTCCGGTACCGGCGTAGCCACAAACAGGCAAAGCAATGAAACCGGTCATTACCTGTTTGATCTCGTAGAGCCTGGGACGTATTCGGTCGCTATTGAATTCCCGGGATTCAGCAGATTTGTGCAAGAGAATGTGCTGCTACAGCAACGCGGCGACGTGACCGTCAATGCCACTCTAAAGGCAGGCGATCTCAAAGAGACGGTGACGGTGACGGCTGAAGGTAGCACGGTTCAGTTCAACACCGGGAAACTTGAGACCACGGTTGACAGCAAGCTGACGGGCGCAATGCCCCAGCTCTATCGCACACCCTTCCTGCTGGCGCAGCTGGACCCGTCGGTGGAGAAGGACGATTACCAGAGCGAGTACATGCCGTACCACAGCTGGGGGCCTAACCATCAGCAAGTCGGCGGCGGCCAGAATTACACCGCGGACCTGCAGGTCGACGGGGCTCCGGTCGGCATCGGCTACAAGACGGCCTATGTACCTTCCCCGGACATGGTGCAGGAAGTCAACGTTCAACAGAACGCAGTCGATGCAGAGTACGGGCACAGCGCGGGTTCGGCGATCAGTCTCACGCTGAAATCGGGGACCAATCAGTGGCATGGGACGGCCTTTTACCAGGGGCAATATCCATGGGCTAACGCCCTCGAGGATCGCGTATATCGCACCGTAAATCTCGGGCGCAATCACATCTACGGCGGAACGCTGGGCCATCCAATCCTGAGGAATAAGCTGTTCAACTTCGTCGCGTATGAAGGCTGGAAGCAAACGGATCCTTCGACCTTGATCCAGACACTACCGACCGATCTGGAGCGATCGGGAAATTTCTCGCAATCGCTGAATAACGACGGTGGTCTGCGAACTATCTACGATCCGTGGAGCACACAAACATCGGCCGACGGCAAGACCGTTACGCGCACGCCGTTCCCGGATAATATCATTCCGGCGGCCAAGCTGGATTCAGTGGCGGTGGGTTACACGCAGCATCTTTGGAAGGCCAACTCGGCGGGCATCGGGCCTTACCATGTGAACAACTACAGCACTTCTTTGCCGATTCGTTTTCCCTACAAAAACTTTTCGGATAGAGCAGACTATAATGTCAACGACAAGCTACGGTTCTCCGGACGATTTAGCATCTTCAAAACGCCGGTGACGAGTTCCAACCCGACCGGCTCGGACTACTTCGTGTCAGACCGGGGCAGCGACCGCGATGCCAAGTCGATCACCGGGGACGCGACTTACGCTTTGAGTGCCCGCACGGTGATTAATGTGCGTGGGGAGTATCACAGCTTCGTAGATCAATCGCATTACCCGTCACAATTTTCGGTGGATGG
>QHXW01000029.1 GCA_003223115.1 Acidobacteriota bacterium
CGTTTGCGATATTTTTCGAGCCCCGCATAGGAGCAACGAATTACGTTCTCATGTCCTGGGCCGAGCGACGCAAGCACCTCGCCGGTTTCGATCATCCATGCGTGGTAATGAGCATCGCTCCTGTGAGCGGCGTAGAGATCCGCGATGGATGGCGCCTGTTCCATTCGCTTGCTACCGGTGAGCAGAAGCGGGAGATAGTCATCCGGATTGTCGGGGACTTCCACCGGCAGGGCGATCCCCTGCTTGCGAAGCCGCATCCACATGCGGTCGGCGCCGACAGGCAGCTCGGCAGGGGCCACGATGATGGCGAGCCTGGGCTGGCTTCTTCG
>QHXW01000439.1 GCA_003223115.1 Acidobacteriota bacterium
CATGCCGCCAGGGGCCTGAAATATGCACGTCGGCAGGCCTCTGGCGTCTCACGAGCAATCGTAGCCCGAAAACTCCTGCATAATCCGGAACCGTGCCTAATTCGTGTTATCGCAACATTTCGCTAACACCAAGAAGCACGAACTGATCGGCAACTTCAAAAACGCCGGCGCCAAATGGTCCTCCTCGCCCGAACAGGTTAACGACCATGACTTCCGATCCCTCGCATCCGGTAAGGGCATCCCTTACGGCATCTATGATCCGCAGGCCAACCGTGGCGTCGTCTTCGTGGGCGTTTCGCATGACACCTCCACCTGCGCCGTCAGCTCCATCCGTTCGTGGTGGTGCTGGGAGGGCCGCCATCACTATGCGCACGCCAACAAGCTATTGATCCTGGCCGATGCTGGCGGCAGTAACAGTGTCACCAATGGCGTCTGGAAAGAGCAATTGCAATCCCGGCTGTGCGACCCCCTTGGCCTTTCGGTCACGGTCTGTCATTACCCTACCGGCACTTCCAAATGGAATCCCATCGAACATCGGCTGTTCAGTCAGATCAGTAAGAACTGGGCCGGGGAGCCGTTACGTACCTACGAGACGATGCTTAACTTCATCCGCACTACGACAACCAAAACCGGCCTTCGTGTCAAAGCCTATCTCGACCGGCGCGACTATCCAAAAGGCCTCAAGGTGTCCGAAGACTGTCTCTCTTCGCATCACCTATCTCGACCCTCTGCCCCGCTGGAACTACACCGTGGCTCCCAGAATGTGAAACTGTTTTTGGTTCAATACAATACTTAAGTGTGCCGACAAGCCCCATACTGCTTCTGCGCCCCATGCTTTTGTGGTAACACGCCGGACCCCCGCGCGCTCTAGCTAGATGGCTTTCGTTAACTATCGGGCTCATTTCATTGCCGATCTGGATAGAATCAGTGTTTGTGAAACCGCTTCGCGTGTGGCGGGTTAGCAAATGGCGTCTCGCCGCTTTGGTGTTGGCGCTTGCTGCGTTCGTGTTTCTCTCAGGCATACAAAGTTGGCCCGATCAACTGCACGGCATGAGGCTCGTCAACCAACAGGATGAGCTTTACCGGTACGTGGCACAGGAACTCGCCGAGCCAGCACTTTGCGATGAGATTCCATGGTCCGCGGAATCGCCGGGTGGATTCTTCATCGCGCCTTCCTATGAACGATCGAACTGCTATGCATTCATCGCGGGCAGGACGAAGAATCTCGGGCTTTGCTGGAAGGTAAAGCGGCTTGGGGGCTTTTCAGCTTCTGTCACAACAGACATCCATGTGGTCTTTCTCGGCGACGCCCGTCGCGGCCTGCACGCAGGAATCGCTGTATCTCCAGAGAGTCTCGTTGGATTCTTCACTCGCCTGGGTTATGACCCGGACACGCTTCACCTTGAAGGCATCACCCCCCAGTCGTCAACGTGGAAGACATCTACCGGCAACTCCCGAGTCAACCCGGCGTCGTCATGCGTATCGAGAAAGCGATCGGCGCTTCTGGCCGGGCGGAGAGTTTGATACCCGCAACGACTCAATTAATGCAGCATATCTCGCCGACATCGCCGCCTTGGTGACCAAGACCCCAGGCTGGTGTGCCCGGATTCCTGGCGATCTCCCGCTGGTTACTCAGCGGGCAGGATTCCGTGATTGGTGTTTCTTCACGCTCGCCAACGACACCCGCACTCCCGATCTTTGCCGTCTCATTCCAGTCCGCGCCAACGAAGCTGACCCGCGACTGTCCCTCAGATCGAAATGCGACGTCCAGGCTCGTTCACCTTATCCAGGTGGACATTATGACCCGGAGGTGCCTGACAATGACGAACGCACGCGCGCCCTCATTGCGATGTTGCATTACGAGATCCCGCGCGCGAAAGACTTGCTGCTCGCCATTATCAGCGCCGGGTATCAACGCTTTCTGCAAGAGCTGAATGGAGGGGCGGACCCTCGACACGCGGCAGCCCGGCAACGTTTCATCGCGCGCGTACGAGCGCGGTCCATCCGGTGAATAACGTGAGGGGCGAGGAATGGTTCGGCGGCACTGAGTTGATGAGGAAGCGGCCATCCGGGGAAACATCGTACTGAGTAGCAATAAAATTCGGAGCGATGATGCGTGTTTGGAAAAGCATCCGCGGCGCGCCGGCCGATTTCTCCCGGGGACTGAAGCTTACGGCCATCAATTTACTATCGGGCGCTATATAGAAGATCTGCCTGCCGTCCCGGGCCCAAGTGGGCTGTGCTCCACGCCCAGTAGAGATTTCGATTCGTCCAGCGGGACCTGGAAAGGGCTGGACGATGACGGCTTCGGGACCTGTCTAGGCGATCCACTCTCCATCAGGTGAGAATCGGGCTTCTGCACCAATGGTGACGAAGGTCATCACTTGGTGGTCAGCCGCCGAGTAGACTCTCAACCCGGGACGCCCCTTTGAAAAATCCGAAAACACCAGGTGGCCATCGGATGACCAGTCCAAATGACGCATTGCGGAGCCTCTCACCAGGAGTTGGGGCGGGCCGGAGCCGTCGACCGGAACTTCTTCCAAGTGATACGATTTGCCGTCAAAGGTGCCGTATGTAATCTTGTCGCCGTTGTACGACCAGACGGGAGATTCGTCGCTTCCTCCATCGCTGACGCGAGTGGCGCTACCACGTGCCAGGTCGCAAACGCGGATGAAATGCTTTCCATTTCGAGCATCGTCGGAGGAAACGGCCAGGAAGCGTCCGTCGGCAGATAGGCGCGGATCCCTATAGCCGCGCCCGGCCACTTGCCCGAGTTCTTTGCCACTCCCATCGAACCACACGAGTGTCGATGTGGAATCGGCCAGGGATTGAAACACGAGGACGCCGTTCTGAGATATCGAAAATTCCGAATGTGAAAAACCCGGATCCTGCTCTAATTCCTGCTCGGCGATGGAGACAACGGTTCCGCTCAACTGAAGCCGGTCGAGGTCAAATGGCTGCGCCCGCAGGCTACGATCCCGGCCGTAAAGCAGATGACCGGCATTGAAGGTCACGTTCCCGGCCAGTTCCGAAGATACCAGCTTGGGCGCACCCGCATCGAGTGAACCCACGTAAATGCCGTTGCCCTGCGGATCATCGGCAGTGCTCCAGTCCACGAAGTAAAGGAAGTGCTTGCCGTCCGGAAGGAAGAAAGGCCATCGATGACTCTGCCCGCTGCCTGGTCGAGGAATGCTGGTGACCGGCACGGGCACACCGCCGCCGGTATCCGGAATGCGGTAGAGGGGCCCGGCGATGGAGGGTGCGAACACGATGGTCCCGTCGCGGTTCCATGTGCCGCCACAACGGCCCAGCGGAGCTTCACACAGAATCCGCACGGCGGTGCTCCCCACGTCCACGGTGCGAAGCTTTCCTTCGGCGAAGAAGCCAATGCGGCGACTATCCGGCGACCAGAAGGGCAACATCGCGCCCTCCGTGCCGTTTAGTTGCTGTGCGCCGGAGGCAGAGAACGTGCGTACCCACAGCCTGCTGGTGCCGTCCAGCCCCAGCGCGACGGAGGCCATGCGCGTACCATCCGGAGAAACTGAGAAATTACCCCGCAGGAAGGATGAATCGGAGGGCGGCAGTAGTGAGGAGCGGACGGCCGGGACCGTTTGCGGACCTCCACGAAAACGGTCTAGCGTGAGCCGCACAGCGGCGAAGAGCATCAACAACGCAATCACCCACGCCACCGCCTCCCGGCTCCGCGATTTCGATTTGGCAGCCGCTGGTTCAACGCCCTAGCCCAGCCAGGTAAGTTCGAGTTTAGCGTCGTGCGCGGACTGCCAGCGAGCATCCGGGTCCTTGTGAAGACAGGTTTTTACAACACGCTCGAGTCCGGGCGGTGTCAACGGTTGTACCATCGATATTGCCGGTGGCTCCGCAGTCATGATCGTCGAGATTAAACTCGCCTGACTTGTGTCGTCGAACGCTTTCCGGCCTGTCGCCATCTCATAGAGAACGCTGCCCAGCGCGAAAATGTCTGTTCGGGCGTCGGTTTCTTTGCCCTCCAACTGTTCCGGCGCCATGTACTGTAGTGTTCCCAGAATGGCACCTTCACCAGTCAAAGGAGTGGTCAGGGTGGGTAGAGCCGTCATGCCTGCGACAGCTGCCACGGCCCGCACCTTTGCAAGTCCGAAATCCAGCAGCTTCGCTCCGGATTTAGTGAGCATGATATTGCCGGGCTTCAGATCACGGTGAATCACTCCAAGCTTGTGCGCGGTCTGCAGCGCATCCGTGATTTGAATGGCGTACTGCATCAGTTGATCCAGTGGCAGCGAACCCTCTTCAGACGATGCGCCAGCGTTTCGCCTTCCAGGTACTCCATAACCAGATAAGCGATCCCGTCCTGATGGCCTACGTCATAGAGCCGACAAATATGCGGATGGCTAAGGCTGGAAATTGCCTTTGCTTCCCGCTCAAAGCGTTCGCGTACCTGCGGATTACTGGAGAGATGTTCGGGTAGGACCTTGACAGCAACGATGCGGTCAAGCCTCGAATCTCTGGCGCGATACACCTCGCCCATCCCGCCAGCGCCGATTGGGGAAATGATCTCGTACGGGCCGAGTCTGGTCGACGGAGAGAGGGGCATCAGAATCGTTGTGCCGCTTAGAATACAGCTTACAGATCACGTATTCAAGCCACTGGTGTGTGTTGTGTCTGTTGCCGCTGCTGACCCAACCCGTGTGCCATAGCGCCCAAAGCAATGATGTTTTCCGACCTGGGACTCTCGCGACGTTTGGAACGCGCTGAAGGGGACGCGTGGGCTCAGTTTGCGAAGGGGCGGCATGGGCTGTTCCCCGAGAGCGGCGCCGAGTGGATGGAATGCGCGGGAGCAGTCGCCGTATGATAAGAAAGCCGAGTTTGTGAAAGCGTGCTAGCATCAGGGCCGATTGACGGACGGAAATCACCGCCATGGCTCGAAAGGTCATCCAGGCCGTGTCTTCGATGGTGTGGATTCTCCGGTCACTCAGACCTTCGGCCTCGGCATCTTCGAGGAACTGAGCCCAGTTACGCTCGATACGATGGAGCGCTTTTTTCTCGACCGGGGTGCGCCAGTGTTCCATGAAGTGAGTCCGCTTGCGGGCGTCCCTGCGTTGGACTTGCTGTGCGCCCGTAAGTACAGACCGGTCGAAATCAGCAGCGTCCTCTATCGGCCTGTCGAGAAGCCCGACGCCGAAACCCACGGCGACATCAAAGTGCGCGTTACAGGTCAGGAAGAAGCGCAGCTCTGGGCTGACATCAGCGCCAGGGGCTGGGCACATGAGCATCCGGAACTTCTGCCGTTTCTTGTACAACTTGGCGCGATCGCTTCGGCGCGCGAGCACAGTCCGTGCTTTCTCGCGGAGCGTGACGGCAAACCCGGCGCCGCCGGCGTGCTCTCTATCCATGCAGGAGTGGCGCTCTTCGCCGGTTCGTCTACGGTTCCGGAGATGCGTCGTCGTGGGCTGCAAGCAGCGCTCCTTGAAGAGCATATGCGCTATGCCTTCGACCATGGCTGTGATCTGGCCATGATGGTGGCTGGGGCGGCCACCAATTCCCAGCTCAATGCCGAGGGTCAAGGTTTCCGCATCGCCTACACACGCACAAAGTGGTGTTTATATAAGTAGCTTGGTTTCTCCCGCTTGCATTCGACACAGCCTCGGGCCATCCTAGCGACAGGTCGCCTATGTCATTTCCAAAACGCATGCTGCTCGCGGCCGCCTTTGTTCTGTCGTGCATCTGGATCACGGAAAGGTACGATTTCGGCTCGGTCTATCCGACGGAACAGACCAAGAGCAGCTTGCTGTTGAAGTACGATCCTGCAGCAATCGTCAGCCGTTTTGAAATACCCCGGCAGACCAGCACCGGCGGCGGGGGCTCGGCCGGTAGTGCACTGCCTTGGTACCGGCGCGACGTCGTACACAGTGTTCGATTTCAAGTGGTATTTTAGTCCTGACCACGTGCACTACATGGCAATCGTGGCTGCGTTGTTCAAGGAAACAAAACAGGCTTTGATTGCTTCCGGTGCCGAAATCATCTCAGAACAACGGGCCGACGGGCGCTTCGCCATTGCCTACCGCGTCGGCCGGACCACGGGCCGCATTTATTCCGATTGGCAGAAATTGAGCGACAGCGGCACCGATAACAGCCTCAGCTTGAGCCTGCAAGAACGTCTCAGCATTTGGTCCGAACGTGACCAATGGGGATTACCTTTGTTCTCGGCAGCCTGACGTCTCTTCTATCTGGTCGTCCGTTGCTGTCAGCCGTTGGTAGAGTGAATCTCACTCGACGTGATCTCGTACTTGAAGTTGTCGGGATCCAGGCTGTCGAGCCGGCCGTCAGTTGTTTCTGCCTGCGGATACATAAGGAAGGCGACAGACGCACCGGCCGATCCGGGCAGCGCCACATCGTGCGCGAAGTTATACGCCATCCAATTCATCTCCCACGCCCCGAACAGCCGCGCTCGCGCCTTCTTCACCATCTCATCGTTCAGCGGCCGGTTTCCGGGCGGTTCCTCGAGCACCACTTTCCGCACGTCCGCGGGATCGACCGGCACCCAGCCGTAGCCGTCGATGTACACTTCGGCACGGCAGTGCTCTGCTTTCGTAATGTTCTCCGATGAGGTGCCCAAGCTCTTGTATCCCAATTCCGATTTGGCGACGCGGATGCCATACACGCCGCGCGCCGGCAGGCCCGCCGCACGCGCCAGGCCCACATAGAGCGAGTTGAGGTCGGCGCATTTCCCGCCCAGATCCTTGGACTCCAGCATGAAGCGGATGTCGCCCAAGCCGCAGCCCCGCGTTTTCGGATTCCGAAATGTGTTATCCACAATCCACTCGTAGATCGCGCGCGCCTTCTCGATGTCGGTCTTCGCGCCGCTCGTGATTTCGGTCGCCGTCGCCTTCACGATGCCGCCGGTCGGCAGGAGCTTTGTAGGTCGAAGAAAATGTTTCAGTCCCGCGCGGTCCACTTTCGGCGCCTTGCCGGGAGCGGAGAGATCCACCGCATAGTTCTTTGTCGCCACCCGGCTTGTGAGCGTGATGACAGGCTTCACGCCGGCGAGAAATTCTGCGCTGATGATTCCGAGCGCGTCCGCCCTGCCTTCAACCATCCTCGCCGTGGCGCCCTCGGCGCTGAACGCATTGGCGAGTGTCTTTTGGAAGGGCGTCTCACTGATGAGCGCAGCCGGCAGCCACACCCGCGTTACTCCTGAAGGTTTCAGGACTTCAACGCGGGTTTTCACTTCGAACGTGCGCCACCTGTCCGTAGGGGCGTCCTCGGCACGCAGGCGCGTCACATTCGGGAACGCGAAACTGGCCGACATAGCGCCAGCGGAGCGCAGAAAATCGCGACGGTTCATCGTCAACCCTTTCGACCGGAATTTGTTACGCTTCAACGACATTGTACACGTGACTCCGCCGTTTGCCTGGCTTGTCAACGCTCCGGAAAATCACTACGCTCGATAGAAGCATGAGATTCAAGAAGCAAACGTTGGTTATTTCCCGCGCATATTTCATAGTTGCGCTTGTGGCGGTTCTCCCTCTGTTTTGCCAGCAGTCGCCCGCGCCGCTTTCGGACGACGCACCAGCCAAGACCGGCGGTCTCCCTCAACCCATGAACTGGACAGCTGCCGAAGACCATCAGAACATGATGGAGCAGCTCGGTATCAAGGCTCTCCGCCCCGGCCCAGCGGGAATGAGAGCGTCCCCAACCATGCGAATTACGACGAGTCCAAGGCCAATCCTTTCCCCAATTTGCCTGACGCCTTGACGCTGAAGAGCGGAGCGAAAGTCACGACCAGCGAAGTCTGGTGGCATCAACGGCGCCCCGAAATCGTTGAGGATTTCGAGCGCGAGATGTATGGCCGTGTTCCTGCGAACGCGCCGAGAGTCACCTGGACCTGCACCAGCACCGAAAACACGACCATCGGTTCGCATCCTGTCATCAGCAAACAGCTCACTGGTCACGTGGACAATTCGTTATTCCCGCTGATCAGCGTGGACATCCAGATGACGCTGGTGACGCCGGCCGATTCAACTTCTCCCGTTCCAGTGATGATGCTGTTCCGCGGCGGATTCCCCCCGCGTCCGCGCCAAGCGCCCCCGGGGCGTATTGCCGCCGGTGGTCCCGCGACCGGCGACCCGCCCGCTAGTGAACAACTGATTGCCGCCGGCTGGGGTTACGCTTCCATCAATCCGGCCAGCATTCAAGCTGATAATGTTAACCGGGGGCATCATCGGGCTCGTCAATAAAGGCCAACCCCGCCACCCCGAAGATTGGGGCGCCTTGCGGGCCTGGGCGTGGGGCGCTTCTCGCGGTCTGGATTATCTTGAAACCGACGAAGCCGTGGACGCCAAACATATCGGCATTGAAGGCGTGTCCCGCTTTGGCAAAGCCGCGCTCGTGACCATGGCCTTTGACCCGCGCTTCGCGGTTGTTCTGGTCGGTTCTTCCGGAGAGGGCGGCGCAAAACTGAACCGGCGCAATTGGGGAGAAACCGTGGAGAACCTCACCGGGTCCAGCGAATACCATTGGATGGCCGGGGCGTTCCTTAAATATGGCGCCGCGGAATCTGGGTTTGGGAGCAAGAACGCCGGCGACTTACCGGTCGACGCTCATGAGTTGATCGCTCTGTGCGCGCCCCGCTTGACCTTCATCAGTTACGGCTCGCCGGAGAAGGGCGACTCGAAATGGCTCGACCAGCAGGGCTGCTACATGGCAGCCGTCGCGGCCGGGCCGGTGTTTCGCCTCCTGGGCGCGAAAGATCTCGGGTCCTCGGACGACTATCACACCGCAAAAATGCCGCCGGTCAATGTGGGCCTGCTCGAGGGCCAACTGGCTTGGCGCCAGCATGACGGTGGACATACCGACGGCCCGAATTGGAAATACTTCATTCCGTGGGCCGGCAAGTTCTTTGGACGCATGGCACTTCCTTAGCGCTGGTGATACGCCTGCTCTAAACGCGCGATGTCAAGCTTCTTCATTTGAAGCACGGCCTTCATCACTCTTTGCGATCGTTCTGCATCCTTGTCCTGCAACATCTCGCTTAAAACTGTCGGCACGATTTGCCACGACAACCCATATTTGTCTTTCAGCCAGCCGCATTCTACTTCTTTTCCGCCCGCCGAAAGCTTCTCCCACAGCTCGTCGACTTCTTCCTGAGTCTCGCAGTTCACGACAAACGAGATTGCTTAGTTGAATTTGAAGTGGGGCCCTCCATTCAGAGCGATGAACTGTTGTCCCTCAATCTGAAATGCCACAGTCCTCACGCTGCCTTTCGGCCCAGGTCCTGCTTCGCCATAACGAGCTACGGTCTCAACTTTTGAATTTTTGAAGGTGGAGGTATAAAACTTCACTGCCTCTTCAGCCTGGTTATCGAACCACAGAAACGGCGTATTCTTTTGTATCGACTTACGCATCTTGTTCCTCCGGAAGTAAAGCGTGCCATCGATGGCCGGCTCGCCCGTATCGCCGCCGTGCAAACCGAATCAGGCGCCTTTCTCCTCCCGCGCGGCGTTGTAGAGCGCGCGGATGTACCCCATGCTGTACGACCATGCAGGTTGATAACCACCCGCCATCGCGGGTACGTGATCGGCGATGAGGTTACCGCGGAAATCCACATCCACCAGCGTCTTCATCAGCTTCCACATGTCGATGTAGCCGTTGTCGATGTACGTTTCGACGAAGTCGGGAATGGGAGCGGTCACATTACGGAAATGGATTTTCCAGAGTTTTCCCATGCTGGCGAAGGCTCGCGCGGCTTCGAAAACATTCTTGCCAGTGCTCTTTCCGCCCTCCATCCATGTTCCGCAGCAAAGACAGACTCCGATATTGGGCGAGTTGGCAATCTCGAGAGCCCGCACGTATCCGTCGAACGTTCCGAAGATGTGCCGCGGGATGCCGCCCAGTTCCGGAACCGGAGGATCATCGGGATGGATTCCGATACGAACCCCTGCTTTCTCGGCAACTGGGGCAATCTGACGGATGAAGTAGGTGTAGTTATCCCAGAGTTCCTCTTTCGAATACTTGCGCCCATGTGTGAGCGTTCCCTCGTAGACCTTGCCGTTCCAAGAGCCCTTCGCGGTAGCCAGGTGGAAAGACCGTGACTGGCCGCCGCCGCGCGTGGTTTCGGGCTCGCTCGACCAAATTCCGTTCGCCATGTGCGCGTACGTGATATAGCCGATGCCGGCCTGGCCTGAGTCCCGAATATATTGTTTGAGCCACTCGATTTTCTGGTCGCGTCCGGGGAGGTTGAGCGTGATCTCCTCGATGTTGCGGTTGTCACTGTTGGATATGTTCCAGACCTTCAAGCCGGCCGCTTCGGCGCGCTTTTTGATCGCCAGAAAATTCTCCAGAGTACCACGTCCGTTTCCGGTCTGAACGTTCAGGTAGTCCACTCCCATCTGCTTGATCCAGGTGAGATCGTCATCGGTGACGCTTTCGTCAACCTGCATCGAAATCTTGATTCCGCGAGACAGCGGCTCGAGCGGTGTGGCTCTCCCTACCGGCGTAAGGGCGGCCGCGACTGCCGCGGCGGAGAAAACACGTCGTGTCACGTCCATGATCAAATCCACTCCTGGAGAACGATGATACCGCGGGAATCCCGGCTTCTTGAGGCGCAGGCGCTCGAGCGGGTTGTGCGAGAATAAGCCGCAGGTGTGGCGAAAAACACACCAGCCCATGCGCCACAGAACTCCCAAGACGAAATTGGGCAAAGAAGCAATCGGCTCGCAGATTGCGTTTTTGCCAGATGAGCGGAAAGATGGCGGCGACAATTTTGACGGCGTCTTGGGCGTGAGAGGTCCTCAGTTCTGGAAGATTGCATGTGACTTCGAACAGCGCAGGACGGTAGCCCGCAGACTGATCCAGAAAAACGATTCGTTCCCGAGTAACGCTAGCTAGAACATGTGATAGCCTTGGCGTGGCCCGTCGCGTCGTAGACTCAGGTAGATGACGCTGTTGCTAAGGAGCATCGATGTCCCAGGTTGTCTATCGTTCCGAGGTTCGAATCGAACGGGTGAAGGGACCGGTTCGAAAAGCATACTTGCCGGCAGAAGCAACGCCTGTGGTATTCGGAGTCCACGGGGCTGTCGCTGACCACTACAAGGTTCCGCCAGCCGCTTTGGAACCTCACGCCACGACGTTGGATTACATCATCGCGGCTGCCGCTGGTTGACTTACCGGCACCTTCGGAGGCGCGCTGGAAGCGCGTCACATAAATGCTTCGAATAATCACCTCGTATCCGAAGCAGTGGGTGAAATTGAACTTGAGGAAAACGTACTGGTCATCCGGCGCATCCATGTGCGATTGAAGCTGAAAGCTGACGAGTCCGATTGGGAAACCGCGACTCGCGTCCACGGCATTTTCCCGGATAAATGTCCCGTCTACCGCAGTCTGAAAGCGGCCATCGCCATGACGACGGAGCTGATTCTCGAGGCACCGGCTTCTGTTCCGGAAATCGCGCTGGTATAGCAAAGTGCCAGCCGCAAGTTGTCGCTGCCGATCGTGAGGCCGACGTCGCATTGACAACCGATCTCGACCAACTCGCGCGGCGACAATTGGCTGACTACGATGCTGCGTGCCCGGGATTGCTCTTTGCCGAACCTGAATTCGATCTGACCGTGCCGGAGGCCTATGAGCTTCAATTCAAGGTCGTTGGCCTTCGGCAACTCCGTGGGGAATCGGTTGCCGGTTATAAAGTTGGGTGTGTCAGTCCGGCTGTGCAGGCTGTGCAGGGGCAGCTCGGCCTGAATCAACCGCTATTCGGCCACATCTTCGACACCGAAGTTTACCGGTCGGATGTGTCTTTGGACCACAACCGTTTTCATCAACTGGCTATCGAAGGAGAGTTCGCGTTCCGCATGGCGGAAGATGTGCCGGATGCGGAGTGGCTGGCAGCTAACGCCCAACACGCGATTGAAGCAGCATTTGCCGTCATCGAGCTCCACAACTTTTGTTGCCGCGCGCCGGCTGGAAAGCGGGCTCAGGAGCTGATCGCCAACAATGGCATCCACGCAGGTGTTGTGTTGCCTAAGGAGGAAGGCCGGTTTCGCAGTACGGACGAACTACTGGATGAAAAGATTTCGGTTCTGCGCAATGGGTTGGTGGTGGGCGCCGCAACCGGCCGCGCCCTGCCCGCTGGCAAGCCTGATCTTCCTCGTAGAACAGTTGAGGAAGATCGGGAGATCGCTTTGCCGGGGTCAGATTGTGCTGGCTGGCTCGCCACTTCCCCTGTACCGCGCGGAGCCTGGCGACCAGTTCGAGGCGAACTGCGACCGATTGCCCGGTGTCCGGGCGCGAATTTTGTCATGACGCGTTGCCATAACCCGAAGAGGTCAATGGAAATCGGAACCGACGGCCACCCAGCCCTCAGCGGCGGTGATATCTGTCCCACGAATAAGTCCGCATCGGAAAGCTCGCGAGGCGTCTGACGGGCAGTAGTGAGACCCTCGCACCGCCACGCAATCGCGCCGCCACTGCTTGACCAATCCCTTTGGTCCGACCGGTACGAGAGCGCGCTTGCCGTCAAACTCGGGTGCCGCCATTAATGTTTCTCCAGTCAAGGGCGTTTGTAGACTTTGCCGCCTTTCATCACGAACCGTACGTCTTGCATCGCCTCGATCTGTAGGCTGGGATCGCTACCCACGGCAACGACGTCAGCCAGGAGACTTGGCGCGAGTCGACCACGATCGTCGACTTCGAGCAACTTCAGCTCGGATCGTCGCGCTTTGTATCGCCTGCACGGGTGTCATGCGGAGACAGCCAGTCACGAAGGATTCCCAACCCTGGCGAATGTAGCCACACGGCCGCCAGCCGATCAGTCTGCGGGTAAGGCAGCGGGCGGAGCAGAAGCGCGTCCACCACGCTGAAAACTGCGGAATTCGCACCAATTCCGATCGTCAGGGAAAGCACGACTACGATGGTCAAGCCGAGGTTTTTACGCAGCATCCGGAATGCATAGCGGCAATCCTGGAGTAGCGGGTCCATGGTACCTCCTGTGCGGATGCGTTCATAGTAATGCATGTCGCCACCTCGCCGGCGCGCCGCGCATCACGAATCGATCCGGTGGTCGCTCTTTGCAGTGCAATAGGCAACCAAAATGTGCCGTTTACACCAAACTACGTTAAGAGGCAACCAGGAGGTTGCGTAATGAATCACCGAATCGAGAAGTATAGAACTGAAGGCGCCGGTTTCGCGGGTCTGGCGTGCACTGACGGATTACCGCGAATTTGGCAAGTGGTTTCGCGTGAAACTGGATGGCCCATTCATACCGGGTGAGGTCTCGCGCGGGCAGATTACATATCGCGGCTACGAGCACCTCAAATGGGAGGCCGTCGTGCAGAAAATGGAGCCCGAACGGCTGTTTTCCTTCACCTGGCATTCTAAGGCAACTGATCCCAAGAAAGATTACTCGCAGGAGACACCGACTCTGGTCGAATTCCGGTTGGAGAAGACCGCGAGCGGCACGCTGCTTGTGCTCACGGAATCCGGCTTCGACAGACTCCCCAGCGACCGTCGCTTCGCGGCATTCCGCGGGAATGACGGCGGTTGGACCGAGCAGATGAAGAACATCGAGAGCTATGTCGCGCAAAGGCCCTAGCAGCGCGGCCGTCAAACGGCAGGTTCATGTTTGCCGCTCTAGGGGAGCTCTAGGGGACGAGACGCGGCTATCGCTCGTCGCTAAGCTTTGTAGGAGGCGGCGGTATTCGATCTCGCAGCTAACCGAGGGCTCCAGACTGACCCGGCAAGCGATCACCAAGCGTCTGCGAGTCTTGGAGCGTGCAGGCACGTTCGCTGTATGCACACGGGTCGTGAGAGCTTATTCGAACTCGATCCGGAGCCGATTAAAGAAATCAGGGAATACCTTAATGTCGTTTCCGAGCAGTGGGATCGGGCACTGACCAGGTTAAAGGCGTTCGTCGAAGTGCGTGAGTGACGAGATGTCGGCACTAGCCCTACCTTCGCATCAGAGTTAGGCGAACGCGGGTTTTAGGGGCGTCAATTATGTATGCACAGATCGGCTTGTCATACATGAAAGAAGTGCAGGCATCCAACGGTCAAGTGCGAATATCCTCACCGCCCGGCGCTGTTGGACGTTCAGGTCCGGCGCAAGCAGCACGGTCGCCCGATGCCCCGGCCTGCGCGTCGTCGTACGCACCATGGTGGCGCGGATCTCGGCTAGATCGCCCATCATCGCGAGGGCTGAGTCGCCGGTTCCAAGCGCGATCTTCGCCAGACTCACCAGCATCAGTCCAAGCACAGTGGCAAAGGTGTGCAGACGGAGTGACCCATCCGCCCACTGATGCGACGGACC
>QHXW01000438.1 GCA_003223115.1 Acidobacteriota bacterium
CTGAACAGTTCGATATCCAGAGCCAGCCTGCGATCCACCATGCCGGCCAGCGGCAAGCCGTCGGCAAACAGCTCACGCGCCCGCTCCACTACCTCCCGCATGGCCGCCAGAAACCCTGGCGTCGCGTGCCGCGCGCCGATGTCCCCGGCCGTTGCCCCATGGCGCTCGAGCACGTCGAGCGGTATATACACGCGGCCCTTCTCCCAATCCACTGTCACATCCTGCCAGAAATTGGCAAGCTGAAGAGCCGTGCACGCGGAATCGGACAACTTCTGGCGTTCGGCGTCTGAATAACCGCAGAGGTAGAGCACCAGCCGCCCGACTGGGTTCGCGGAATACCGGCAATATTCGAAGAGCTCATCCCAATTGCCGTAACGCGTGATGGTCTGATCCTGCTCAAAAGCGCGAATGAGATCTTCGAAGGGTTTCGGCGGGATGTTGTAACGCTCCACCGTGCCCCCGAGCGCCACAAATACCGGGTGTTTCACCTGCCCCGCGTACATGGCTTCGAGCTCGCCGCGCCACCAGGCGAGCAAACGCAGGCTTTCGTCCGGATCGCCCATCTCGTCGCCCAAATCATCGGCCCAACGGCAGTAAGAGTAAACGTTGTAGAAATCCTGATGCAAGCGCTTGGGCAGCAGCCAGCTCACCACGTGGAAATTCTCATAGTGATGCGTGGCCAGCCAGCGCGTGTAGGTTTCCGCCTGTGCCTTGGTATACGCGGCCGCGCATGACGCCGGGTCTCGAACAAACTCCTTGGGGGCAAGGAACACGGAGTAACTTACGGGAAGATCGCCGTCTTCAGGTGGCCGTTATGGCTCATCAGATGGCGCATCACTTCCAGCAGGTTGGCCAATGGCTCTTCGCGATTCACAAAATCGCCGGCGCGAATGTTCCCGTTGTAAATGATGTCGAGCGCTTTGCGAATATAGTGCGGCGTGTGGTGAAAGCTGGCCTTACACGTAATTTCAGAATAGTGCAGCAGCGACGTGTCCAGACTGACTTTGCTCTCGTTCGGACACCCTCCGAAGAAGTTCACCGTGCCGCCGCGGCGCACCATGTCAACGGCCCAGTGCCAGGTTTTGGGATTGCCTACGGCTTCAATGGCGATGTCGGCTCCGCGTCCGCCCGTCAGCCTGCGAACGGCTTCAGCGGGGCGCGCGATCTGCTCCGTCGTGATCAGCTCGTCGGCTCCAGCGGCTGCGGCCCTGTCGAGCTGCGTCTTCCTCCTGCCGATGGCAATCACGCGCGCATCATATAACTTGGCCAGCCGCACAAACATGAGTCCAATGGGGCCCAGGCCGATGATGGCCAGAGTATCGCCGGACTGAATACCGGTTTCTTCGAGACCCCGCAGCACGCACGCCAGGGGCTCTACCAAGGCAGCGTCACAATAGGAGACATCCGGCGGAATCTCGTAAGTATTCCGCTCCACAATCCGGGCGGGGATTCGGATGTATTCCGCGTATGCTCCGTTATTGAACAACAGGTCTTCGCAAAGGTTCTCCTGTCCGCGGCGGCAGAAGTAACACACCTCGCAAGGAGCCGAATTCGCTGCTACCACGCGCTGGCCGATGCCAAAGCGCCTGGCGTTCTCGCCGACATGCACGATGTCGCCCGCCAATTCATGACCGAATACGGCCGGGGGAACGATCATTCGCGCGTGATATCCACGGCGGAACACCTTCACGTCAGTACCGCAAGTGAGAGCGACCCTGACGCGGACAAGAATATCGCCTTCAGCTAAAGTGGGGACGGGCACGGGCTCTACCTGCAAGTGTTCCTTGCCGTAGAGCACGGCCGCCATCATTTGGCTTTTCACTCAGTCCACCTCTGTGGCTCAAGAATAATTTTCAACGATCGCTCGTCCGGATGCAATGCTAAATCAAATGCCGAGCGTATCTGAGTCAATGAGAATCGATGTGAAACCAGCAGACGTACCGGTAATTCACCGCTAAATACCAACCTGGCGGCTTCCTTCTGCAAATCTACCGACGCACTATAGGAACCGAAGATCATGCGTTCGCCGACACAGACGGAAGCGCCTGAAAGTTCAATAGCCTCGGCATCGGAAGTCTGCGCAAAAAGCAGGATTCGGGCGCCGGGCCGCGAATACCGGACGGCTTGCTCAACCAGTCCTGGAGCAGAGGCCGCCACGATCACCAGGTCCGCTCCGCGGCCGTCCGTCATTGGGTCAACAGCCGCCTTCACGTCCGCAGTTCGCGGGTCGAGCGTCAATTCCGCTCCACAGCGCCGAGACAATTCGCGCCGGCTGGCGATCGTTTCCGTAGCAACCACCAGGGCGCCAGTTCGTTCCACCAGCATGGTGAATAGCAGGCCGATTGGTCCCTGCCCCATGATCAACGCCACTTCATCGGCTTGGGGCGCACATTGGACCACAGCCTTCAAGCAGGTGTTCAGAGGCTCGACGAACGAGGCCTGTTCAAACGAGACACTCTCAGGAATCTTCTCCACGCCGCGGTCCACAATCCAGTCCATCACGCGCACGTACTGCGAAAAGCCGCCGCCGGCCGGTTCGAACCCCGCGGTAACGCCGACTTTTTTGTAAGTGCTGCATTGGGCATAGAGTTTCTTGCGGCAATAAAAACAATCCAGACACGGAATGTGATGAAAGACTACGACGCGATCGCCGGGAGCGAAGCGCCGCACGTCGCGGCCTGCCGAGGCCACCACTCCGGCCGTTTCGTGACCATAAATGCGGGGCGGAGCCAGTAGATTGTGCTCAATCTTTTTCAAATCGGTGTGGCAGATGCCGCAAGCTTCGACCCGCACCAGCAACTCGCCCGCGCCGATCGTGGGTGTGGGCACTTCCTCCACAGACACGACTCCATTGCCCTTGTAGACAGCGGCCCGCATAGTGGTGGGCACAGCGATCTCAAAATCGGCAATGGGCAATGAATTCTCCTAGGTTTCGGGAAGCCAAGTGGCTACGCTTCCCGAGCCGCCATAATTCAGGTAACGTGCTCAGGGGCCGGCGGCATGCGGCCGCAATCAGCCGCATTGTACCGAATCTGCCGTCTTCCCGTAGCATCGAGTTAAAATCCATTCCGAAACTCTCGCCAGCCAGATCCGTCACCGCGCGCACCGAGCAGGCCGGCAATCCCAATTCCGCCGCCCTGGCAACCACGCCTCCGGCTTCCATTTCCACCGCATCCGCTCCCCGCGCCCGCAGTTCGGCCTTCTCTTCAACAGTCTGCGCTACGCGGTCGACTGAAGCCAGGACGCCACTGTGATGCGCCCTGGACGATTCTGGCTTCACGACGGCATACTCACGCCCGCCGGCCTGCACGCGCTCCGCGACGAAAATATCGCCGGCCTGGAGATCCCGGCTAAGACCCCCGCAAAACCCCACACTGCAAACTATTTCTGGCTCACCGGCGGCTTTCGCAATCTCCACCACCTGTGCGGCCCTTAGCCCTCCTGCCCCGTTGGCCGCCATCCAGAGTTCCCGGCCGTTCAACTGAGCCGCGCGCGCCCAGTGCACCGGCCAGCCGAGCGGTTTCACATTCCGGCAATACTTCAGCAGACCCCGGAACTCCTGCGCGTCGGCAGCAATGAGTAGCACGGCCATCTCCGGGTGCTGAAACTGTAGTGTGCCCCTTCAGGTGCCCGAGCGCGCGGCCGGCTGCTCCAATTGGCAGTAGCCGTTCGCCTTGAACCACTCGACCGCACGTCCCAGCGCTCCCTCCACCGGCCCCGGCTCGAACCCCAATTCCCGCTTCGCCTTTTCATGCGAAACGAACATCTTCTTCTTCGCCATGCGAACGGCGTCGAGCGGTGCGAGCGGTGGCCTGCCCGTCAGTCGAGCCAAGCCCGTAGTCAGCACCCCGATTGCGTAGGCCAACGAATACGGCAATTTTATTCGCGCCGCTTTGAGGCCAGACAGCCTTGCCAGCCGCTCCAGGATCTCGGCCAGCGTCAGGTTCTCGCATCCTACGATGTAGCGTTCACCGGCCTTTCCACGCTCACAAGCAAGCAGATGCGCCCGGGCAGTATCGCGTACATCCACCAGGTTCAAGCCGGTATCGATAAACGCCGGCATCGCGCCGTTCAAAAAATCGAGTACGATCTTTCCGGTCGGCGTGGGCCTTACATCATGATCTCCGACCGGCGCCGTAGGATTCACAATCACCACCGGAAATCCCGCTGACGCAAATTCGAGCGCCACCTGCTCCGCCAAAAACTTCGACCGTTTATATGCACCGGACATCTGGCCCAGCGTGACGGGTGTGTTTTCGTCACCCACACCCCCTTGGGGCAGGCCGATACAGCCCACTGTGCTGGTATAAACGAAGCGCTCGACACCGTGGTTGCGGGCAGCTTCCAAGAGATTACGCGTCCCGTCACGGTTCGATCGATACAACTCCTCCGGATCCGGGGCCCACAGACGATAGTCCGCAGCCACATGAAAAACCAGGCTGCAACCGGCAACCGCGCGATCGAGCGATGCCGGGTCCCGCAAATCACCTAGGACCGGCTCGACTTCCAGTTCTCGCAGCTTGCTTGCCGGCCGAACCAACGCCCGCACCTTGTAGCCGCGTTCGATCAACAAGCGCGCGACGTGCCAGCCGATGAATCCCGAAGCTCCGGTGACGAGAACCGGTTTCATGGCCGAGCGCGGGAGACCACTACCGTAAGGCCCAGGTCAACATCTTGAAGCTATCAGCCAGCCTGGCGTTAATCCCAAGCGCCGCCGATGGCTCATAACCGCAGTGCACCATGCAATGCTCGCAGCGGGGATCATTGCCATGGCCGTAGTTCTCCCACGGCGTCTCCGTCATGAGCGCTTCAAACGTCTTGTAATGGCCGTCAGTGATCAGGTAGCACGGCCCCTTCCACCCTTTGATGTTGTAGGTGGGGTTGCCCCAGGCGGTGCATGGCAGGTCGCGGTCGCCCTTCAGGAACTCGAGATACATCGGCGTCTGGTTCAGCTTGAAGCGCTTGAAAAGTTTGTCGACATCCTTGAATTTCTCATGGATGTCATCGCGCGTCATGAAAATTTCGCGATCGTTCACCGCCGAGTAGCCATATGCCGGCGAAAGCTGGTGGCCGTCGACATCGAACTGCGTCAGATATTCATAGAGCGCTTCAATTTCTTTCATGTCGGTTTCCTTGTAGATGGTGGTATTGGTGCACACCAGGAAACCAGCTTCCTTAGCGATCTTTATGGCTTCTATCGCCTCGCGAAAAACGCCTTCCCGCTCCACGCAAATGTCATGGGTTTTCTCGAGACCGTCAAGATGCACGTTGAAAAAGAAGCGGCGGTCCGGCTTGAACTCGTGCAGGCGTTTGCGGATGAACATTCCGTTGGTACACAAATAGATGTTCTTGTTGCGTTCGAGGATGCCGCTCACCAGTTCTCCGATTTGCGGATACATCATGGGCTCGCCGCCGCAAATGGAAACCATCGGCGCGCCGCACTCATCCACCGCCGCCAGGCACTCCTCGAGTGGCACCCGTTCCGTGATGCTGGATTCGTATTCGCGGATCCGGCCGCACCCGGTGCAGGTAAGATTGCAGGCGTGCAACGGCTCGAGCATCAACACCAAAGGAAAGCGCTTTTTGATCATGGGATGCTGCGCTCGGGTTGCGCCTTCAGCCACGCGGTTGGGCAGGATGCGGAACGGATTCAACAAATCCGTCGTAGGCGCGGCGTTTTTCTGCCACTCCGGCCGGGGGTACATCTTGTTCTTGATAATGTAGCCAGCCATGCCGGTCGTCATGGAAATCGGAAATCTCATAAGCGCTCCGTCGATTGAGAACCTGTGATTCGAGCAAACTCCGAGAGTGCAAGTAATGGAAAGTAGAGCCTGTATAGATGATACGTAAGATAAAAAACTTTCGGGAAACCGGTGCCAGTGGCCAGCTCTTCATCCCACGAGCCGTCGGGGCGCTGCGTCTCGAGCAAACGCTCGATCCCCTGATGCAGGCTGCGGCTGGTGGTATCGCCTCCAGCCATCAAGCCAAGAACGGCCCACGCGGTCTGTGAAGGAGTGCTGGGCGCCGCCGTGAATGTGCCGTTATCATAGCTGGCACAGCTCTCGCCCCATCCTCCATCAGCGTTTTGAATCGACCGCAGCCACTCACCAGCGCGCAAAACGTGCGCCTCGCGGTCGCTCTCGCCCGCCGCCCGCAAACCCCGCAGCGCGAAACACGTGCCGTAAATGTAAGCCACACCCCAACGGCCGTACCAGCTGCCATCGGCCTGCTGCATACGCACCAGATAGTCCACCGCACGCGCAACGGCGGGATCGTTCCTCTTCAAACCATAAGCGCTCAGAGCCTCGAGTACCCGGCCGGTAATATCCGGGCAGGTCGGATCGAGCATAGCGTTGTGGTCGGCGAATGGAACGTGACTCAGAAATTGCCAGTTGTTATCTTTATCGAACGCCGCCCAGCCGCCGTCTTTCGATTGCATGTCGAGCGTCCAGTTGAGCGCGCGCTGTTCAGCGGCTCGCTGTGCCTGACGATCGGAAGCTTGCGCGTGGCTCAGGCCGAGCAACACCATGGCGGTGTCGTCGACGTCCGGATAGGGTTCATTATTAAACTCGAAGGCCCAGCCGCCCGGCTCGGTACCGGGCAGTTTCACAGACCAGTCGCCTTTGACCCGCACTTCCTTTTCGAGCAGCCAGTCCGCCGCCCGGCGCAGTGCCGATGGCGGAGCACCAATCGACTCACCGAGGGCGTACGCGGCGATTCCCGTGTCCCAGATAGGCGAGAAACAGGGCTGGAAAAACAGGGAGCCCCGGCCGTCATCCACCATCAGGGCGTTAAACTGGCCAACCGCTTCCTGCCTCTTTGGATGTTCTTCCGGATAACCGAGCACATCGAGCGCCATGATGGCGTACATCATCGGCGGGTAGATCGCGCCCAAGCCATCCGAATGCTCCAGCCGCTCGAGCATCCAGCGTTCCGCCTCGCGGAGTGCCTTCTGCCGGATCTTGCGCGGGCCGCTACGCTCCCACAATTTGAGGACTCGGTCGATCCACAAGAAAGCATTGCGCCAGGTCAACCAGTCCTCGTCGCGCTTGAATTCGGGGCTTACGCCAGGCAGAAATAGTTCTTGCAGCGAAAAACCTGCCGGCACGGGGCGCCGCGGGTTGTGCGCATGTACGATGGACAGCGCAATCACGATGGCCCGCGTCCACGACGACATCTGATAAATGAAGCCACCCGGCAAGAGCATGATTTCGGGCGGAATGGTCGGGCAGTATTGCCGAGGATAGAGATCGAACAGGCTCAGGTTGATCTTGACGTAACTGTTGGCGGCCTGGATGCCACCGCGCGCCAGGATGCAATCGCGCGTACGTTCCAGCCACCGATCTTGTGGCGAGATGCCTGCGAGTTTCAGCGCGAAATACGCCTTTACCGTAGCACTCAGCTCCGTCGGGCCCTGTGGATAAATATTGAAGCCGCCGTCGGGAAGCTGCCGTGCCAGGATGGACTGCGCCGCCTTTTCGACCAGCGGCATCGTCGGCGGATTCCAAACCCCATTCTCGGGCGGATACATCCACAACTGCAGCAGCACGTAATCGGATTCGAGAGTAGTATCGGCGGTAAGCTGCGCGCACCAGGAGCCGCTCGAATCCTGCTGAGCCAACAAATTCTCAACGGCCTTTTGAGTGGCCGCCTGCATCGCTCGAGTAAGGCTATCTTGAACTTGAACGCTAGGGCTCATCGAGTGGAAATTGTGGTTAAGCCGGAAGCCGCGGTCGACAGCTCGCCCGGCAGTGAAAATCGGACGTCTTCCTCCACCAACTCCACTTCCTCAAGCTGATGAAATCCGTGTTCCTTCAGGGCCACGATCAGCTTTTCTACGAGGTGCTCAGGGGCGGAAGCGCCTGCGGTCACCGCAACGTTCCGAACTCCTTCGAGCCAGCCAGTGTCCACATCATCCCAGTCATTCACCAGGAACGAGCGGACGCCCGTGTTGTCACCGACTTCGACCAGCCGTTTGGAATTGGAACTGTTCTCCGAACCAACTACCAGCAGCAAATCGCAAAAATGAGCCACGGCCTTTACCGCCATCTGCCGGTTTTCAGTGGCGTAGCAAATATCCTGCGCCGGTGGACCCTGAATGAGCGGAAACCGCTGTTTCAGCCGGATCACGATGTCGCGCGTCTCATCCAGGCTCAAGGTGGTCTGCGTCAGGTAACAGATGCGCCTGGGATCAGGCACATGGAGTGCATCCACGTCTCTAACCGTTGAAACCAGAAATGTCTGCTGGGGAGCCTCACCCAGAGTCCCGATGACTTCATCGTGATCTTTGTGCCCGATCAGGACGATCGTGCAACCTTCTCGAGCGAATTTCACGGCCTCCAGATGAACTTTAGTCACCAGAGGGCACGTGGCGTCAATCAACTGCAACTGGCGCGCCTTCGCCTGGCGTCGCACTTCCGGCGAAACACCGTGCGCGCTGAAAATCGCCCGTGCGCCCGTAGGCACCTCTTCGAGTTCCTCGACAAACATCGCACCCGCTTGCCGAAGTTCATCCACGACATGTTTGTTATGGACGATCTCCTTGCGCACGTAGACTGGAGGGCCATACAGATCCAGCGCGATTTTCACCACATCGATAGCGCGCACCACTCCCGCGCAAAAGCCGCGCGGCTTCAGCAAATAGATTTTCTTCTGGGCGCTATTGTTGGCTCCGATGGGCTTCCAAGGCATAGTGGCGTTTTGAGCTTAAAACCCTAGATTATAACAGCTTGCCGGTTGTCAGAAACAACTGATCACTAAAATGTGGATTATAAATTCCTAATCTGTAACACTTTTTAGCATGCCCGTCGCTGCACAGAAAGCCGCACAGAAAATAGCTGCGCCCGATCTCGAGTGGGGCTACTTCCAACTGCGTGAAGGCTTTTCGCTTTCGATTGCCTCAAATGAGCGAGCTTTACAGCACATTGAATTTCTTGCCTCATGCACAAATCCGGGTAATCACTCGCACCCGGTGATTTCCGAAGCCCTACGCCAGCTTCGCGCTTATTTCGCGGGGCAATTGCGCGAGTATGACCTGCCACTCGAGATGCTTGGCACGCAATTTCAACGGCGCGTTTGGCGCGCGTTAGGCGCCATTCCATACGGCGAAACACGCAGCTACAGCCAGGTGGCCGCAGAAATCGGATCCCCTACTGCTGTGCGCGCTGTGGGCGCGGCTAATGGCAAGAACCCGATTCCAATCGTGGTCCCTTGCCATCGAGTGATTGGGGCGAGTGGTGATCTGGTGGGCTTCGGCGGCGGCCTCCGTTGGAAACGCCTGTTACTCGACTTGGAATCGAAATATGCTGACCGAAGCAGATAAGGTGCAGTTGGAGGATCGCGGTTACCTTGTGCTGCCCGGCCTCATGGGTTCCAATCTGCTCGAGGAAATTCGCACGCGCGTGGAAGAGTTGTTTCACGCGGAGGGTGCGCAGGCCGGATCAGAATTCAAACAGGAACCTTACGCGCGCAGGCTCGCCAATCTGGTGAACAAAGGACGAGTCTTCGAGCGGACCATTGAAACGCCGGAGGTGCTCGAATGCATGGAACTGGTGTTGGGACCGGACTTCAAGCTCAGCAGCTTGAATGCCCGCTCGGCCGATCCGCACGGCGATTGCGCGCAGCCATTACACGCCGATAGCGGAGCTGTGGCTGATGAACGTGGCTACTGGGTGTGCAACTCGGTCTGGATGCTGGACGATTTCACCACCCAAAATGGCGCCATCCGCATGGTGCCTGGCTCGCACCGCTGGCGCAAGCTGCCACAAGACGTGCTGGCAGACACGACTGCTCCGCATCCTGGCGAGGAACTGCTCACCGGATTGGCCGGTACGGTGGTCGTGATGAACGCGCACATGTGGCACGGCGCGACAGCCAATCGCACTAACCTGCAGCGGCGAGCCATGCACGCCTTCTACACCCGCCACGACAAGCCGCAGCAACAATATCAGAAGAAACTGATTTCCGATGAAGTTCAGGCCCGCCTGCAGCCGAGCTTACGGAAGTTGCTGGCGCTCGATGATCCGCTGAATGACGAGCTGACCTTGCGCTGCGGCGGGATGAGCGGCTTCATGAAATGACAGGCGCGCTTTACTCGGCAGACCACAAAAACCGATGGTCTGCCTCACCACTCTTGGGATTCTAATTGCGCTTGAAAAGCTTGGTTGTTAGCGGTGGGCCGTCACCTGAACGGCTTTCAGTTCGCTCGCCAGAACCCGCTCCAGGACGTCAATCTCGATGGGCCCGTTGTAGCGCTTGCCGTTCACGAAAATGGTGGGCGTGCCCTGGACTCCCGCCGTCATGCCGTCATTCATTTCTTTGACAACCTGCTGTTTGTATTTACCGGAGGTCAGGTCCGCCGTGAAACGCACCAGGTCCAGGCCGATTTCTTTGGCCCACACGAAAATGTTCTTCGCCGAGATCTCGCGAAAATGCGCGTACATCATGTCGTGCATGGGCCAGAACTTTCCTTGTGCGTGCGCCGCCAGAGCGGCTTCGGCGGCTACCCCGGCTTGAGAATGCTCATCAAGCGGGAACTGTTTGAAAACCAGGCGCAAGTCCGCGGGATGCTTTTCCAGCACCTGGTAGAGGCGGCCGACGGCCACCGCACAATACGGTCACTGAAAATCGGAGAATTCAACGAGGGTGATTTTTGCGTTGGCAGGACCCTTTGACGGCGCCCCGTCGATTGGAATCCGCACGGGGTCGCCCAGCAGAGGCGGCCCTTCTTTCAGGAGCTTGTCGAGCCCGGCTCCGATCGCATCGCTCGATTTACCCTCGCGCAACTCCTGCGCCACCTTGGCGGCCAAGCCGCGGCTGCTGCCGCATTTGGGATCTTTCATCCGGCATTCCGCGATTTTCATGCCACAGCCGCAGTTGCAGGATTTTGTCCGCAGCACGTTCAATAGCGCCTGTTTCTGCGCGGCGCTCAGCGCGCTCTGATCCACCGCCGGTAATTCGCTGGCCGTGCTCCAGGACGACGGATCTGGCGTTTGAGCGGGGGTCGAACCGCCAAGCACTAGAAAACAAAGGCAACTGGCCGCTACTCGGCCCAGCGAGATCATCCTGTCAAGAAGGTGCACTTATCTCCAGTCTAATCGAACACGGCAGAACTCCGCACGTTCGAAGTACCAGGACCGGTTGGCGTGCTACATCTTCACGCCGATTGCGATGATGGACGTCGGCGGCCAAGGCAAGTGGCGATCGATGCGGCGCCACAACCAGACCAGTTGATCGAACATCTTCATCTGCCATGGGCCTAGCGTGGTGCGCTTGAGAATCTTGCCGCTCACATACCAGCCGGGCCGCGAAACCCGGTTGAATTCCAATATCTTTTCCACCCGGAACCCGACCGCTTCCATTTTTTTCTGCAGTTCCTGGTGCGAATAGCGGCGGTAGTGCCCCAGCGCCACATCCAGCGTTCCAAAAATCCGCTGTCCATGCGGCACCAGGATGATGGCCCGGCCGTCTTTGCGCAACGCCGAGTGAATGTTTCGTAGACCCAGCAAATCATCTTCGATGTGCTCGAGCACGTTCAGACAGACCACTGTATCCATGCTGGCCTCGAATTCCGCAAAATCCGCCGAGTTGGCCAGATCACAGTAGCGCACGTGCAGGTTGTGCCGGTGCTGGAAACGGGTCGTGAGCCGGGCCATGTGCTCCTGGTCCAGGTCCGCGGCCACGTAACACTTCACTCTCGGGATCAGTACGCGCGTCAGATTACCGATTCCGGCGCCGATTTCAAGAACGCGCTCGCCGATGTACGGCCGTACCGTGTCGCCCATCCAACGATTGAAGCGCGGCGCTTTCGAAAGCGCGTGCAGAATGTCCGGTCCCGAGTCTTTGTAAATGTCATTCGTAAAGGCATTTCGCAGAATCACCCACACGGCTTCAACTGCGTCTTTGAAGCCAATCTTTTTGCCTTCCTCGTACGTGCGCCCGTGATAGTTGATCGGCGTTTCATAGATGCGTACCTGGCGGCGGGCCACTTTGATGGTGAGTTCCGGCTCGATGCCAAATCGCTCGCTGCGAATCGGAATACTTTTCAACAGTGACGTACGGAAAGCCTTGTAACAGGTCTCCATGTCGGTGAGGTTCAGGTCCGCCACCAGGTTGCAAAGTTCGGTCAGAATCCGGTTCGCGACCGAATGCCAGAAGTAGAGCACGCGACGCTCGCCCACGATCATGAACCGCGAGCCATAGACTACATCGGCTTCGCCATCGAGCAGCGGCCGCAGCAGGCGCCCATACTCACGCGGGTCATATTCCAGATCCGCGTCCTGGATGATGCTGTAATCCCCGCGCGCCTGCTCGACAGCCGTACGGATCGCCGCTCCTTTGCCCCGGTTGCGGTCCTGGCGGATCAGCCGGATCTCCGGGTGGCGCGTGGCCATCTCTCGCACAATGTCGCCCGAGCCATCGGTCGAACCGTCATCAACCACCACGATCTCTCGTCCCAAACTGTCCGGCAGCGGTGCCGCGAGCACCCTGTCGAGAAGCGGGCCAATAAATTCCTCTTCGTTGTAAAGGGGGACCAGGACCGAAAGCAACGGAGCCGGCATCAAGAATTCTCATTGTAGGCTATCGATTCCGCGCATGCTGGATCGCTGCGCCGCAATAGTTTAGTTACTTATGGATGTTCGCGGCCACCAAGGTATCCGTAATCTAAACTTTAAGAGTCGGAGGCGGAAGATGAACAAGTGGCTGCCGGGCATTTAGCTGGACGTTCGTTTTGCCGCGCGGACTTTCGCTAAGCGGCCGGGGTTTACAATGGTTGCCGCTCTCACTTTGGCCCTCGGCATCGGTGCCACCACCGCGGTTTTCAGCATTGTGAGCGCCGTGCTTCTGCGCCCCGTTGCCGTACAAAGATCCCAATCAGTTGGTTGCAGTCTGGAGCACCAGCACGCGGGAAAAGGACCTGGCGAAACTCTTCGCGACGCATGCCGACTATGTCGAATTCCGGCGCAACTCCCGGACTCTCGAAAATGTTGCGGCTGCCACATGGGCCACGCGCATCGGCCGCGTGCTCACCGGTTTTGGCCGGCGCGGGAAGTGCTGACGATTCCCTC
>QHXW01000440.1 GCA_003223115.1 Acidobacteriota bacterium
TACTGCACATCGCGACACAAGTGCTCAAGCCATGTCCAACTCCAAACAGCGCGCGCTTCTTCCGCAGCCCTGGATATGTTCCCCAATTCCCATGGTTCCGCGATTGCAGCGAGCGCTTCGAGCTCCTCTCGCATGTCTCTTTCTATAGCCCGGCGGTAGGAGGGCAGCAGATACTTGAGCTTTCGCAGAAGGATCATGATTTGGCTCCTTCGGAAATCGGCCCCATGACTTGTCCGACTGCGGACACGAATTCGGCCCATTTCGAATGCTCCCGCTGGAGTTGCTTGCGCCCGGCGGGTGTCAGCCGATAATACTTCGCTCGCCGGTTGTGCTCGGAGATTTCCCACTTGGAGGTAATCCAACTCTTTAGTTCGAGCCGCTTCAAGGCAGGGTAGAGCGAGCCGAATTCGATATCGAGCGTCTCACTCGAATTACAGCGAATCGCCTTGGCGATCCCATAGCCATGCAGGGGTGCCAACAGCAGCGTTCGAAGAACCAGCATGTCGAGCGTTCCTTGGAGGAGATCCATATGGAGACACTCTATATGAAGAACGCCACAATAGCAAGCCTCTCCGTTGAAAAGTGGAAACTCGATTCGCCACACGGTGTGCTGTGCCGGGCGACGGCGTAATCAACGGCAACGTACAACTCGAGCTTTTCAGATTTCACCTCTTATGCTAAGATGTCTTAGTAATAAGTTATCTCAGTATGACAAAATCCGATATACTTCAAGGCTCGCTCGATTTGCTTGTGCTGAAGATTCTTTCGCGCCGCGCGCCGCTGCATGGCTACGCAATCATGACAGCTGTCGAAGAGATTTCGGGTGAAGTGTTGCGCGTCGAAGAAGGCTCTCTATACCCGGCTCTGCATCGTATGGAGGAGGCCGGCTTCATTCGCGCAACGTGGATCACCAAAGACACTGGCCGCCGCGCGCGTGTCTATGAATTGACGGCGCGAGGCCGCAAACAACTCGTGAGCGAAGAGGCTCGCTGGACGGCGGTCATGGGCGCGGTGCAACGCGTCCTGAGGCTTGCGTAAGGAGGATGGACATGTCGTGGATGATGCGGCTTGCAAATCTCTTCCGCCAAAGGCGACTGAACGACGAGATAGACGAGGAACTGGCTTCGCATATCGAGGAAGCGACTGAACAGGGGCGCTCTGCCGAGGAGGCGCGGCGAGCCTTTGGTGGCGCGCTTCGGCTTCGAGAGCAGAGCCGGGACATCAAACTGCTGCCGTGGCTCGATGCGTTGGCTGCGGATGTCGTGTTCGGGTGGCGGCAGCTTAACAAGCATCGCGCAGCGAGCGCCGCGGCAATCCTCTCACTCGCCCTGGCGATCGGCGCAACGACAGCAGCTTTCCGGCTCGTTGATGCCGTCCTGCTGCGTACATTGCCCGTCGCCGAGCCGGGGCGGCTCTTTTTTCTAGCGACCACTTTTATCGACCGCGATGGCCACCCTGACGATCACGATGACTTTGATTACCCGACCTTTCGTCAGTACCGCACAACGGTAGCTGATCGGGCGGATTTGATGGTAGTCGGGATGAGCGCACCGCAGGACGTGGTCTTTGGGTCCGGCGACGAAACCGAAAGGCTGTACCGGCAGTATGTCTCCGGCAACCTCTTTGGAGTTTTCGAGCTGCACCCGGCTCTCGGCCGCCTGCTTACGCCCAACGACGATCTTCCCGGCGCGCATCCGGTGGCAGTCCTGAGCTATGACTATTGGACGCGGCGGTTCGCTCGCGAGCCCAACGTCATCGGGAAGACCTTCCGCATGGGCAATGACCGCTTCGTGATCATCGGCATCGCTCCGAAAGGCTTCATCGGAACGGAACCCGGCGCGGTGACCGACGTTTTCATCCCGGCCATGATGAACGCAGAGGCCATCAATAGCCCCGGCTGGTCCTGGTTTCGAATCTGGGTGCATCCCAAGACGGGCGTCTCGCCGGAGCAGATTCGGCAGCCGTTGCAGGCGGCATTCATTCACGAGCACGAAGAGCGCATCAAGACCTTTCAGTCCGACACACCCAAGCAGATCATCGACACTTATCTCAATGAAAAGGTTCTTCTCTTTCCTGCGGCCTCAGGGGCGTCGGATATACAAAAGCAGTACCGCCACCCCCTACTCATCCTGGCAGTGCTCGTCGCTCTGGTGCTGCTGGTCGCCTGTGCCAATGTGGGCAATCTGCTGACCGCCCAAGCTGCGGCGCGCACGAGAGAGATGGCGTTGCGCGTCTCGATCGGCGCGGGACAGTGGCGCCTGATCCAACTGGTGCTGGTGGAAAGCGCATTGCTTGCGATCGCGGCCTCGGCGCTCGGATTGGTGTTCGCCTGGTGGTCGGCGCCATTGGTTGTGTCTATGCTTCACGTGCCTGAGGATCCAGTGCGCCTGATTCTCGATTTCGGCTGGCGGGAGCTGGGGTTCATCGTCGTGCTCGCGCTCTC
>QHXW01000441.1 GCA_003223115.1 Acidobacteriota bacterium
AACCGGCCGGAAGGGCGTGGCTTGAGCTACCTGCCGTTTGACCCACATTTTCAGTGTTTGACATTCTCTCACGGGTGCGTTTCTTTTGTTTGGGGGCGGTTTCTTGCCGCGTCCCGAAGACATCCGGGCGGAGCGAATGTACGACAAGCGGACTTCCGGCTCGCCGTCGCTAAGCGTTTCGTCGCCAGGACATTCCCGTCAGTCCGTCAACATATGTAGAGCGACGATCGCGAGGATGCCGCCGGCTGTCAAAGTTGCTCCAGCAATCAATAGCGTCGCCAGGTGCGCCCTGATGGCAGCGAGTGTTTGCCACGCCGCCTGCCGCAGTTGAACCTCACCACTCCAATTGCGCAGGAGCATGCTGCAGCCGGTGAGTAGCACGGCCAATGGAAGAGCGATGAGCAGTCCCCAAAGACCGATACGCGGTCGCACCGCGTACCAATCGACGATCCGTTGAGCGGTACGCGCCGGCTCGTACTGCAGCGGCTGCAGGTTGCGCACAAAGAGCGCCATCATGAAGAGGGCGGCCGGGAAGATGAGCAGCAGTTCCGTGGTCGCGATGGCCCGCTTGAATATATTCATAAGAACTTTATAACGCAAAGTTACGCCCCACGCAAGAGCTCCGATAGACGGTATCTCGCACCATGAACATTGCCTGCCCTTGGGAAGATTGCGAAAGAACTCCGCTACGCAGTAGAGCCGGAGTCGCAGATCAGTCCTGGCGAAGCGCAAGGACAGGCTCCACGCGAGTAGCCCGGCGGGCCGGCAACCAGCAAGCGAGTGGCGCAACGATCAGCCACACCGCTACGGCCGCGGCCCAGGTGGCTGCGTCCGTTGGACTAACGCCGTACAACAAGTTCGCCAGCAGCCGCGCCGCCATCGCAGATAGGACTAGCCCTGCGGCAATGCCTGCCAGAGTGACTCGCAGACCCTGACCGATCACCAGGCGGAATACGTCGGCCGGTTGGGCGCCCATGGCCATGCGGATGCCGATCTCTCGCGTGCGTGCCGTAACGTGGTACGCCATAACGCCATACATCCCGACGGCCGCCAACACCAGGGCCAACGTCCCGAGGATGCCGAGCACCCAGACCTCGAAGCGGACCTGCCAGAAGGAAGCGTCCACCGACTCACTGAGCCGGTTTACTCCGTACGTGCGGAAATCGGGATGAGAGGAGACCAGCGTTTTGCGGACGGTTTGCGTTAGGGAGCCCGGATCGCCAGCCGTCTCGATGACGATGAAAACGATACCACCGCCGTAGGCCTGCGAGAACGGCAGGTACACGTGCGGCAGCGCGACCTCGTTGAGCGAACGGATTCTGGAATCGCGGGCCACTCCCACCACCTTCAAGATCCGTGGATGGTCACAGCCGAACAGAAGGCTGCGGCCGGTGGCCGACTCTTTTGGCCACAGCTGTCGAGCCAGTGTTTGATTGACGATGGCCACCGGCGGACCATCCGCCTGATCGGCGACGTTGAAATCGCGCCCTTCGAGTAGGGGGATTCGCATCGTGTTGAGATAAGCGGCGCCAATGGTCATTGTGGTAGCTGGCGTCGGTTTATCAGTGTCGCGGGCCACGCAACTGCTTTCTATGCCTGCGGCGTACAACGGCAGCCGCGTCGTCAACGCGGCCCTTCGAATACCCGGCAGCAAGCGCAGACGAGTCAGCGTCTGGTCATAGAAAGCTCTACCGGACGCGGCAGTAAACTGTGGCTGCGGAACGAGGACAGGGGCGAACAAGCGGTTCCCGGTGGCAAAGCCGGGGTCGCTGTTACGAAAGCGAAGAGTCGCGCGGGCGAACAGCCCCGCCGTCAGCAGAAGAACCAGGGACAGAGTGATCTGTCCGGTCAAGGTCGCGAGGCGCAGGCGCAACCGCCCGCCAATGACGCTGCCGCCTTTAAGCGATGCGGCGAGATCGTAGCGGCTTCCCTGCAAGGCCGGCAGCAGTCCGAAAAGCAACGAGGTCAGCAATGCGACAAGTCCGCTGTAGATCAAGACTCGGAAGTCCAACGGTAAATCAAACCGCAGCATTTCTCCGAAGGGCAGCGCGGGAATGGCCGCCTGCAACAAACGGTTGCTAGCGTAACCAACGAAGACTCCGGCCGCGCCGCCGGCAAGGCCAAGGGCGAGATTCTCCGTCATCAACTGGCGCATCACGCGCGCCCGGCTCGCGCCGAGGGCGAAGCGGACGGCCACCTCGCGTTGCCGGCCCATGCCTCGCGCCAGCAGCAGATTGCCGACGTTGACGCAGGCAATTAGGAGTACCAACGACACCACCGTCATCAGCAAAATCACTACGGGCATTGCCTGATGGCGGCTTACCGGGCTGGGAACACCGCGAACCAGTTCCAACGCCAGTGGCCCGGCGACGTCTTTCGCCATCGCCGGGTCCTCCCTGCGGATCTCAGTCGCGATGGCATTCAATTCCGCTGACGCTTGTGACACCGTGACGCCGCGTTTCAGGCTGCCGAACACCATCACCCGCATACGCTCCGCGTTTTCCCCGGCCCAGAATCGGAAGGGTACCCAGAGGTCAATGCGCAGCGGCATATAGATGCCGCCGAACTCGGGCGCAGTCACTCCAAGCACGGTATAGGTGTGCGATTCGGAGCGCACCGTTTTGCCCAGCACATGAGGATCGCTGTGAAACAACCGTCGCCAGGCGTCGTGGCTGATCACCGCCGCTGGTTCATCTTCCCGATCGAACCAGCGGCCAAGCATCGTTCGCGCACCCAGCACGGCGGCGTAGTTGGCTGAAACCGGTTCGGCGCCAATCAACGCGGCGTTGCCCTCGAAGCTCAAGTCGGACTCTTCAGGGTCCGAGGCCGCGAGCCCGGCAAGCGACTGGCTGCGATCCACTAGGCCGCGGTATTCCGCATAGGAAAATAACGGATTGCCGCTGCGGCTCAGCACCACTAGGCGATCCGCGTTGCCGACGGGTAATGGTCGCAGATAGACCGAGTCCAGGAGACTAAAGATAGACGCGTTAACGCCGATACCAACGGCCAGACACAAGACCGCCAGAAATGTGAATCCAGGCGATTTGCGGAACAGACGCAGAGCCAACCTGATGTCGTGCATAGTGCCCTAGACACCGCCCAGTGTGGGTTTGTTCCTGTGCAAAATACGTAACGCTGGTGGAACGAAGTGCGCTCGAAACTGACCGGCGAGCCAAGCCGGTTTGCACCATAAGACGGCAGCAAATTGCAAACGGAAGCATAACGAGACGGCGCGTGGGTTCGAGAGAAATGCTACCGGCGCTTGAGGCTTCTCGATGAAAGCCGGCGCAGGAGCGGGCCAACAGACCGGCGACCAGGTAACTAATGAGCGCATCGGCGTTTATCGCAATCCTACCCGGCTGCGAAACCGAGATGAGCTACTGGTAGCGTAACGCAGCCATTGGATCAATACCCACGGCCCTACGAGCCGGAATGTAGGTCGCCGCTGCGACCACCGCCAACAATAGCCCAGTCACTGCGAAGTAGGTCGGGAGATCGGTCGCCGTGATGGCGTAAAGTTGACTGGCGAGTATGCGAGTCAACCAGTGAGCGCTCACTCCGCCAATCAGCAGCCCCACCAGCGCAAGAATCATGCTATCCCGCATGGCCAACGATAGTACGTCCGCACGGCTCGCTCCCAGAGCGCGAGTCCGTAGATTCCGCCCGCCGCCAACACAAGCGCCATCCCCGCGAATATCACCAGCGGCCACATACCCAGCCTACGTGAGGCGACCGAGTCCATCACGCGCTCCTCCATGGTCTTCACTTCGGCGACTGCTTCATTGGGATCGATCGACCACACTGCTCGGCGTAGGATATCGGCAACGCCAAGCGGTTCTGCCGTTGTGCGCGCGACCAGGTACATCGTTCGGCCCATGTTCCAGGGTGGATCATAACCGAACGGAGGCAGTAGTGCATGGGGCAGGTAAATCGAGCCAAACGCGGGCTTGCTCAACCAGAGTTGGTCGTCACCGAGCCCACCGTTCTTCATGTCCTCGGATACGCCTATGATCGTGCACCATAGATCCCAGGGTCCTAGATGCAATCGCCGTCCAATCGGGTCTTCCTTCGAGAAAAATTCCTGCGCAAAGGTGCGGTTCACGATCACCACAGGTGGCGCTGCTTCCTGGTTGTCGCGATTAGTGAACGGGCGGCCACTAAGGATCCGCGTGCCCATTGTGCTCAGGTACTCGGGACTGACCAGATAAAGTGCCCGAACATCCCAGCCCTCACCAATGGGCTCTCGGTCGGCGCCGAGCTTGGAGCCTTCACGGAAGCTGAAAGAAACGTGCTCCACGCCGCGTGCCAAAGGCAAGTCGCTGGCCATGCTTGCGCTCTGTACTCCGGGCAATCCGATCAACCGATTCAGCACCTGCTGATAAAAGGCGTTGACTCGGTGCCCGTCGGGATAGGAATAAGCCGGCAACGTTATTTGTATCGTGAGCAGGTGATCTGTGCGAAATCCTCGATAGACGCTAACGAGCCGGACGAAGCTGTTTATCAAAAGCCCGGCTCCAATCAGTAGCACAAGAGACGCCGCCACTTCGGACATCACCAACGCGCCGCGAAGCCACTGCCGCCTTGAGCCGGCCACACTGGAACTTTCCTCCTTGAGTGTGGCCTCCAAGCTGACCCGAGAAGCACGGAGCGCGAGACCCAGGCCACAGAGTACACCGGTGATCACAGACACGGCGAGTGAAAATAGAACCACGTGGCTGTCAATGTTGAGTTCCTCGATACGCGGCAGACCCTTGGGACGAAGCGCGACCACCAGTATTAACAACCAGCGCGTCAGCAGCAGGCCTGCAAAGCCGCCCGCGAGGGCCAGCAATACACTCTCGGTCAGTATTTGAGCGATCAAGCGCGCGCGGTCAGCCCCGAGCGTCGAGCGTACTGCCATCTCCTTACGACGAGCCGTCGCGCGCGCCAGTAGGAGGTTGGCGAGTGTCGCACAGCCGATCAGAAGCACGCACCCGACAGCCCCGAACAGCGGAAGCAGTAACGACCGCGCATTGCTTACGACGTCGGTGGCGAGCGGGACCACACTTGGGTTAAAAGGGGAAGTGTCGCCTGACGCAGCGCGCAACCGGGTGGCAATCACTGCCAACTCAGCCTCCGCCTGCTCGCGTGTGGCGCTTGGGCGCAGCTTTGCAAGCACGGACAACGAATGATCGGTGCCGGTGGGGTTAAGAATGAGTGGGACGAAGACGTCGCCTGGGGTGTTCATGAAACTAAATGAGGCAGGCAATACCCCCACGATTGTGTAGAGCTTGCCGCTGAGCGTGACTGCGCTGCCAATAACGTCGGGGTTAAGGTGCAGCCAGTTTCGCCAGAGCCGGTTACTGATCAGCGCTGCGCGAGTACTATCCAAAACACCTTCTTCCGGCTGAAACAGGCGGCCACGGGCTGGCTGAACACCAAGCAGCGGGAAAAAATCGGGGCTGACGCCCATGGCTTCGACCTGGACTGGTTCGCCTTGCCCGGACAGGTCCAATGTCCGCCGTACAAAAGCAGCCATGCCCTGAAAGGATTGGTTCTGGCTCCGCCATGCTAGGAAGTCGGCCGGAGATGCACCAAGGCCGCCGCCCGGAAAGCGTAGCTTCCACACCATCATTAGTTTGCCTGCGTCTGGATATGGAAGAGGCCGAAGTAAGACAGCATTCACAACGCTGAACAATGCGACATTAGCGCCGATGGCGATGGCCAAGGCTAGGACTGCGGTAGCTGTGAAACCTGGCTCTTTGAGAAGTAGCCGCAGACCATAGCGCAAATCCTGTGAAAGATTCGCCAGCCAACTCCACATTCCAGCATGCGGTACATTCAGCGCCAC
>QHXW01000442.1 GCA_003223115.1 Acidobacteriota bacterium
TCCACCGCACGCAAGCGGCGTTCGACCGACGGATCTTTCTGGACTGCCGCACGATATCCCGTGGGCGTACCGGTTGCGATGCACTGAATGCGACCGAAGGCGAGCGCAGGCAATAACAACCCACGGAGTATTTCTCCGACACCTTCCCTGTCCCCCGTAGCTGGCTCGAAGAGCCCATCGATGGCCAGAATCACGTTTGATCGGTCTGCGATGTCCACGATCACCTCGGCGAGCTGTTGTTGGAGCTGACGGCGAGTTCGTCCGGGGCTCATCAAGACCCCGGGGTCCAATGCGAGAATCCGTTTATCGGCTAGGAATGCAGGCACGCGCCCATCGGCGATTTGCTGAGCCAGCCCTTCCACAATCGCAGTCTTACCTACACCCGATTCGCCAATTAACGCCGGACTATTTCCACTGCGCCGGCCAAGAACTTGAATGATGCTCTCAAGCTCTCGCTCGCGTCCGACCAGCGGGTGGAATGTACCTTCCAAGGCCGCGCCGGTCAAGTCTCGGCAGCCTTCGGTGACCAGCGCGCTCTCCTTCGCGGAGGATGACCCAACTGGTGGGGAGTACGTGAATTGTTGGAGCCCTTTTCTTATCTGGGAGACCGTCAGCCCGTGCTGTCCGAGCAAGCTCCCTGCCAGACCTTTTTCCTCGCGGAGCAACCCTATCAGTAAATGCCCGAGGCAAATGTCTTTGTGCCCGAGCCGTTCAGCTTCCTCGGCTCCATAAGCGAGTACGCACCTAGATTGATCGCTGAGAGGAAGATCCACGGATGTTGAAATACTTTCCAGGCGCGGGGACTGTGCCTCGATCTGGTTTCGGATTGCATCAACCACGGAGGAAGAGCGAAACCATTGGCGGACCAGCCCCTCATTCGTGCGGATCATGCCCATCAGGAGATGCTCCGTGCCGATTTCACGACTACCGAACCGGCTCGCTTCGTAGCGCGCAAAGAATACTATCCTGCGTGCTTCTTCCGTGTACCGTTCAAACATATTCGGTTCGATTTGTGTCCGAAAAAGAAATCAGCGAGATGCGCCCACGAGCCAATGCCCATGTCGGACAAGATACCATTAAGAGTAACGCGGCGGTGGCCAGGGAAGGCTTGGTGGGCAACCTAGACTGGAGCGAGCGCGGCACCATTCTTGCTGAAAAGCAATCGTTTCGGCACACTCGCCAGCCTGCAGGTCTACGTGTTTTTCGCAGAAGTAATCGGGAATGCGCCCAAACTTCCCCCAACCGGACTTGGCGATTCGCATCACTCGGCAGGTTGCTCTTTCGATTTCTTCGTTTGCTGCAGGCGCGGGCGCATCGGTGGCCCACTTCGGCGGTCGGCCTCGTCGCTTCCCGCCCACCTTTTGCAACGCTATACCCGGTCATTCATCGCGTCATCGGCGATGCGATGAACTGACGCGCCCCGTCACGGTGTACAATCTCACAGATGTTCACCTGCCCCGCCTGCGGTCAGCGGGATCTCCACTTCTACAACGTCATCCAGCGAGGCAAGGTCATCGAGCGAAGCGTTCAGTGCGTCGCTTGTGGATACAGTCGCCCGATCACGTGGAAGGAAAAGCGCAGCCTGTTGGTGCAAGTTGGGATCGCCAAGGCAGGGCGGAGGAGGGTTGCATCACGGGCACATGGGAGCTAACGTCTCTAATCGTCATGCCGCACTGGTTGCTCTTTGATGACCTGTGGGGGATTCGGGAGAGAGAGCGGAGCGCCGTTCGGGAGGTGCGGATGTACAACACTCTTGTACTGGGCGCAAGCTGATTGGGCCGATGGCAATGCACATACCGTCTTCATTGTGCCGAAAACGTTGGCTATCCGTTGATTAAACGATCCGTGGGGATCAATGCCGAGCGTGGCTAAGATGCTATCGAAGTTCTGATCTACAAGACCCGCAGTCCCCGAAGCCATCGACAGTTTAGCCAGCGCACCCGCTGCGGCATACGGGTCATACCCAGCCAAAAGCGAAATCCACATGCCGAGTTCATCGGCGTCCCATTCGGCGTTGCTCTGATTGAGAATCAGATGTGAGTTCTGGTATTGGATGATGTGGCTTACTTCATGCGCGACCACAAAGCCCAACTCGCTCTCCGAGTCGCTGATGAGTTCGGCGAGGTTCATGAAGATGTGAACTTCGTTCTGCGTGGGAAGGGCAAAAGAATTGATTTGGCCAGTGGTGTAGTCAATAATCAACTTGGGAGGAGCACCGAGCGTTATCGTTCCACCCGACCCAGCACCCAGTTGGCCGACAGCATTGAGTACCTTCTCCCAAACCTTCCAGATGCGCTGGTACTGCGACACTGGCCATCCCAGCCCCGAGGGTGGGTAGCTCGCCAAGACACCACCTTCGGCGCTCAGTGTCCACGCGAGAAAGTTATTCGTCCCATCCGATGTGAGCACGATGGTTCCTCGGAATGTGGACGCAATTGCTGGGAAAATCTGGTTTGCATTGAACGACTGATGCCCGAGAGCGGGCAGAGTTACTGTCGCGTTCGCAATCGGCGTGCCGCGTGTATCAAGTGCCGACAAGTAGACGTTGATTGAACTAATGTAGGGATTTGCAACCGCGATACCTGTTGAGGCCGTGGCGGGGGATCTAAATGTGGAAGAGGCAGCGGTGGCCTGGGCCGCGACACCTTGCTGCGGGACCCCTCCTGCCGAGAACCGGAATTGCACCACACCTTCGAGTGGTAGGGTGGAGGTGACGATGGCCCAGCCAATCACGAGGTATGGTGAGGCTCCGGTGCTGACGAACTGGACAGTTCCCTGTGGTGGAACGTTGAACTTGAACGATGAGACCGGACCCGCCCCGAAGTCGATGGAGAGCGGGGCGCCGTTGTTGTCATGCAACCATACCGTTCCATAGGAGGTCAGGGCGAGGTGTGGGTTTACAAACGTGAAAGTGGTAACCCACTGCTGACTCGCGCCGCCCCCGTCCGCAAGCTGCGGAAAGTAGGAGATGACTTGTGCTCCGTCTGTGTCGAATTGAGCGAATGTTGTAATGGAAGCAGCAAGTAGGAGCAGAAGGATGGTGCTCGATCGTCGAAGGGGGTGCATCGGGAGACTTCCTTTCGGCGCGTGGGCGCAACCGGGCTGTTGCCATTCTGCGCTGATCGAAGGTCGGCCGCAATGCTAACGAGAGTTATCGAGTTGCGTGGTTGACAGGGAACGATTGCGGCGCGAAGACGGCAGCCAACAGGTGCGAAGTGTCGCGTTGGGATGGGTGGATACGCTCTATTTGCCAGTCGTCAGAAATCTCAACCTTGGCACCCGATCAAATGCGGCCCCTCCATGGAGCCCGCCAGCATCCCGCAGTGTTCAAAAACTCCAACGCGGGGAACCTAGTGTTTTTCAATCAGTTACGAGCTGTTAACAGCGACTGTGATCGAGTCGCGCGAACGGAAAACTCGGCTAGCTGCGATCTGTAAACGTCGCGTAACGTTGCGGCGGTATCGCAGCCTGACTGAGCCCTACCTTGATTCGTGCGGAATCTTCAAAGAGGCCATCATCGCGATTTTGGGAACTGTCGCCAAGCAAGAGCGACTCCGGATAAGTGAGCGGGTCTCCGCAGGCCTACGACATGCCCGGCTGACCGGCACAAGATCCGGACGGCCTATTGGAAGGCCCAGACTCGTATTTGATCGGGCCAAGGCTGTGCAGCTACGACTGGAGGGAGTAAGTTGGCGGCAAATCGCACGACGGCTCGGCGTTTCGGTCGCATCGGCCCGCCGTGCCTATCGGGCCTTTGGGACTTGCATCCTCGATCGCGAACAGAAACAGTCTCCCTTAGCGAAGGCGGCCCAGAGCCTCTAGACAAACGAAGTCCCAAGTCGTAGATCTCTTCCGTCTGTGGCCGAGAGGGTTTGGATCATCGATTGCGAAGAGTCGTTTGGTCGCTGCCATTAAACAAGGGCTACGACACTTCGGGACCGCTTATGAGCCCAGCAATCGCCTAGTGCTGGCCTCATTGGGCAATTCCTCTAGCCGCACGACTCACGAGGTTGACATCCAGATATTTTCCTCAACATTTTCCGGATCCGTTTCGTCTCTACAATAAGCGTACGAGTGGAGGCATCGCATGGAAGGCTTGTTCCAGGATTTGAGGTACGCCGTTCGAAGCATGCTTCAGGCGCCGGCATTCACCCTGGCGACCGTCTTGACTCTGATGCTTGGCATCGGGGCGAACACGGCAATTTTCACGGTTGTGAATGCCGTGCTACTGCGTCCTTTGCCCTATCGAGATTCAGAACGTTTGGTTCAAGTGGCCGGTGCGGAGCCGTCCACACCCATCGCGGGTACCTCCTACAGGAGCTTTGAGCTTTGGAAATCCCAAAGCCGCAGCTTCGAGGACATGGCCGTCTTCTACAAAAACACTGGTTTTTCGCGGGTGGTCATTGGCGGGATTCAGGAACCCGAGGCGGTCCAGGCCGGCTTCGCATCAGCGAATTTCTTCTTGTTACTGGGCGTGCCTCCGAAGATCGGCCGCGTGTTCACTTCGGATGAAGAGAAGGGCCGCGATCCGGTGGCTGTGATCAGTGAGCCATTGTGGAGGCGATGGTTCGGTTCCGCGCCGGACGTGATCGGAGAAACGCTGCGCGTCGACGACAAGTCGTTCACTGTGATCGGCGTAATGGCTTCCGAGTTTCAGTTTCCGGGAAGGGACACGCAGCTCTGGATGCCCATAACTACACACGGCCGCTGGGCGGAGCAGATGGCTCGCGATCCCAACCACGGGCGCGGCTTCTACATGCTGTGGAATATGGTCGCGCGGCTCAAGACGGGGATAAGCAAGGAGGCCGCACAGGCGGAAATGAGTGGGATCGTCGCTCAGCTAGAACAACAGGATCCGGATCTCAATATGGGCGCCGGAGTCAGCGTTTTGCCCTTTCGTGTGGAGATCTCGCAAAGCGCCCTGCTGGCGCTGCTTGTGCTTCTGGGCGCCGTTATGTTCGTGTTGCTCATCGCGTGCGGCAATGTAGCGAACCTGATGCTGGCGCGGGCCGCGACTCGGGATCGCGAGATGGCTATACGAACGGCACTCGGCGCTGGACGTAGCCGGCTTATCCGTCAATTGTTGGTCGAGAGCGCGACGCTCAGTGTGATTTCCGGATTCTTCGGCCTGCCGCTGGCAGCCGCTGCCGTACGCGTTCTGGTGGCGCATGGTCCCGCGAATCTCCCACGGCTCAATCAGGCCGGTGTGGATGGATCGGTGCTCGCATTCACGTTGAGCATCTCCATGCTCGCCGCGATTGCTTTTGGCCTGCTGCCCGCCTGGAAGGCGTCCGCCAGCGATCCCAATGACGCGCTCAAGGCTGGCGGCCGCAGCTCATCTGGATTTGCCGGTCAAAGCCGGGTGCGGAGCCTGCTCGTGGTATTCGAGTGCGCACTATCAGTTGTCCTACTTACTGGCTCTGGTCTGCTGCTCCGAAGTCTTGTCGCTATCGGGGCCGTCGACTCTGGCTTCCGGCCGGAGCACGTACTCACCATGCGCCTGGATCTTCCGGCCAAGATGCCTGACGAGCGTCGAACAGCGTTCTACAAAGAACTCTTCGAGCAAATCGGGGCTTTACCGGGTGTTCAGCGTGCCGGAGGTGTCAGCCGGCTGTTTGATTTGGGCCCTGCTCCTAACGTGGCTTTGCGAGCCGTTGAGGGGCGGGAGTCCGAGCCGGCGAACCGCGAGTTTTCAGTCTCGTGGTCGACCGTCAGCGGAGAATATTTTGAAGCCATGGGAGTTCCGTTGTTAAAGGGACGCTTCTTCTCTCATCAGGATGGGCCGAACTCGTCGCTGGTCGCGATTATCGATGAAAGCATGGCCCGGCAGTACTGGCCGAACCAGGATCCGGTCGGCAAGCGCTTCAAAGGGCAGGACCGCCGAGGCGGCAACGACGATTGGCTCACCGTCATTGGTGTCGTCGGAGACATGCGCCGCCACGGGCTCGAAAACCAGCCGAGACCGCACGTGTTCGAATGGGACGATCAGACGCACGTTGCGCCCGATCTGGTCGTGCGAACCGCGGGTGAGCCTTCGGGACTTGCCGCGGCGCTTCGAACGGCGGTTCGCTCCATTGAGCCGGGCGCGGTCATTGTCAGCATCATGACCATGGAGCAACAACTCAATCAACAAACAGCTCCGCGCCGTTTTCAGACATGGCTTCTTGGAATTTTTGCGCTGCTCGCGGTTATTTTGGCGGGCGTCGGGATTTACGGCGTGATGCACTACTCAATGACTCAAAGAACGCGCGAGATCGGCGTACGCATGGCACTCGGAGCCACCGCCCAAAACGTGTTGCAGATGGTGCTCCGGCAAGGGTTCACACTCGCGCTCATCGGAGTTGCAGCGGGACTGGTGGGTTCCTGGTGGCTGACCGGGCTTCTGAAGAGCATGCTCTATGCGGTCACGCCAACGGATCCACTTACGTTCATTGCGGTCGACACTCTTCTGCTCGGTGTGGCTTTGGCCGCAACCGCGGTTCCCGCATGGCGCGCTACGCGAGTGGACCCGTCGGCGTCTCTGCGGCACGAATGACGGAGCCGCCACGCGCCAGCACAACCGCGCGACGGACACCATCGTCCGATGTTTGCGAGCACAGATGCTCACACGCATTACGGCGCATGGGACCGGCGCCGGGCAACTCCGGCGTCGCGGCAGGCCCGAACGGGCTGGGCATTCTTTCGGGCGAGCCAGTGACAATTCCGGGCGATGTTACTCGTCGCAAATCAGTGCCGGCTATTTGCCAACCCGCAGAGCATCCTTGAGTACACCCGACGGAAGCTGTACGAGTCCTAGCTGGGCCTCCGTATACGGTGTCAACTGGAATCGGAGAAGCGCGGATGGTCCCGAGATACGGGGTTCGAGGAAGTTGGCCGGTCCCTTCTGGGCCCACAAACGCCGGTCCCAGGATCGTGTAACGCGATTCCGCTGCGCCCCAGATGATCGGATATCATGGCTGAGGCTGTGAGACGTCTATTCGCGGCTTTTCAGACCGAGCCGCAAAGTATAGTCCCGGAAACACGAGGGCTTCGAGGCGAGCGCATTGCATACTAAGGCGGTCAGATGTATATTATCGGTCGGGAAACCTAAGTAAGATGTCGCGGCTTTGAGCACGGAAGTATTGCGGAATGAAACAGTTCGTCTCTTCCATCCTGTTCAGAATTTTCGTACTGGCATGTGTGATGTTGACTGCAGATGTCGCACGTTCCCAACAGCGCGCTGATTCAAACAGTGGAAAAAGGCCGAGCGGTCCGTTGAATGCTCAAACTCCTCCGGCTCTCAGAGCTCGACGCCTACACAGAATGCGCCGGCTGCTCAGAACGCACAGGCTAAGATTCCGCCGGATGCCCAAGTCCTTGGCGTCGAAGTCAAAGACCCCAAGGATACGAGTCAAAAGACGGAGGTAGCCTTGGGCAACTACATTGGGGCAGAACGTGCTTCGTTACCTCAGCACGCACCGAATATGCTAGTGTGGACACTTTGCCCCCTCTTAAGTCAACAGCAGTCAACAGCGCTCAGGCCAATAGTTTTTGAACTACATTACCGCCAACGTCGGTGAGGCGAAAATCCCGCCCCTGATAACGATAAGTAAGCCGGGTGTGATCCATGCCCAGGCAATGCAGCATCGTAGCCTGCAGATCGTGCACGTGAATCGGATCTTCGGTGATATGAAAGCCCAGTTCATCGGTCTTACCTATGGACTGCCCGGTCTTGATGCCACCGCCGGAAAGCCACAGCGTATAGGCGAAGCGGTGATGATCTCTGCCCTCTTTACCCGGTGTATTGCCGCGTCGAACTTCGTTCATTGGAGTTCGACCGAATTCACCAGCCCAGATGACCAGCGTCGAGTCAAGGAGACCGCGCTGCTTTAGATCCTGCAGCAGACCCGCGGTCGGCTTGTCGGTCATGTCGCAGTTTGTTTTGAGGTGCTCATTCAAGTCGCTATGATCATCCCAAGTGGAGTGGTAAAGCTGCACGAATCGAACACCGCGCTCCACCATTCGCCGAGCGAGCAGACAATTGACTCCGAACGGTTTGGTCTTCTCGGCATCAACACCGTACATGGAGAGCGTTGCGGGTGATTCCTTTGAGAAGTCGAGCAACTCCGGTGCGGCTGCCTGCATACGGAAAGCCAGCTCGTACGAAGCGATGCGAGCCGCAATCTCTACATCCCCCGTTCCGGCAAGATGGTGCTGATTGAGATCGCGCAAGGTGTCGAGACGGGCACGTTGTGCCTCATTGGAAATTCCGGCCGGATTCGAAAGATAGAGTACCGGATCGCCGCTGCTGCGAAACGTAACGCCCCGGTAATTCGAGGGTAAAAAGCCGTTCGACCAGTTTGATGAACCGCCTTCAATTCCTTTGCCGGATGTGGACGTCAGGACAACGAAGCCCGGCAGGTTCTGCGACTCGCTTCCCAATCCATACGCGACCCAGGACCCCATGGAAGGCCGGCCCACTAGATTGGTTCCGCAGTTCATCATCATCTGCGCCGGGTGGTGATTGCTGATGTCGGTGGACATCGAGTGAATCATGCACAGGTCATTAGCGCACGTTGCGATATTTGGAATGTAATCCGAGAACTCCATACCAGCTTCGCCACTCGGCTTGAATTCGCGCGGGCTCGCCATTACGCGCGCGGATCCACGAATCAGATCATCATGGAGGTCCTTCATCAACGATTCGGGCACCGGCTGTCCATGCAAGCGACGCATGACCGGTTTCGGATCGTATAGATCGAACTGGCTGGGCGCGCCCGACATAAATATGAAAATTGCGTTCTTGGCCTTCGCGGGAAAGTGCGGCTTCTTCGGAGTGAGCGGATTGTCTGCAACAGCGGGCTCAGCGGTCCTACCCTCAAGGGCCATGAGGTTTGAAAGGGCCATGGTGCCGATGCCATATCCGGCGTCCCGGAAGAATTTTCGACGGGTCTGAATGTTGAGGAAGCGCTGCCAGTCCATAAGTTGCCTACGTCAAAACCTCATGAACGACGTTACCGGCGACGTCAGTCAGCCGAAAGTCGCGTCCTTGATGCCGATACGTCAATCGGGTGTGATCGAGACCGAGGCAGTGTAGAATCGTTGCCTGCAGATCGTGGACATGCATTTGATTTTCGATGGCTTGGAAGCCGATATCATCCGTCTTTCCAAAGAGCAGCCCACCTTTGATGCCACCCCCTGCCGCCCACATGGCAAAGGCCAGTGCATGATGATCACGCCCTTCTTTCCCCGGTTCCGGACTTGCGAGCCGCACCTCATACATCGGTGTTCTTCCAAACTCGCCACCCCAGACCACAAGAGTCGTGTCCAGCAGGCCGCGCTGTTTGAGGTCGCGCAGTAAGGCTGCGGTCGGCTGATCTATCATGCTGCAGTTCTTGGTGATTTTTTTGTTCAGGTCCGCGTGATCATCCCAGCTCGAATGATAAAGCTGAACAAAGCGTACGCCACGCTCGATCATGCGGCGCGCAAGAAGGCAATTGGTACCGAAGGGCCGTGTGACTTCGTTGTGAATTCCATACATTTCCAAAGTGCTGGCGGATTCCTTCGAGAAATCGCCCAGTTCGGGAACGGACGTCTGCATGCGAAATGCAAGCTCGTACGATGCTGTGCGCGCTGCTATCTCAATATCGCCCGTACTTTGAAGGTGGTGCTGGTTCAGATCGCTGATGGCATCCAGACGTAAACGCTGTGCCTCACCGCTAAGCCCGTGAGGATTCGAAAGGTATAGGACCGGATCACCCGTGCTGCGAAAGGTGACGCCCCGGTAATTCGAAGGCAGGAAGCCGCTCGCCCAGTTTGAAGCACCTCCTTCGATTCCCAAGCCCGACGTCGACGTTAGCACAACAAAACCCGGCAGATTTCGCGATTCACTTCCTAAACCGTAGGTCACCCACGATCCCATCGAGGGGCGGCCGAACATGCTGGTACCGCAGTTTAGGATTAGCTGCGCCGGGTGGTGATTCGTGATATCGGTGCGAAGCGAATACATCATGCAGATATCGTCCGCGCAACTCCCGGTGTGCGGCAACAGGTCAGAAAACGGCATCCCGCTTTGTCCATAACGCTTGAACTCGCGGGGGCTCGCCATGAGTCGCGCGTTCTGTTTGAAAGTGTCGACGAGAGCGCTTTTCATCGAGTCGGGAATCGGCTGATTATGGTACTTCGTAAGCGCAGGCTTCGGCTCGAAGAGATCCAATTGGCTGGGAGCGCCGGCCATGAAGAGGAAGATTACATTTTTTGCTTTGGGCGAAAAGTGTGGTTTTTTGGGCGCCATCGGATCGGCGACAGGCGCTACCTCAGTTCCGCGGCCTTCTTCGGCAAGCAGTTGAGCCAGAGCTATGACGCCAATCCCGAAGCCGCTGTTTCGTAGGAATCGACGTCGGCTCTCAGTCGCATTGAGGTCCCAGAAATCCATAGCTATTCGCGAGTGATGAATTCGTCGAGATTCAGCAGGACGCTGCTCACACCCGTCCATGCCGCTGCGTCGACCGGGTCAGTTCCGTCTATACGATTCGGGAACATGGCAGGAACCGCATTCGGCTCGCTCTTCAAAGAATCGCGCTGACGGTTGAAGTAAAGAGTCAGTCGCTGGATTTCGTCGGAATCCGGGGGCCGCGATGTGCAAAGCTCAAATCCGTAACGGATCCGGTCAGCCGTGCCGCCCTTTTTCTCGGAGAGGATCCGCATGGCTAAACCCTGGGCAGCTTCAAAGAACACAGGATCATTAAGCAAGTTCAGAGCCTGCAAAGGCGTATC
>QHXW01000074.1 GCA_003223115.1 Acidobacteriota bacterium
TCGCTCCGGATTCGGTGTGGGTTCATCAGGCCGCGGGGGAAGCGCATGAAGTCCAGGGACATTACGAGCTGGCCATTGTGGAGTATCAGAAAGTAGCGTCGCTCGACCCTGGCCGCTCGGGTATCCACTTTCGGTTAGGACGCGCGATTTCTTTGCGCGGAGAGCCGACCTCGCGGGAAGAAGCCCTACGAGAGTTTGAAATGGAATTGCAGCTTGACCCTACCAACGTTGGCGCAGCTTATGAAGTCGGGGAAATCCAGCGCAAGGACGGGCAGCTCGAAAAAGCGCAAAACTCATTTGCCATGGCGGTCGAACTACAGCCCGGCTTTGAGGATGCGCGCATCGGCCTGGCCCGAACGCTGATCGAATTGAACCAGCCCGGAAAAGCTTTGCCACACCTTCAGGCAGCGCTTAGCCTCAACGATCAAAACGAGGTGTCCCATTACCAGCTCGCGCGGGTGTACCAGGCTATGGGCCGGACTTCTAAACAGCAGAAAGAGCTTCAGGAATTTCGCCGCTTACGAGCGCAAAAACAGTCCCTGCAAAAGTCCCTTGTCGAGTCTCCCTTCACTCTTGCGGATGTAACGAAGCAGTCCGTGGATTCCGACACGCCGTAATGTAATGGCGCTTACAATCTTCACACTTGGGCTGAAGCGCCGAGCCGAATTCGTACCATAGACAGACACTTCGCCAGTCGCGTACGCTAATACGCATGTTTCTCAAGATTCTATTTCTGAGCCTGGCAATGGCGCCGGCACTATTGGCGGCCCCTCGGGAAGTTTCTTTCTCGCAGGGGGCCGCAAGCGTGGAACCTTACGATTTCCTGGAGGTCACGGTGAATATTGCGGGGCCTGACGCGCGCAACCCATTCACCGATGCCACACTCGGCGGATCGTTCGGCAACAGTGGCGGCGAGCGTTTCCCGGTTGAGGGATTCTGCGACTCTGCGGACGGCAGCATGTTTCGCATCCGTTTCATGCCTCGCTCGCCGGGCGATTACTCGTACTCGATCGTCTACCGGCAGGGAGGCTTCGAGAAACCATACACGGGCACATTCCGGGCTACCGGCGGTCACCGGCGCGGCCCGCTGCGCGTGGATCCCCAATACAAGTGGCATTTCATCTGGGAGGGCACTGGCGAGCACTATTTTTTTAACGGCACCACCGCGTTCTGGCTCATGGGCTGGCGCGAGGAGCGGATCATCAACTACACCATCGAGCGCCTTCTCCAGCTCAAGATCAATCGCATGCGCGTGCTGCTTGCCGGCGCGGCGGACATCTATTGGGGCGAGCCCGTGATGACCGGCGAGAATTTCACTTACGCTCTGCGCCCGTGGCTTGCCGCCAAGCCGGGGAGTTTCGATCAGCCCGGTATCGATTTCACGCGCTTCAACATCCCGTACTGGCAGAAGTGGGAGCGCATGCTGCGATTCGCGCGCGAGCGTGACATGATTATCTCCGTGATTCAGGATATTTCCACGCACAAGGCCCAGCCTCCGGAATACAGCGACGATGAGCGTCGTTATCTGCGCTACATGGTCGCTCGGCTGAGCGCTTTTTCGAACATCACCTATGACCTGGGAGACGACATGGACAGCTTTCGCGACGAGAAATGGGTGCACGCGACTGGCACGTTGATCGAGAGCTGGGATCCCTACAAGCACCTCGCCACCAGCCATCCGGTGCATCGCGAGAACCAGGACCGCGGGTCCGAGTGGTTCGGGTTCACTTCCATTCAAGATTGGAGGCGCCCGCAGCACGCGCTTATGCTGGAGGAGCGGGAGATCCAGATGAAAACGGGACGCATCATTCCGCAGACCAACGAGGAGTACGGATACGAGGACCACTATCCGCACTGGGCGCCCGCGCCGCCTGGGGATTCCGCGGAGACTTTACGCCACATGGCGTGGGAAATTGCCATGGCGGGCGCGTATGGAACCGCGGGTGAGAGCAGCAGGCGCGGGACCAACATCTGGCCGGACACCGGAGGCGGTTGGATTAACGGGCGCGGTGACGACACCATGGTCATGCTCAAAGGCTACGAGCACATGGTGGATTTCTTCATGAGCTTCGAATGGTGGAAGACGGAACCGCATGATCAACTGGTCAACAACGGTGCGTACTGTCTCGCGAAGCCCAGCGAAATCTACGCTGTGTATCTGCCTAAAGAAGGCGACGTGACCGTTCAGCTCGAGCCCGGGACTTATGAAGCAACGTGGTTCAGCGCATTCACGGGAGAGAAGGTCCCGCTGCCGACGGTGCAAGGAGGTGCGTGGAAGTCTCCCAAAACGCCGGGCTGGCTCGATTGGGCCCTGCTGCTGCAGAAGCGGCGTTAGGCGCGGCGAAGGCGGTGAGCCCGACATTCGTTCAGAAAGAGGTCTCGTGAAGAAGTTTAGCGAAATTTCCCCATCGCGGTTGGCCAAACGCTTAATTGGGATCATTGCGGAAATCGTGCTTTTCGGGGCCACCGGAGCCGGGCAGACGCCAGACGCATCGCCGTTTAGTTTGTCCGACCTTCCCCGACTGAAAACTTTCACGGCCCATCGCGCATCCAGCAACAATCGATTCGTGGGCAGCAACGACGACAGCAAGCGCATCATGCCGGGTGAGACTTTGGTCATGGCGGATCTTCGCGGGCCTGGAGTCGTGAATCACTTCTGGGTCACAGTGGCCGACAACGAGTACGCCTGGCCCCGCCTGGTGCGGCTGAGAGTCTACTACGACGGGAAAAAGACGCCCAGCGTAGACGTGCCTCTTGGAGATTTCTTCGGTGTGGGACATGGATACGAGAGGGATCTGGACTCCTTGCCCGTCCGCAATAGCTCGTTCGGCCGTGCCCGAAACAGTTACTGGCCCATGCCGTTCCGGCAATCCTGCAAGATCACGGTGACGAACGAAGGTAACCGGCCGGTAACCGCGTTTTACTACCATGTCGATTGGTAAAGGCACGTGTCCATGCCAGCCGACGTCGCTTATTTCCACGGTTACTACCGTCAGGAGCGTCCCGCGGTCTCTGGAAAGAACTACGAATTTCTCAACGTCAGAGGAACGGGTCACTATGTCGGCACGGTGCTGAATGTGATTCAGGCGCAGGTCGGATGGTTCGGCGAAGGCGACGACTTCTTTTATGTGGACGGGGCCAAGAAGCCGCAAATTTACGGCACCGGCACCGAGGACTACGTCAACGAGGCCTGGGGTCTCCGCGTATCCTACGGCCCATGGAGCGGCACGCCGGTCGCGGAAGGCGAGCGCGTCGGAGCGAGACTCACCGGCTACCGGTGGCACGTTCCCGATCCAGTCCCATTTACCAAGTCGCTTTGGGCCGGCATCGAGCACGCCGGCTGGACCTACAACCAAGACGGAAGTCTTCGATCCGGCTCCGAAGAACGTCCGGATTACTTTTCGAGTACAGCGTTCTGGTATCAGAAAAGCGTGAACGAGGACCTCCTCGAGCCGCCGTACGGCGAATCCCGCCTGCCGCTCGGCAATGCCCAACAGATCGCGGTAGAGGATTGGCTCACCGAGGTCACCGCCGAAAAGGGAAAGGCTTCGGTGCAGAGGGAAGTGGACTGGGGCAAAGACTTGCTGTTTTTCGACGCAGAGGGCCAGGGCTCTCGCATCAATGTGCCGCTCGATATTCAAGAGGAAGGCCGCTACGAGATTGTCGCCCGCATCGCCCAAGCGCCCGACTATGGCGATTACTACGCCCTGCTCGATGGCAAACCCACGAATGTGGACAATAGGCAGGCGGCAACCTCAGAGATACCGTCGACCGGCCCGGAAGTGTTCCACAACTATTTGCCCGAAATCTACGTTGCGGTGGACCGCCCGCTTGGCTGGTTGGACCTGGAAAAGGGACGGCACACGCTCAGTTTCGTCTGTGTGGGACGGGACGGCCGTTCGTCCGGCTACAACCTCGGGATCAACGACGTTGTACTGGAAAGGATTCACAGCGCCGTTGCGGCAGCTCCGCAGCCTCCGCCCCCGAGCGCGCTCCAAACCGGCGGCATTCTGTTCCGGGGCCGTCCGCTTTCGGCCTACGTGCAACAACTGAGGCACACATCCGGGACGAACCGTGCCGAGGTAATCCGGGCGATCGGCGCGTTTGGTGAAGACGCCGGCCTGGCAGTCAAGGCAGTGGGAGAAGCCTTTGTCGATCCCGATCCCCATGTTCGGGCGGCTGGCGCGTGGGCTCTCTCGCAGATAGGAGCCTCCGGTGCATCAGCGATCCCTGTGCTCGAGAAAGCGCTTGTGGACATGAACCCGCGCGTGCGCAGTTTGTCAGCGGTGGCGTTGCGGTCGATGGGCCCGAAAGCAGTGGATGCCGTTCCCGCCTTAGTGCAGGCCCTGAGCGATCCCGCGGCCTATGTGCGCGCGCCGGCTGCGGATGCCATCGGATCTGTGGGTCCAGCGGCCAAGGACGCCGTGAAACCCCTAAGCGAGCGGCTGCTGACTACCGGCGAACAAGTATACGTTTTGCGCAGCATCGCTGCCGCGTTGGGAAACATCGGCCCGGACGCCACCGGCGCTCTGCCAGCCCTCGACCAGGCGCTGAAAATGCATCGCGTCACCTACACCGCTCAGGAAGCCATTCTGAAGATCAAAAAGGAACCCGTACCGGCTTGGTTCTGAGCGCGGTTCAGCGACGATCAGGAGCGAATTATTCCTGGAATAAACCCTCGGGTCTGAGGATTTCCGTGTGACAGGAGAACAGAATGCCTAAGTTGGATGGAAAGAATGTCTTGATTACCGGCGCGTCGTCCGGTATTGGCCAGGCGATTGCGATTCGCTTCGCACAAGAGGGAGCCAACGTGGCGATCAACTACCGCAGCGGCGCCGAACAAGCCCAGGTGACGCGCAAGATCGTGGAGGAGAGTTACGCCTCCATGGGAAAACCGGGGCGTAAGGCCATCGTCGTTCAGGCGGACGTTGCTTACGAAGAACAAGTAAAGGCGATGTTCCAGAAAGTCCTGGAGGCGTTCGGATCGCTGGAGGTGCTGGTCAACAACGCCGGCATACAGAAGCCGCAGGCCAGCCACGAAATTGAGATGGCCGATTTTGACCGCGTCGTTTCCGTGGATCTGCGCGGGCCGTTTATCTGTGCCCGCGAGGCCATCCGCCACTTTCTCTCGTGCGGCGCCGGCGGCGTTATTCTGAACAACTCGAGTGTGCATGAGATCATCCCCAAGCCGAAGTACGTCAGCTATTCGATCAGCAAGGGCGGCATGGAAAACATGACGCGAACACTGGCCCTCGAATATGCCGGCCGGGGGATCAGAGTGAACGCGGTGGGGCCGGGCGCTGTCGTTACGCCCATCAATCGCGCCTGGATCGATAACCCCAAGGCGAAAGCTGAAGTGGAGAGCCACATCCCCATGGGCCGCGCCGCATGGCCCGAGGAAATCGCGTCGGTCTTCGCGTTTCTGGCATCGGACGAAGCATCCTACATCACCGGCCAGACCATCTACGCCTGCGGGGGACTGACGCTATATCCCGAGTTCCGGGTGGCATGGGCATCGGGAGAGTGAGGGAGATGTTATGACTCCTTATCAGGAGTAAATCCCCGGCGCCTCGTGCCCCATGGCTTGCACATATTCGACGTACGACCCTGGATAGACGCGCGGACTTCGGTCCGTGCCGCTCTCACCCCCGAGTTCCAGGACCCGTGTGCCAAGGCCTCGCAGAAACATGCGGTCGTGCGATACGAAGACTATGGTGCCTTCAAAATCTTTGAGTCCCTCGACCAGCATCTCCTTGGTGACAACGTCCAGGTGATAGGTCGGCTCGTCGAGTACCAGAAAGTTCGGCGGATTGTAGAGCATTCGCGCGATCGCGAGCCGCGATTTCTCACCGCCGGAGAGCGCCCGGATGGGTTTGTCCACATCGTCTCCCGAGAACTGAAACGCGCCGGCCAGCGTACGAAGCGAGCCGATGCCGTCTTGCGGGAAGTCGTTTTGGAGCTGGTCCATGATGGTCAAATCCGGATCGAGCACGTCGAGCGACTGCTGCGCGAAGTATCCCATAGTGAGGCTAGCGCCCAGCCGCACGCTTCCGGCATCGGGTTCGCTCGCACCCACAATCATCTTGAGCAACGTAGTCTTGCCCGCGCCATTTCTTCCCATGACGGCCCAGCGTTCTCCGCGGCGGATGGTCAGACTAAATCCGTCATAGATCACGCGTGAACCGTAGCTCTTGTGGAGATCTTCAATCACCGCCACCTGGTCGCCTGATCGAGGCGGTACGCGAAAATCGAACTTCACCACCTGCCTTTTCTTTGGCAGTTCGATCTTGTCGATCTTGTCGAGCGCCTTGATCCGGCTCTGCACCTGGGCCGCTTTGGCCGCGTGCGTCTTGAAGCGCTCGATAAAGCGCCGTTCTTTGGCAAGCATGGACTGCTGACGGGCGAAGGCCGCCTGCTGGTTTGTCTCGCGGATGGCGCGCTCGCGCTCGTAGAAATCGTAGTCGCCCGAGTACGCGATGATTTCACCCGCATCGATTTCCACGATTCTCGAGACGGTGCGGTTCATGAACTCACGGTCGTGCGAGGTCATCAGAAGCGCGCCCTGGAACGACTTCAGAAACTGCTCCAGCCAGATGATCGACTCGATGTCGAGGTGATTGGTCGGTTCATCCATCAGCAATACGTCCGGCCGTCCGAGCAGGACACGCGCCAGCGCGACGCGCATTTTCCAGCCGCCTGACAACGCTCCGACATCGCGATCGATCTGGTCATCCTGAAAGCCGAGACCGTGCAGCACCTCCCGCGCCTGCGCTTCGAGGGTGTAGCCACCGAGGTGTTCGTACTGCTCCTGCGCCTCGCCGAAACGGCCGAGGATGCGATCCATTCCGTCCGACTGCGCGGGATCTTCCATGGCGCGATGCAGGTCCGCCAGCTCGTGATGCAGGTCGCCAAGCCGCCCGCTACCGGCGATGGCTTGGTCGAGGACCGAGCGGCCCTTCATCTCCTCCACGTCCTGCCTGAAGTAGCCGATGGTCAGCTTCCGCGGCACCGAGACCTCACCCTCGTCCGGGGCGTCCTCGCCAACAACCATGCGGAACAGGGTTGTCTTGCCTGAACCGTTGGGACCCACCAGGCCAACCTTCTCGCCAGGGTTCAACTGAAAGGAAGCGTCAACAAAAATCAACTGTTTGCCGTACTGCTTGTGGATATTAGAAAAAGAGATCAAAACACCAAGTTAGCAGAGCCCGATCCTGCGCGAAGCTCACAATACGCAGCCGGTCCGACCGTTGGCTGGGTCCTTCGAGGGCTCCACCTCTCCTTGCAGGATCTTGAGCAGCATGGTCAGTCGCTAACGATTTTCTACGAGTCTGATGATCTCAGTGCCAGCCAGCATGAAAATGCCCATGGCATACTCTTGCGTCATATCCGCTGAGGCCGGTCCAGGCTCTGAGGCAACCCCCTGTACGTAACCTAGTTTGCCGTCAGGCTGTACCATTGACGCCAAAACCTCCCAGGCTCGAATGGCAACATTTCTATACTGCTTTCGCGGGAGGTGCCCGTCGTTAATCCCTGCTACTATCGCATAGCAAAAGAATGCGGTGCTGCTGGTCTCCGGATTCGGAAATTGATTAGGATCTGCCAGGTTGGACCGCCATAGGCCGTCCTTGCCCTGCACTTTGCTGATCGACGCGGCCAATGCCCGGTAGAGTCGTACGTAGCGCTGGTGGTCCGGATTGTTGGTGGGAAGATATCTCAACACTCTGGGAATGCTCGCGATCACCCAACCATTGCCCCGCGCCCAAAACACTTTCTTTCCGTTCGATGTCTGGGCATCAAAGTACGTTTCATCCCGGTAAAACAGCCCATACTTCCGGCTGAAGAGGTAATCAGTCACGTCCCAGTACATCTTGTATATGTAATCGAGGTATCTGTTGTCACCCGTAGCCCTGGCCATCATCGCCAATTTGGGCGAAGCCACATACAGTGAGTCGCAGTACCACCAGGCCTTGCGCCCGGGCACACCGGATGCGATCTGGCTATCGAGGAAAGCCTTCATTTTGGCGATCATGGCCTGGTCTTTTTTGAGGAAATAAAGCTGCAGGTAGGTCTGTCCGCAAGTCATCCGGTTGGATGGTTCCTTCTCTTGGCCTTCTGCCCACTGGTTTTCTTGCGCCCACCGCAAGGCTTGATCTAGGATGGCGGGATCCTTTGTTGTCTCATACAGAGCCATCACACCCGTATAGAAGACTGCAGGGATCCAGCGGGCGCTCTCTTTCCACGGGTGCGGCTGTTCATAGTTGTTAACCTTTCTCATCAACTGGATGATAGTGGCGGCGTGAAGAACTTCGGCCCCGTGTCGCGCTGTGGGCGATCACCGGAAGAATGCAAAATGCGATCGTGATCGTAACCAAACCACCGTTCTCTTTATTGACTCCGCTGATAGAATTGGTCTTTCATGCGATCCTCGGATTGAATTGATGTCGCGCATGTTCGTAACGTGGAGATCCCCACCGGAAGGCGCGGTTATTGATCGCCAAGCCGCCCGCTGCCGGCGATGGCCTGTGGCAACGCGATGGGCCCGAAGACTGGAACAGCGTATCCGGGCGCGTCAGTCAGATTGCAGTAAGGGTCGCGGCCGTAGCCGTAGCGGACGGTAGCGCCGGCCGGCGGATTGTTATCCAGATAAAGACGTATCACTGTCGGCTCGCTGGGATCGATTTCAGCCCGATAAATCAACGGCACCGGTGCTCCCGTCGCGTCGTGAATGGTGAATCCGCTGATGCGCCCCGGGGCATGCAATCCGCCTTTACCTCCCGAGAAGCCAATCCGAATCAAGTTTCCATCGCGGCGAATGAATGCAGGCTGAGGCGGGGCCGATTCTTTTTCGCGGTTAAGGGTGTAAATCGGTCTGCTGAGCGCCAATAGCGCCAACTCGTGTCCCAACCGCTTCAAATCGGCTGTGCTAACGTGGATCCCGTCATCCAGGGCGCTCGTAATCGAAGCGACCATTTGTACATTAGAAATGCGAAGCGCGATCAAACGCTGCTCCTCCTGCACCAGATTCCATGGCTCGGGTGGGCTTTTCGAAACATGCCGGCCGATCTGCACATAAAAGAACGGCAAGTCCGGATCATCGAAATCACGCCGCACGGCAGCGATGAAATCTTCGAACTTTTTGCGAAACTGCTGGGCATCTTTGGGGTTGGCGTCCGATTCACCCTGGTACCACAGAATCCCAGTGACTTTGCCACCTGCGGCCTGGAACCGCCGATACATCGCGCCGTATGGTGAATCGCCTCTCTTGTCGCGCAGAGCCGGACTCCACTCGTCCATGGAGGTTCCACCGTGCGCGCAGGGGATGAGACCAATGGGAACGGCGGTAGCCTGAGAAAGTGATACGGCAAAAGGAAGGCCGAGTCCGGCACCTTTGCGCCGGGCGTTGATCCAATTCGTTAGTCCTTCACCGGTGAGTTTCTCCGACTGCTTATTGGAGTTTCGCCGCCAATGCACGCGGTCGGCTGCATCCACTAATCGATGCAGTGGCTCCTGGGCAAGACGCCATTGATCCGTCTGGTCGAACATGTTTACACGCGGGGAAGGTGGCTGCACGTCATCGAGGTTGCCCACACCCTCCATATTGGATTGGCCGGCGAGAATCCAAAGGTCGCCGACCAGCACATGCTCCACCACAATGGCCAGTGACTCACCTTCGATGCGGAACTCCAGCCGATAGGGACCGCCCGTGCCGAGAGTGACCGTACCGGACCAACGGCCACCCTGGATCGCCGCGACCTTGGCCCACTCGGATGCACCGTTTTCGGTGGAAGTCCGTTCTTCCACCTGCTTGCCGTCAAGCGCTGAGGCGGCGCCACCCACCGTGATGTCGAGCCTCGTGCTCTTGAAATCACGCTGGAAAACTTAGTAATCCGAGACGCCTTCGGTGATACGCAGCGACTGCGCTTGGCTAGCGGCGCAAAATGAGAATGCGATGAGACAGGAAAACAGGCGGAGCCCCATGAAGATTCACTGACCTCGCGCAGCTTGTATCAGAACGCTATTTGCAACACGTCGCAGGCCGTCGCCGGGAAGGCGATCGGATACCGGGCTATCGCTGGGTCGCTCCAGCACGACCCATGATGGGCCATGCGTCGACGATGGATTCACCTCGTGCCACGTAGATGCGATCGTACACATTTACGCTTGTATCCAGGTTCGAGGGATAGATCTCGACGCGTTCCGCTAGCTTGATGTCCCGGCCGCCATCATTCAACAGCAGCATGCCGTATTCCGCGCCTCCGCTTTCGATGCGCACGCCCGGGCGGTCCTTTACTTCATCGGTGGTACGGAGCATGGCCTTGTTGCCGTAGTCCACCGCGCACTGGTTCGGACGGGTCTTGCTGATGACGGTAGTCATCACGCTCAGCGCCGGTTCAAAATCGCTGTAGACGTGCTCGTCGTCCTTGCCGCCGATCCTGCGGTAAAGCGTATCCATGAAAATGTAAGATCCGGCCTGAAGTTCCGTCAGGTGGTTCTCCGTGTCGATGTTGTAGGTGCCGGTGCTGCCGCCGGTAACGACTTCGACTGGCAGCCCGGATTTTCGGCAAAGTTCGACTGTTTCGAGCATGGCCGCCATGTCGTCGGTAGATTTCTTTTTGCGCGCTTCCCAGCCGTGCGTATGTGAAGCGCCACCCGAGTATCCCATGATGCCGACCAGTTTGAGGTGTTTCGACTGATCCACCTTCTGCGCCAGGCGTAGAGCGGTTTCGCCGGGCTGGCAACCTTGCCGCTCAAGACCCGCGAATACATCAACTACGGTATTCATTTTGGCGTGAGCAACGCCCAAAGCCTCCTCCAGCGCGTCGACTGTAATGGGGTCATCCAGCACGCCGGTGAACGTCTGGTCCCGGCGCGCAAGTGCCACCGTGCGGGCAATCTGACTACGGCCCGCCGGCTGGCAGGTGTGGAGCACGTTGTGAACGCCCGAGCTGAGCATCAGCTCGCATTCCGCGGTGGTGGCGCAGCATACGCCCAGCGCGCCGAGTGCGATCTGCCGCTTGCTGATCTCGGGGCACTTGTGAATCTTGACGTGCGCGCGCAGCTTCAGACCCCTGGCCTTATTATGCGCCGCCATCTTTTCGAGGTTCTTTTGAAACAGGGCCTCGTCCAGGATGAGTGCCGGTGTGCCCAGGTCCTCTTTGGTGAGGCCGTGGAAGTCGCGGCGCGCGATGCGTGCCTCGATTTCTGAATAGTTGGGTTCGTTCCGGGCGGCGCCCGCTCCGTAAGGGAGTAATGCCCCGACAGCGCCTGCCTTGAAAAACTGTCTCCGCGAAGTCATGCCGAACCTCCTGGTGCCTTTCCGAGAAGTATACACCCGCTGATCGCCGAACGCCTCAAAGCATTCGTTTCGGAACCGCTGGTGCCGCGGATTGATCGACAGTTGCTGCGCCGTTCAGGGGAGCCGTTAAATATCTCGAGTCCAGATGATCCCGTTTCACCGCGCCACCTTGGCTTCCAGCTCCGCCCAGCGCTCGTACAAACCCTCCACGCGCCGTTGAACCCGCTGCAGTTCTTCGTAGAGCTCCATCGATCGTTTCGCATCCGACGCCGCGTCCTGAAGTTCGCGGTGCCGCGCGGCCAACTCCTGTTCCGCTTCCAGAATGTTCGCTTCCATGCGATCCCACTCGCGCTGTTCCAGGTAGCCGAGCTTCCTCTTCGGACGTTCTTCGAGCGCCGGCAGCCGCTCCTTCGCTGTTGACTTCAGCGGAGGTTGCTCGTTTCGCGCGGCCTCCCACTGCGAATAGTCGGCGAAAATCCCTCCCTCGCCTCCATCCAGACCGATCACGACGGTGGAAACGCGGTCCAACAGATACCGGTCGTGACTCACCAGCATGACGGCGCCTGAAAATTCGAGCAGGCTGTCCTCGAGCACCTCCAGGGTTGGAATATCCAGATCGTTCGTCGGTTCGTCGAGCAACAGCACGTCCGCCGGCGCCAGCATCAGCCGCGCAATCATTACGCGCGCCCGCTCACCGCCCGAGAGCCTCGACACCGGCATCTCGAGGTGCTCGTCCCGAAAGAGAAACCGCTTAGCCCATCCCGCGACGTGGATCGGACGTCCGCGGTAAATCACCGAGTCGCCCTCCGGACACAACGTTCGCCGCAGGCTGACCTCCAGATCCAAATGCGTGCCGCGGTCCTGCGCGAAGCTTACAATTTGCAGCCGGTCCGCCCGTTGGACGGTTCCTTCGTCCGGCACTACGGCTCCTTCGAGTATCTTGAGCAGCGTGGTTTTCCCACTGCCGTTTGCTCCAACCAGGCCCACGCGAACACCCGGTGCAAGAGTCAGGTTCAAATTCTGAAATAGCCTGCGGCCACCGAGCGTTTTTCCGATGCCCTCGGCTTCAATCAGGCGCTTGGTTTTTCGGTCGGACGCTGTGAAGTCGATCTTTGCCGTGGCCATGCGGCTGCGGGCTGTGACGGCCGAAAGTTCCCCGATGAGCCGGCCGGCGGCGTCGATTCGCGCGCGTGACTTGCCGGTTCTAGCCTTCGGTCCTCGCCGAAGCCACTCCACCTCACGCCGCACCTTGGTCGCGAGCGAATCCTGCTGCTTGGCCTGCGCCTCGAGAAACTCCTCCCGCCGCTCCAAAAACTCGCTGTAGTTCCCCTTCACCTGGAACGTACTCTGTGGATAGATCGAATTGACCTCCACCATTTGCGTGGCGACGTTCTCCAGAAAGTACCGGTCGTGGGTGATCACCAGGCAGGCGTTAACATCGCGGATGGCGCCCTCGAGCCACAGGATGCCTTCCAAGTCCAAATGATTGGTTGGCTCGTCCAGAAGCAGCACATCCGGCGAAGTGACCAGCGCAGCCGCGATGGCCAGGCGCTTCCTCCATCCGCCCGAGAGAGCCGCGGCCGGCGTAACAGTGGCCTCGAAGCCTGCCCGCCCGAGCATCATCTCCTTGCGAGCCGTTTTCTCCTGCTCCTCCAGGTTCAAACCCGACAACGCCTCTGTGAGGACGGAACCGACGGTATCGTCCGGACCGAACAGCGAGTCCTGAGGGACATAGGCCAGACTGGTCTGCTTTCGCAGCGCGCGCACTCCGGCGCCCGGCGCGCCCCGCCCTGCGAGAATCTCCATCAACGTGGTTTTACCGCTGCCATTCGGCCCGATTAGACCCGTGCAGTCTCGCTCGGAAAGGCTCAACGAAAGATTTTCAAACAGGACTCGCGCGCCAAACGACTTGCTGAGAGCGGAGCCACTCAACAGAACGGCCATCTCTTTTCCAGCATGGCATGGCATCGCAACGCGGACAAACGGACCCGTAGTCAAGCGGCCATGATAAGTTCTACGCGCTGCAGTCCCAAGCCACCCGTTTCCGCGGCCTTGAAAGCGGCTACGCACAAGCGGAAGCTTTCATCCGCCACGCGCAAAGCTCGGGCCATTGGCTTCCGTGACGCTGCGCCTATTCATCTCCTTCCAAGCCAAACGTAACGCGCTGGTTTCTCATTTCGTCGAATTGACTCCTGTTAGGGCCGCCAGACGGATAACAAACTTAAGTTAACAAGGGAATGGCAACTTAATGGGACACCGCGAGTATCGCTATCGCAATCTTGTTATACGAACACAGCGCGGGCATCATGGTACCTGGACTCTATGCGCCTCAGACCTTCACGAAACAAGTCCGCAGGTCAGGCAATTATCCTGGTTACGTTCGCACTGATTCCGATGTTCGGCCTTATGGGCCGGCTACCGATATCGGATGGATGGAGTTCGTGAGAAACTCGGCCCAGACCGCGTCGGACGCAGGTGCAATGGCCGCAGTGCTGCAGTTTCAATCCACAAACTTCGCCACTACCTTTACGTGCGGCGCCGGCGGTATAATCTGCCAAAGTCCCACTTCCTGCGACCCGGCCCCGACCAGTTATCTACACAGCGGTTGTGACTATGCTCAATCGAATGGATTTTCGTCTACCGCGACGAACCAATCAGTGATCATTGCATCGGGTGTGGGAGTGCCGCCAACCGCGCCAGGCGTCAACTCTTCCGCGTATTGGGTCACAACGAGAGTGAACCAATCGGTTCCTCAACTGTTTTCCGCGGTCGCCGGCAACATGAACGGATTCTTGGCGGCGCGCGCCACGGCGGCCTTAAACCCCGCCAAGGACTGCGTCTATGTGATGGATCCTACGGGCGCCAACGCAGTTGATATGAGCGGAACTCCAGATCTGATCCTCTCGTGCGGAGTTTACATCAATTCGAACAACGCCACCGCGTTACATGGAAATGGTACGCCGACGCTGAGCGCGACCGAGATTGATATCGTGGGGGGCTATAGTTTCGGGGGCTCTTCCGACTGGGAACCCCATAAAAATCACGGCGCTGGTGGAATAGAAGGGATCTAGTCGATGCTGTCCAAACTCAAACGGCGATCTCGCGAACACGGACACGCGGTCATCGAGCTCTCTCTGATGGCGCCTTGGCTTTTCTTTCTCATGGTAGGCACCCTGGATTTCGGGTTTTATGCCTATGCCATCATCGCCACTCAAAACGCGGCCCGCGTAGCGGTGGTGCAGACAGCGCGAGATTCGCTGACAGTAGCTAGCACCACTCTTGCGTGCCAGTATGCATTGACTGAGCTCAGTACTTTGCCCAATGCCAATAGCCTGGCCACCTGCGACGCTCTTCCGGTGATTGTCGCCGCTACTTCGGTGGTTGATGCTGACGGCGCCACCTCATCGCAGGTTTCCGTCACCTATCAGACCATCAACATGATACCGATTCCCGGTCTGAGCGGCACGCTGACGCTGACCCGGACTGCTCAAATGCGATTGAGACAACAGCCATGAGGATGACGCGTAGAGACCGATGCCGTGGCTCGAACATCCTCGAGTTCACCTTGGTAGGCATTCCACTTCTTTTCATTCTGATCTCCACTTTCGAAATGGCCCGGGGGATGTGGAATTACCACGCAATGGCTTATGCCGTAAAGGAAGGCACGCGGTACGCGAGCGTCCACGGCACCAATTGTGCCGCACCCAATGCCTGCACGGTAACGATTGCTCAGATCACGCAACGCATTTTAGATTCCGGGGCGGGACTCTTCTACAATCAGCTCACCCTGACGTTCACATCAACGGGTGGGTCGATTACCTGCCTCGCCACGGCTTGCCTGACGAACAACACCGTTTGGCCCCAGACTGGCAGCAACGCGGTGGGGCAGAATATTTCAATCCGTGGAACGTATCCGTTTTCGTCTGCGATCTCCATGTTTTGGCCTGGATCGGGAGCAATGCAGGCTGCGACCACCATCTTCCCCGCTTCGTCGCGAGAAACGGTTCAGTTCTAGGACCGCGTGTGCTTCCAAGAAACATTAGACATTCTAAAATCAAATCACCTAGACTAGCTAGTCAGGTTGTGGGAGCCATAGAGTTATGGCGAAGTACCTGTTGAGAACTCCTGCATCGGCAATATTGCACAAGCCTGGAGGCCAGAAAGAATCTGTGATGCTTCCAGCAGGGGCGGTGCTCGATGAAGCGTCCCGACATTCAGCAACTCTTGAGGGCAAGGTTGGCGTCTACTGGGAGGGGCGGCACTACTCGGTTTCCATGAAAGAGCTGATCATGAAAACGGATGTTAGACGGCACTAGACAGCGCCAGCATCCGCCACGCGCAAGTCTCGGTCCATTGGCTTCCGTGACGACCCGCTGTACCGACGGTGCCTTGAAGCGGAGAGTTACTCGATCCGCAGCGCCATTGCCGGGTCGATCCGCATGGCGCGATGTCCCGGAAGATCGCAGGCGCCCAGCGCAGTCCCTAGCAGCAGGGCCGCTACCGCGAAATACGTCAGCAAGTCCAGCGGCTTGATATCCAACAGCAAGGTCGTGAAGTAGCGAGACAGCCACGACGCGCCTACTGCGCCCAGCACGAGGCCGGCAAGCACAGGACGCATGCCTTGCACGATCGTCATCCGCAAAATGCTGCGGCCGCTCGCACCCAGCGCGAAGCGCAGGCCGATCTCCGATCTGCGGCGGCTCATCGAATACGAGCACTGCGTAGATGCCGGTGGTGACCAGCAGTAACGCCAGCCCGCTGAACACGCCGAGCAGAATGGCGTTGAGTCGCTGCGGCGCGACGGACCGGTGGACCACTTCTTCGAACGAGCGCACCTCGGCAATCGGCAGATTCGGGTCTAGGCTCGCGACGATCGATCGAACCGTGGGCATCAGGGCGAGCGGATTGCCGCGGGTATGAACCACGATCTCGCTGGTGAGCGCGTTCCGGCCGTAAGGAAGGAAGACGGTGAGCGTGGCGCCGGAAGTCAAACCGCGCTCGCGCATGTCGCCCACTACACCTACCACCTCCGCATCCAGATTGCTCTGCCCCTTCCACAGAATCGCGTGCTTGCCGACGGGACATTCATCGGGAAAGATCAACTTCGCCAGCCGCTCGCTGATCACCACGCGGCGTGCAGGGACTGGTTGGCCGCGTTCCGTCCAAACCGGCCTATCTCCTTCATCGAGCAGTCTTCCCTTGAGTACCGGCAGCCCGATCGGCGAAAATAGCCTGGCGAGACTACGCGCCATCCCGCCCAAGGGACATCGCCCCCGGACAATTGCTGACGGGAACTGGAAGCAATTCCCATCCCGGGATTTCCTCCCTCCACCGGCCGATGGCTTACTGCGCCGGCTGATATCACCTGAGGCACCGCCGACAGGCGCGCAAAAAAACCGAGCCAGAAATTGTTTGCCCGCGCCCTTCTGCCAATAAGAGTTCGGCATGCTCACGGAAAACAGCCGCCGGTTTTCCTTCTGAAATCGGCGATTCACGTTCATCAGTTGGGTGAAGCTTCGAATTAGCAGGCCGGCTCCAACCAGCAGGAAAAACGAGAGCGCGACTTCGCCGCTGACCAGCACCGCGCGCAGGCGCCCTTGTCCGCGGCTTCCCGTCTGGCGGTCTCCCTCACGTAACGCGACCGCAATGCCCCTCGCCGGCGCTTGGAATGCCGGAGCCAAGCCGGACAGCATGCCGGTCAGCACCGCGATCAGCGCCGTGAATCCCAGCACCCACAGGTTCAACCCGACATCCGCCAACCTCGGTGCGTCGCGGATCTCCAGTGTCTGGATCGTGCGCAGCGCTGCATACGCCACCGCCAACCCGAGCGCGGCCGCGAATCCGCTGCGTAGAGCGGACTCCATCATCACAAGACGTACCGGACGGGCACGGCCTGCCCAGAGCCGAGCGCACCGCAATCTCGCGCTTCCGGCTCATGCCGTGCCAATAGCAGGTTAGTTGGCAATGTTCAGGCACGCAATCAGCAACAAGAAGGTGACAGCACCCAGTAGCACCCATAGCGCGCACGTCGAGTGGTATCGCTGGCCACCCAGGTGCTTGATAATGATAACTCCATCCTGAACCGATACCTTTGTCGTCCTTCGGATAGGATTGCGCCAGCACGCCGGCAATGCGCTGCAAGTCGCCTCGCGCGGTTTCCGCCGAGACACCGCGCCTCAGCCTTCCGATCACGTCGAATTCCCAACTTGTGCGGTCGGCGTTGGGGCGGAGGCCAAACGGCACGTAGGTTTGGTCATTGATTTTGATCCAAGGATCCCCTGGAGGAAGCACGCCCACCACCGTATACACGCGATCGCCCACCCGCAGCGTCTTGCCCAAAATCTGGGGGTCGGCGCCGAGGCGATTCCTCCAAAACCGATTGCCCAGGACCACGACGCGCTGCCCGGTTCCGTTACCGCCTTCATCATACGAGAAGTCGCGCCCCAGCACCGGCGAAACACCGAGCGTGCGGAAGAACCCCGCGCTCACCTCCATACACGTAACTTTTTCCACGGGTCCGTTGCTGGTCAAGGTTCGCCTCGCCGTAATAGTAAGCAGCGACGTCCTCAAACGTCTGGCTCTGCGCGCGCACGTCCCAGAAGTTGGCTTCGGTGAACGACGCCTGATTGATGCCGCGGTCGTTCCGGGTCTCCCAAATCTGCACCAAGCGGACGCTGTCGCGAAAAGCCAGCGGTTGCACCAGCACCGCATAGAAAATGCTGAATACCACGGTGCTCACGCCCATCCCATTGCGAGCGTCAACGTGCCTAGTACGGTTAGCGCCGGATTGCGCCGCAGCGCGCATAGCGACTGCCGCAGCTCGGTGGCCATCTGTCCGAATGTGGCGCCAAGGCGAACGTCGCGCACCTTTTCTTTGATCTGCTCCGATCCACCGAGTTCGAGGTGAGCTTCCCGACGTGCTACGTGTGGGTCCGCGCCGGCCCGTGTCTTCTCGTCTCCGAGCATCGCCTGGTACGAGCGGATCTCCTGGTCGAGGTCTTCTTCGACGCGCCGTCTGCGCCGAGATTCCACCCCAGCGTTTTGATGCGGTGCCACAACGGCATAGCGCCCCGATTCAGAGCATCTCTAACGCTCTCGTACAGGCATTCTATATGACGCTGGCGTTGGGCACAAGTGTTTCGTTATTGCTTCACCGTAACCATGGCTTCGATCCACTCCGGCAGATCCCACGCGCCGAAAGCCACGTCCGCGGTAACGATCTTTAATCCAGACGTACCAACCGTTATGGGTATACCGACCGAACGTTCCTGACGCGGAGGCACGGACACAACCAACGGCCCGCGGCCTATCCTCCACCCTGGCGGCACATGCGGAGTGACGCGAAACTCCTGCTGCGAAGCCGAGTGATTCCGCAGAATCACCTTCAGCTCGACACTGCCGCCCACAGCGGCTTCGGCCGTGTATGGATAGTAGCGCGCCCACTGATCGTCGAGGGCGAAGTTAGGGTCATCCCACGGAACCAGATCGGCAAATAATTTGCCGCGCTCGGTGAACCTCTCAATCATGAACTCCAGTTGTTTCGGTGAAAAGCGGAACGCCGGCGGCACGTGTTCGTTGATCAGCAAATAATCGCCGCTCATCTTCTGGATGGCTCTCAGGCAATCCAGAAAACCTTTCTCCGGTGGCATAAAGTTGCGGTTGAGCAGGCAGTAATCATCCATGCCCGTAGGCGTGAACGAATCTCCGACAAAGAAGATGGTTTGGCCGTTGTCGTTTTTCGCCACAAGGCCGCCGTGATAGATGGTCTGGCCGGGAAAGTACGAGTAAGTGAATTCGAATTCGTTCCAGCGTTGGCTTGCGCCGTTGTTCATTGCCTGGATGCTATGAATCGCGTTGGGCGTCAAACAAGGCATGCGATAGGCCTCGGGATGTTCCAGAATGTCCCGCATTTCCTGGCAGAAGGAGATGGGGCAATGAAATTCGTCCGCCGCCGCCTGCGCTATGTCGCTATGGTCGTCGTGATAGTGCGTGATATAGATGCCGTCAAGCTGCTTGATGACACCCTCTTGTCTTAAGCGCCGCACTTCTTTGAGCACGCGAGGGTCGCCGCAATCTACCAGGAAAGCCGCGCGTGTGCGGGAGACAATGAGGCGGGAGTTGGAGATCGGAATGATCCACTTCGGTAATTTTTCTCGAATCGTTTCGGCCGTGGGCATCCAGTGGACGGGAGTCGGACCGAGTACGCGCTGGGCCATGGCGCGTATTTTGTCGTCGCCCCGATACCAGCGCAGCGCGTCAATGGCGAAATGGCTCGCGAAGGCCGCTTGCAACCTGCGAGTGAGAGTGTCGATGGCATGGCCGGGACTGTAGATTACCGGACCGCGCGCCGGAATTAGAACGTCCGGCTTCCACTGCGAGATCTTGCGCAAGCTTTGAACGACGTCGCCCGCGCGGGCTGCCCAGCCATGGTAACCGTCTTCCTGGACCTGCGGAATCGCGTCCTGCAGGCTAAACAGGTCGAGGATCCGGCCATCTCCATAAATCAGATCGCCGACGCAGGCGACTCGCTTGCCGTCGATTTCAAGCAGGTAAGATACTGCCCCCCGCGTGTACCCCGGGGTCTCCAACACCTGAATTGTGAGATTTTGCCAGACAATCGTGTCGCCGTTACGGACGGTCCTGGCGAGCGGGATGGGATTTGCGAGAATGCGGCTGGATTGATTGGCGTAATCGTGGAAGCGGGCGGTGCGGTAGCGTTCCCAGAACCGCGCAACATCGGTGAACTGGGCCTTTTCCGTCTCGGGCGCAACCGCCTCTGCGCCCCACTCGGTCTGCAGCCGGCCGGCCCATGCGACATCGCGGCGATGATGCGTGAACAAAACCATCCGTGCCTTCGCCGGCTGCTCGCGTGGATCGCCGTAGATCGCCAGCACCCCGTGATTGCGTTCGATCAAGACGCCGTTTACCGGACCACGCACCACCGAGACGCTGGGCGTAATTTTCTCGACCGGGAAGGATTGCGCCGCAGGCAACAGAAGCGGTACGGCCGCAGCGAGCAGAGCGAGGGGTTTCCCAAGCATGATCCATTCGTTGTAGCAGAAGAGCGCAAGGGTGGGCGACTGGCCGGCAAGCTTGAAGACAGAGTGGGCGGGAGGGAAGCCCTGCTACATCATCAGTCCCGTGACAGCGATGGCAGCCCCGATGACGCCGGCGATAATGCCCATCACCGGAAACATCTTCTTACGCGAAATGAAGTAGAGCGAACTCAGCACCAGCGCGATCTCGAGCAGACCTTCGCCCAGATCGAAGCGCAGCGCCCGGTGCTCATCGGCTTCGGCGGATTCGCCCGCCTTCTGGGCTTCTTCCTCGATTTGCTTGCCCTGCTGCTCATACTTTTTCTTCTGCGCTGCAAAGTCGGCCAGGATCTTGTCGACGGACTCCACCTTGACGCCGAAAATGCTCACCAGCTTTTCACCCAGCTCGAGATTGTGATACTTGATGCGCGTGGATTGGTAGTGCGCCCAGGCGTCGTTGGCGCTGGATTTGTGCATGATCGCGGCAGTATGGGTGCGGTGCGATTGGATGGTCACGATGGCCAAGGCGACCGCCAGCAGCGCGGCCAGCACTCCCACTCTCTGACCGGTGGGATCGGCTTCGTGTTCGCTCTCGTGGTGAATCTCGAGTTCTGCCATTCGGTCCGTATTATAGACTGTGCGGCCCTCTAACCGCTCCGCTTCCTCCGGGCGCGGTTCGGGAAAAACGGCGGAACTCGAAGACTCTAGCTAGATGTCGTAGTACAGCGCAAACTCGTAGGGATGCGGCCGTAGCCGAATGGCATCAGCTTCGTTCTTGCGCTTGTAATCGATAAACGTCTCGATCAGTTCTTCGCTAAACACGTCGCCGCGCAGCAGGAAATCGTGATCGTCTTCGAGGCAGTTGAGAGCTTCCTCGAGCGATGCCGGCATGGATGGCACTCTGGACATCTCTTCCGGAGAGAGGTCGTAAATATCTTTATCAAGCGGCTCTCCCGGATTCAGTTTCTGCACCACCCCGTCGAGTCCCGCCATCATCATCGCGGCGAATGCCAGATACGGATTCGCTGCAGGATCGGGCGGCCTGAACTCCACGCGTTTCGCCTTTGGACTGGCCGAGTACATGGGGATGCGGCACGCGGCCGACCGATTCCGCCTCGAGTACGCCAGGTTCACCGGCGCCTCATAACCCGGCACCAGCCGCTTATAGCTGTTGGTAGTCGGCGCGATGATCGCGGAAAGCGCTCGCGCATGCTTCAGCAGTCCACCGATGTAGTTCACTGCCAGCGGGCTAAGGCCGGCGTAGCAGTCTCCCGCGAACAGCGGCTTGCCGCCCTTCCAAAGACTTTGGTGCGTGTGCATACCGCTGCCGTTGTCCGCGAATAGCGGTTTGGGCATGAAGGTTACGCTCTTTCCGTGTTGGTACGCGACGTTCCGGATGATGTACTTGTACAACATCATGTTGTCCGCCGACTTCACCAGGGTGTCGAACCGCTGATCGATTTCGCATTGCCCGCCGGTGGCGACTTCGTGATGGTGGCACTCGATGTTCATGCCGCACTTGATCATGGTCTGCACCATTTCGCTGCGCAGGTCCTGATAGTGATCGGTGGGAGGCACCGGGAAGTACCCTTCCTTGTACCGCGGGCGATAGCCGAGGTTGTTCTCCTTGCGGCCCGAATTCCAGCGGCCTTCCTCGGCATCGATGTAGTAGTACCCGGAATGCTGATTCTGATCGAAGCTCACATTGTCGAAAATGAAAAACTCGGCCTCGGCGCCGAAATACGCCGTGTCGGCGACACCGGTGTTCTTCAGGTGGGCTTCGGCCTTCTGCGCAATCCAACGCGGATCGCGCTCATACCGCTGCTTGGTGATCGGATCTTTCACGTCGCCGTACATAACCAGAGTCGGCGTTTCGGCAAACGGGTCCATGAAAGCGGTATTCGGATCGGGAATCAGGAGCATGTCGCTCTCGTGGATCGCGGCCCAACCGCGAATGCTCGATCCGTCCATGCCGAACCCTTCTTCGAAGCTACCGAGTTCCAGCTCGTTAATCGGGTAGGACACGTGATGCTGCAGACTCGGGATGTCGGTGAATCTCAAATCGAGCTGCTTGGCATCATTCTTCTTGGCAAATTCCAATACTTCTTGCGGACTCATGTCGCCTCCAAACTTGATATCGTAATCCCGCTATGAGAGCTAGGCGAACAAATTCTTTCTATGGCTCCGATAAACAACACTGTTCGGCCCTGCCGTGCGGGATCAGGCCAACCGTCGCCAGTTGTTAAGCCTGCTCATAGGTAATGCTGCGGCGCCCGCTAAAGTGGCGATTCGGTTCGATCTAACAAACCGAAATCAGCTTCTCTTTGAGCATGGTTTGCAGTTCCGCCGACAGCTTTCGGCCATCGCGCGCCACGTAAAACACATCGATCGCACGGTGACCTTTGGTGTCGATGAGGACCGTGTCGATGTTACAGGCGCTCGAGGAAAAAACCATCGCCAGGCTATAGAGCAGCCCCGGCCGGTCATCCGCCACAATTTCCACCAGGGTTGCTGTGGCGCACGCTTCTGAATCAAACTGCACTTGCGGACTGTGGGCCCGCTTGCGCGAGCCAGGCTGAGACACGTTGCGCATCAGCCGCTGGGCATCCGTCTTGCCGAGAGCGACGCGCTGTACCAAATCCTGGAGCCGTTCGACTTCCGAGGGATTCAGTTGGAGCATGCGTTTGGGATCGGCGAATACGAAGGTATCGAGAACCAGTCCGTTAACGTTCGAGAAGGCTTCCGCCTTCAGAATATCCATTCCGAAACTCGTGATGGCGCCCGCGAATGACGCAAACAGCGAGGGCCGGTCCCGCGCCACTATAGTCAACCGGTGCGCAGCTTCAATCTCATCCAGTTGCACTGCCACGCCGGTCGGGCGGCTGAGTTCGAACAGCCGCAGATGCGCCTCGATTTCACCGGGAGTGCGCGCGCGTAAATAGCGCACCGGGAAACCCTTGATGAACCTCGCGCTTTCCGGAAGGTTGCCGGGCACCTGCTGGATGCGGTCGGTTTCAAGTTCACGCGTCAGCTCATGGTTGATGGCTGAATATGCGCGCGAAAGTTGTTCCAGCCGCCAGGGAGTCAGGGCTTCGGAATTGGCGGCCGAAATATCCGCGTACGTAAACACGGAAAGCAATTTCAACAATTCCACCGTTCCAACCCGGTCGGCAAGCGCGCGGGCGGCAGCGGGATCATCCAGATCGCGCCCGGTCATGGCCGTGGCCAGATCGTGCTGATGCTCGATGAGGAACTCGACAGTGCTCCGGTCTTCGGCATGCATTTGAATGCGTGCCATGGCTGCCCGCGCGTGCTTCGCTGCAATCCCCAGAGGGTCGCTCCCGCCGCTTCCCGTTTCATGAAACAGAAGCGCGAACAGCAAAAGCGCCGGGTTATCGATTTCGGAGAGCAACTCTGAAAATCGCTGCCGCGTTGGATCCGTCAATGCCGGCAATCCGGCGACACATTCGATTGAGCTGAGGGTGTGCTCGTCCGCCGTGTAACGGTGTTCAGGGTCCGCCACCGGCAAGTCCTGGATATCAGTCCACTCGGGAAAAAGAGCCGTGAGCAGTCCGGTGTTCTCGAGAGCCCGCAGCGCCAGCGCCGCATGAGGACACCGAAGGATGCTCTTGAGCTCAGACCACAGGGGCTGAGGTTGGGCACAATACTCGGCGAATAAAGCATAGGCTGTTTCCAGCCGCCGCTCGGTTTCGTGCGCCATCTGAATCCCGTGCCGCGCAACGAACTCGAGCAGCCGGAAGACGATTGCCGGATCGGTATCGAGCTGCGCCGGGTTACGCAGGAGCACTCGGTCGCGCGAGACCGTAAATTCTCCATTCGAGAGCCGGGTGCGATACTCGCGGAAGTTCTCGAGCAGCGAATTGTGGGTCCTCTCGGATGCGTCTAGCGCTCGGCGCGCCTCGTTGAAGATCATGCGCGCGTTGCGAAGGTACTCGCGCATCCACTCGGCCGGTTTCTTGCTGGACACGAAGGCCTGCTGGGCGAGACTGTGCTGGGCGTCGAAATGGAGCACATTCTGGTCCTGCCCAGCTTGGTAATGGAGAAAGCTGCGCGCCGAGGATGGAAGCTCGCCGGACGGTTTGAGCTTCTCACTGGACGAACGGTACTCCGGGTTGAGCTTGGCCAGCCAGTCGATCAAACTCAGATCGCCGAGACCCCCCGGTGCCTCTTTCACGTCAGGCTCCAGGTGATGGCAGGTGTTCTGATACTTGGCGTGGCGCGTTCGGGCTGAGTGAGAGATGTGCTGCCTGATTTCGCGCGCGTGCTTCAACAACACAACTGGCAACCTGGCTTCGAGCCTGGCGTCAAGCGCTCGATCGCCTGCAAGAAAGCGGCGGTCCAGAAGGTTGACGATGAGTTCTAGGTTTTGCTCGCGCGTATCCAGGCATTCGGCGAGCGTCCGCGCTGTGTAGTTCAGCCGCAGTCCTGCATCCCAAAGCAACCGGGCGAAGCGGGCCAGTGCGCCCTTCACCGGCTCGGACTGCGCATTGCGCTCGAGAAGAATTACCAGGTCCGCAGCGGAGTAAGGAAAGATTTCACGCCGGCCGTATGCTCCGACCGCCAGCATTTCCGCGGATTCCGGACAGACCGGCTGGATCGATGCGCCATACGCCTGCCGGACGATGGCATCGGTCGCCTCCGTCAGTCCGCTCAGAACGCCGGCCGCGCGGCCGGTCGCGAGAAATTCATCCTCTATCCGGCGCCAGGCGTCACTCGACTGCAGCTTCTCTGGAACCGTTTCCACAGCGTACCCACTCCCACAAATAGGCTGCTCCAAGCCTCTAGTATCACGCAGCCGGCACGCGGCTGAAAGCTGGATTCTCTTATGAGCGAAATCCAAATTATCTATCGGCCGAGGCCGCCGTTGAAATAAAATACGGATTATCAAACTCATAGCCATTTTCTTGTTGGTATCCGGGTGGGTTATCGTGCTGGCTGCAGTGGCCCTTCTGGCACCGGGACCGTTGAGGGGCGGTTTTGCGCTGGCGGGCATCGGGGTTGAAATCGCCGGACTGGCAATTATGTTTCGTTCTCACCTAACCGCACCGGGGAACGGGAAGTGACTGCTGCACCACTGTCGGATACAGCCAGAGTTTTCTGTTTTCTGTTGATCCTCATGGTGCCGTGCGCCGGCGCCGGGATCGCCCTGATCAACACCGGGTTGTGCAGGTCGCGAAACTCGGCTCATTCCATTCTCAGTTCGCTTTGCGTGATCGCCGTGGCTGCCCTCGCGTATTTTGCCGTGGGATTCTCCTGGCAGGGGTACCCCGGCGAGGCGAGCCACGCGTTCGTCATTGGCGGCAAGACCTGGGACTGGATCGCCGCGGGGCGGTTTTTCCTGCGGGACGTGCGGTTCGATGGTTCTCCACATTCGCTGGCTGCGCTCTATGGATTGTTCGCAGCCGGTGTGGCGGCGATGATTCCCTTGGGTAGCGGCGCCGAACGGTGGCGCCTGGGCGCAAGCTGTGCTTCGGCAGCCATGTTGGCGGCCTGGACTTACCCTTTGTTTGCGCACTGGGCTTGGGGCGGAGGCTGGCTCGCGCGACTCGGGCAAATCGGTGCGCTTGGCAGCGGGTTCGTGGATTGCGGCGGAGCCGGCTCCATCCACGCGGTTGGTGGATTAACTGCTCTGGCCATCGCGTGGATTCTGGGCCCGCGCCGGGGAAAGTACACTCCCAAGAGTATGCCGGCCGCCATTCCGGGACACAACACGGTCCTGGTTCTGTTCGGCTGCTGGCTCGCCTGGTTCGGCTGGCTGGGATTGGATTCGGCCGGTGCGATCCTGTTCGCGGGGATCGAGCCCAGGCGTACAGTTTTGGTTGCGCTGAATATCACGCTGTCGGCCGCCTCGGCAGCACTGGTGGCGGCGAGCATTACACGCACCCGTTTTGGCAAGGTCGACAGTTCGCTCTGCGCCAACGGCTGGGTTGCCGGACTGGTGGCCGCGAGCGCCGGCTGCGCGGTGATGCGGCCCGCTGCTGCGGTTCTCGTTGGCATCGTGGGCGGCGCTTTGGCGATTTATGGCATCGAGTGGCTGGATCTTCATCTCTCGCTCGACGATACGACTGGAGCCATTCCGGTTCACGGGGGCGCAGGCCTGTGGGGCCTGATGGCGGCTGCTCCGCTTTCGGCTGAGCCCGTTGCCGGACAATGGCTGGCTCAACTCGTGGGCGTCGCGACGTTGATTGGCTTCGTCCTGCCGCTCACGTTCGGGCTGAATTGGCTGTTGGATCGCTTCTACGGTCTCCGCGTGGCCCCAGAGGCCGAGCGCCAGGGTCTGGATCTCTATGAACTCGGCGCCGGCGCCTATCCGGATTTCTTGAGCCACCCCGATGACACCTGGCTGCGGTAGCCTGGGGGCGAATCAGAAATCGGGGAATATTCAACCGTGCCGCGCAACGAACAGCAACAACCCGAAAATGATGATCGGAATCAGCGCCATCGCCACATAGAATAGAATGCGTTTCGCCCAAGGTGTTCGCCGGTGCTTCCAATTGTGCAGTTCGGGCCGGTCGTCAATCCCGACCTCATCTAAATGCTCCAGGTCCCAGGCAAACTCGTTGGCTGTCGAGTAGCGGTTCTGCGGCTCGCGCTCTAGCGCCCTGTAAATGACTTCCTGAAGCTGGGGCGAAATCGCGGGATTCAATTCACGTGGCGGGACCGGATTGTTCAACAAACGGTCATTCATGATGGCGAACGGATTCGGCCCGACAAACGGGGTCTTTCCTGTCAACATCTCGTACAACATGACTCCCAGAGCGTAAATGTCGCTGCGCCCATCGCCCCGTTTTCCCTTGACCTGTTCCGGTGAAATGTAATCAGGAGTTCCCAGGACTTGCGACAGTTTGGCGAAGGTCAGGCGCCGTGCGCCCAACTTGCCGGCAATGCCAAAGTCGATCAGCTTGATGCGATCGTCGCCGTCGATCATGATGTTCTCCGGCTTCAGATCGCGATGCACCACGCCGTTCCGGTGAATGTAATCCAGTGCGTCGCTGATCGCAATCGCGATGCGCCGTGCCCGTTCGACCGGCAGCTTTCCGGCCTCGGCCAAAATCTGGCGGAGCAGGCGGCCCTCCACCCACTCCATCACCATGTAGACCCGGCTGCGGTCTTCATTCGCGAACACTTTCATCACGCCGGGGTGATCGAGTTTTTCGCCGATTTCCGCCTCGCGCTGGAAGCGTTCGAAAAGCACCGGGTCCGATTCCATCTCCGGATGCGGAACCTTGATCGCGACCTGGCGGCCGGTACGTAGGTCGGTGGCTCGAAAAATGGAGGCCATCCCGCTGCGGGCAACGACCGCCTCAACACGGTAGTGGTCGAGTTGGTCGCCGGGATGTATTGGTGTCATGAACGCCGGGAGAGCAAGAAGGCAGGGCGGGCTGAATTAGCGGAGCTTATAAAGCCGCCCACGATACATACCGACACGTTCCACGCTCTGAATACGGACAAGCTGAACGCTTACATTATCACCGCCGTCCCGCTCATTCGCAAGCGCTACAAGCTTCTGCACAGCGGCTCCGAGATGGATCGATGGGCCGGTCAGCGTGGCGATCTCGGACGCGGAGACAGAGTTGTGAAGGCCATCGCAGCACAGCGCCAGCACATCGTTAGGAAAAATTTGATGCTCGCTGGTCTCGACGTTGAGGAACAGGCCGCTTCCAAGCGCCCGGCTGAGAACATGACGCGTGGAAGCTTCGGCCGCCTCTCTGGCCGAAAGAAGCCCCAGACCAGCCTGATCTTCCGCAACGGTATGATCGCGCGTCAGCAGCCGGGCCTGACCGTCACGGACAAGGTAGCAGCGCGAGTCCCCGGCGTGAGCGGTGACAGCACGGTCGTACCGCAATCCGCAGGCCACGATCGTAGTGGACATGGCCGAGCCGCCGGGACCGGCCTTCCTTGCGAGATCGTAGACATGTGCGTTGGCGTCTCGAACCAGGCGCACCAGCAGTGTGCCGAGTGGTTCTGGGGTGGGCGCCGCCCGAAAACCCGACAGCAGATGTTCCACTGCGGCATGGGAAGCGACCTCGCCACGATCGTGTCCGCCTACGCCATCGGCCAGAGCAAAAAGCCAACCACGCGAGCGCGCGTCTTCCGGCGTGGCTGGCTGGACATAGCCAAGATAGTCCTCGTTGTTGTCGCGCAGCCGTCCGGGATCGGAGAACTGGGCGAAATCAACATCCAGCATGAGTCGAGCGCCCCCCGGCTGCTCTGGGGCGTAGCGAGCGCTCTTGCAAGTTTACTCTCGCTAGGCAGTCTCGAAGCGTTGCGGCACCAGCGTCGTTCGGCCCTTTGCCTTACTGGCCCGGAGAAAATAAATACCGCCGTAGAGGGCCCAGACCAAGGCTATCCCCAAAGCCAGCAGTGGCTCCTTCACCGTGCCGAAACCCATGAACGGCCCGACCAGGTAAAACGCCATGCAACCCAGATTGGCAACGAGTCCGAACAGCGGGATGGCTAGATGGCGCAACGGCTTGAAATTCGGATGCTTGTGGTAGGCGACAAGGCAGATGATACAGCTCAGCCCGTACAGCAGGAATGTCCCGAAGTTCGAAGCCAACGTCATCGTGAGTAGAGTATTCGGTAACGCCGCCATCTGGTCGTGAGTCGTGTATCCGAAGCTCGAGAACAAGCCCTGCGGCAAGGCTTTGATATCGACATCTTTCGGGGCCCCTGCATCTCCGAACGCTACCGCCACCGAGAGGCAGCCGACCACAGCCGAAATGACAGCCAACGTCCAAATGGCGCGGTGCGGAGTCAGACTCTTCGAATGCAGGATGCCGAAGTGTTCCGGCACCTCCTGGTCCTTCCCCATGGCGTAGGTGACGCGCGCGCCGGTGTTCATGCACGATAAGGTGGTGCCGATGAGCGCCAGGAACACAGTGAATGCCTGGATCAGCATGAAGGTACGCCCATTTCCCGGGCCAAACAGCGCATTACCGACTACCACCATCATGTCGCCCAGGGGAGCGGCGGAACCCGAGGCGCTCTGCATGCTATAGCCGCTGTTCAGAAAATAATTCGCCGCGAAATATTCGAACAGGTAACAGAACATCCCCTGCACCAGCAGTGAGACAATCACCGCGATGGGCACGTCGCGTTTTGCGTTCTTAGCTTCGCCACCCATGGCGGTCACCGATTCGAATCCGACCAGAATTAGAATCGCAACCGTGGCTTGCACAAAGACCCAGCCCCAGTTGTGAGGCGCGGGTACGGATGACGCAGTCGGATGAGTGAGGAAGTTACCCTTGTCATCCTTTTCCGGATAGCTGATGCGAAATGGTACTGGCTGCCCGGCCGCGTCCAGCTTGGGCTTGGGCACGCCGTTGGCATCGCGCACGATGGTGTCGGTGGTCTGCCCGTTCGCCGTAACAGGTTGGGTAAGGAACTCATAGGTATAAGCGTCGCTCGATACGGAGTCGAATTGATACGCAATGCTCCCTGGCGGGTGATTCATGCGGTATCCTAGCGCAAGAACTGAGAAAACCACGAGCGCGCTGATCTGAATGACATTGATGGCCACGTTGACCGCGGTCGAACCATTGACGCCGCGCGACGCAATGTAGGCCACCACGAAAGAGAACACCACCGCCACTAGCATCATGAAGAGCGGCCCCGGAGTGGAAGCACTCATCACGTTCGGCCACAGTGATCCCACCAGGTAGCCACACAGAACACCCATCACGCCCACCATCACGCCCGGATAGATCCAGTAGTAAAGGTGCGAGCCCCAGCCTACGATGAATTTCGAAAGCCGGGCGTAGCGCCAAGCCTTATCGTGGTTGAGGAACGCTTGTTCGGCGAAGTAATAAGAACTACCCGTGCCGGGATACAACTTCGCCAGTTCCGCGTAACATACGGCCGTCGCGAGGCAAAGCACCAAGGCGAGCACGATACCCATCCACATGGATGGCGCGGTAACACCCGTGGTGGCCTGGATGTAGAACGTGAGCCAAAGGAAGGCACCGGGAGCGATGAGCGCCATCGCATTCATCGTGAGACCGGTCAATCCCAAAGTCGGCTGCATTTTGACTTCGGCGTTATCAGGCATTCAGAATCCCTCTCAATCTGTCGTTTATTGAAGCGGACTACATTTTCTGTTTCGCGTATACCTTCGTTATTTCTGGGGAGCGATGTACGCCACTAGTCCCAGCAGAATCGTGGGTTGGTTCTTTGAAGTGCCGCTGTCCTTTTGGAAGAACGGCTGATTCGACCCGTCATTTCGGAACTCCAGCCTGGTCATGAGCCAGTTCGTCATCTTGTATTCGCCGGTCAGCGTACATTCTTTTACGGTCTGGGCGACGCCGGTGGAAAAGCCATCGATATCGTCGAACAACTCCAGGCGGCCGGCAATGGCGTACTTCCTGCCAATCGCGTAGCGCGCGGCCCTGGCAATACCGGTCCCCTGCTGCGAGCCTGATCCGATATTCTTGTCGCGGCCGTAATCAAAGTTGATGTAATAGCTCAGCTTGTCGTTGGCGTTAACCAGTATCGTGGTGTCGTAGAGATTACGGATGCCGGTATTGGTACGACTTTCTTCGGGGCCGACATAGCAGACGTTACTCCACGTCACCTTTTTCCAGGCATAAGCGCCAGTGAGCCCCACGGTTTTGCCGCTGTTGTTGTCGTAGATATTGTTCCATCTCTGAACTACGTGAACGCCTCCGGCCAAATGCGGGCCGATCGGGAATGAGGAGCGGATTCCGAAGTGGTAATACGGAATGGCCCTGGAGAACAGCAGCGGCCGCGAGTAGTTCCAGTTCTGGTTGGTCTCGATGACCTTAGCTCCAGCCGAAGTCACGAACTCTCCGGCGTCTATCTGAAGACCATGCCACGATTTGGGCTTGAGACTCATGTACGCCTGCTCAAAATACTTGAATGCCTCGGGAGCCCGGTCGGTGGAGTGGATTACGTCGAATGTCTGGCCGAAGCCGACATCCAGGTGAAATCCGAACGGCGTCGGCGCGTGATCGATCGTGATCTTCCCCATGTTGACGTGCGCCGTGTCCGCGCGAAAATCAAAATTGCGGAGCTGGTTAAATCCAGAATCCGAATGATTGAAATTCCCATCCACGTAACCGTCGAACAGGAAACTGAAATCCGTGCCCCGTTGAGTCAGGGGCGACTTAGGAGTTGGCGCGGCTGCGGCGGCCGGCGTTTGAGTAGACTGCGTCTGTGGGACAGGTACTGCATCCGCCTGTTGCTCCTGTGCCAAAACCACGCCCGTAACTACAAACGCACCGACAATCGTAAGCGCGATACACCTGGTGCGCATTGACACTCCTCTTCTCGTGAAGTTTGAAACAACGCAGGCGCGCTTACGTGGCGTGCCGTACAACAAAAACGTGCCTTACAAATTGGAATAGGTTTACTGTAATCCTTCTTATGCGTGGACGCTAATAGATAATTTCTATCTGATCGATTCGGAAAACTCGACGCGATTTAGGTCGTCGTAAGAGACAGAATACGCAAGAGATATGGTGGGTCAAAGCAGGCAGGGGCTCTTACGCAGTGAGTCAGTCGGACTCCCGCGCTTAGACCCCCGGCCCGGCTGAGTTCGAAGCTTCTTCCTCTGCGCAGCGCGAGAAATCTTCTAAAATGGCCCGCGCCACTGTGAGCGGTTCGGGATCGCGGTAGCGGCCCGCCCGATTATAGTCGGACTGCAACTCTTTCCAGGCCCGGTGAAGGCTGGTTTGAATCTGGATGAGATTGGAATCCTCGATCTCTTCGCCATTTTTGAAATTCAATTCGCAGGCGAAGACCTGATCGGGTTTATCAGGGTTATAGAGCGGCATACCGAATTTGTGGCACATGAGCGGGCGAAACTCATAGATGGTGCAAACGTCATCGACCAGAGCCGGACAAGCAAGCCGCGTTCCCGAGGGCGGAAGGTTGCCCCAGGATTCAGGCTCCCCCTGCTCGGTGACCAGCTTGCCGCGCGCCTCAGTGTACTCGCGGGCTCGCGTTCTGAGCGCTTCCCGCTTCCCCGGCTCGAACTTCTGAATGCCTTCCGAGATGTGCGCCGCTTCGATTTCCGTGATCTGGAATAGCTGATAGCAACACTCCGTACAGCCGGCGCGGCACCGAATTTTCTCGCCGTAAAGCCGCCGGTTTCGCGCGAACTCCTCATCCACCGACGCGACGATATCGAGATAGTGCTCCTCGATCATCCTGAGGGACATTCTACAGCTCGGGGAGGGACACGGCATCGCCGGCCGGTTGAGGATGGTGCGAATGCACGCCTTCGGGAGCTCCGGCGCCTTACGACCGGCTTCGAGCTGTTCGAGCCCGCCGCGCTTTCAGCACCTCAAGGAATGCCGGTGTCAGCGAAATCACGATGATCAATACGATGACCTTGTCAAAGTGCTGGCGTACTATCGGTATGCTGCCGAATGTATGTCCCAAAAGCGTCATGAACGCCACCCAGCCTATCCCGCCAAACACGCTGAAGGAGAGGAAGCGAAGGTACCGCATGCCTGCCACACCGGCCACAAACGGCGCAAAGGTCCGAATGATGGGCATAAAACGCGCATAGATGAGCGTCTTACCGCCGTGCTTCTCATAAAACTCGTGGGTGCGCATTAGATGCTCGCGCTTGAAGAAACGCGAATCGGGACGATTGAAAATACGCGGGCCGCTGCTGCGTCCAAGCAGGTAGTTCGTGGTGTCCCCCAGCACAGCCGCAGACATAAGGACCAGGTTGACCCAGAGGATGTTCAATTGCCCGGCGCCCGCCACCACGCCCACCGTGAACAGCAGAGAGTCGCCGGGAAGGAAAAAGCCAACTAGCAATCCGGTTTCGGAAAAGACAATGGCGAACAGCGCCAGATAACCGAGCCATCCGGACAGCAACGTAGACAGCAGTTGGATCAAGCGCTCTGGATCCGTCAGCGCCTTCAGAAAGTCCAGAATGGTGTGAACCATGCAGGTAGTTTTCTACCCGCGATAGTTCGCAATCAGACGATTGATCACATCCTGGTGGATCTTGACTTTGCCGTCTTTGATGAGCTGCTCACGCACTCCAACCTCGAATAACTGGTAGCGCTCCACCGCGATCTTTGATTTCAGCTCGTCGCGGATAGCAGAGCGTTGCGCCGCCAGTTCGCTCATGTCGGCTGGGACATGACTGACCACTTTCACCACGATGCGGTTGCCTTGCACAGGAATGGGCCCGAAGACAGAACCAGATGGTCTGGTGAAGGCGTCGTTGATCGAACTCGCCGGCCCAAGACCTTCCACGGCGCCCGCCCTGTCAAACTCGGGAGGGGTCTTCAATTCCAGACCCAAAGATTTTGCGGCTTTCTCGAGATCGCCGCCCGTGGAGTTGGCCTTGGTCACGAGTTCATCGGCACGTCTCGCGACCAGTTGATCCAGTTTTTGGCGCTCGAGCGTCACGCGGATGCGATTCTGCGCCTCTTCAAAAGTCGCGGGGTGAGTGGGAATCACATTCGTCACCGCCGCCATCAGCACGCGATTCGGCGGCACAGCCACTGGCTGCGAAACCTCGTTCTTCTGTAAACCCGTGATGCTTTGCTCGAAGTCACGATTCACCCCGATGCCCGGGATGGGGTCGCCTGGAGCGATGCTGTCGACCTTCATGGGCGTCGGCAGGTTGAGATCCCGCGCCACTTTATCGGGATCCTGCGGATTTGCTTTCAACGCAGCCTGGGATTTATCAATGAGGTCCTGAATCATCTGATTCCCGCGCTGCTTCCGGTATTCCGCCCCGAGTTGCGACTTCACTTCATCGAAGGGCGTGAGGTGCGCCTGTTCGTGGTCCAGCACCTGGATGATGTGGTATCCGTATTCGGTTTTTACCAGGCCACTGATCTCCTTCGGCTGGAGCGAGAACGCCGTGTTCTCGAAGGCTTTCACCGTTTGTCCTCGAACAATCCAATCCAGATCGCCACCTTTGACGGCCGATCCGGGATCTTGGGAGTTCTTGCGGGCCAGTTCGGCAAAATCGCCCCCGGCTTTGATCTGTTTCAACAGGTCTTCGGCTTGGGCTTTGATTTTGGCTTCTTCTGCTGCCGATTTGCCGGTGGTGGTCAGCAGGATGTGACGCACCTTGGCCCGCTCCGGAGTACGGAACCGATCCTTGTCGGCGTCGTACATTTTTTGCAGGTCCGCGTCAGAAGGGCTGAAGGTCTGCTCGACCTTGGCCTGATCAATCACCAGAATGGAGAGCGTGCGCTTCTCCGGCATCGGAAATCCGTTGCGATTCTTCTCGAAGTAATCGCGCATTTCGGCCGGGCTGACCTGAACTTCGGACTTCAGCTTGTCGGGAGACAGCGAGACGTATTGGATTTTTACTTTGTCGGAGCGGCGCTTGTACTCTTGCTCTATTTGCCGGTTGCTGACCACGGTGCCTTCAACCAGGATCTGGCGCAGCTTCGCAAAAAGCACCAGCCGGGACATCTCGCTTTCGTACTCCGGGATACTGAGATTCTGTTGCGCCAGAAAAGCCGCATAGCTTTCCTTGCCCACGAATTTTCCGTCGGGAAATAGCTGAGGAATGGAGGTCCGTATCGCGTTGAAAGTATCTTCGTCACTGGCCTTCAGCCCCAGCCGCTGAGCTTCGTAAGCCAGAATGCGCTCGTTGATCATCTGCTCGATGATTTGTGGCACGTAGAGCGACACCATGTCAGGTGGTACGGAGCGGCCGCGCAGCATGTTCTGAATACTGAACTGTGCTTCCCGCATCGTGAGGTTTTCACGCCCAATCTCGGCGATGACGCTGTCTTGGCCGCGATCCCCGCTACCGTAGCTCGGGATGAGGTAGGTGACCATCGAAAGCGCCACCAACAGCAGCAACCCCGTCAACAAAAAGCGCACAGCCTTATCGCGGCTGCGAAATAAATCAAACATCGAAAAACTCCCTTGAATCCCGCCGCTCGTACACCTGCGCCGGAAATGGCAAAACGCGAATCAATGGGCGAAAACGCAAAACGATTGGATCCGCGGACCTTCTGCGTGGAATTTCTATTATATCAACACCCAGCCTGAGGCCTGAAGTCCTAAAACCAGGGGATTTCTTGAACTTCCGGGGTCGAGGGAAGGGCGTTGCCCTAGATTGCCTTTTTGCTCTTTGTTTTCTGTACCTTGCCCTGATTTCCCATGCCGCATTCGGCGTGCACCGCGCGCACCGCCGCCTCGAGACCGTTTCGCCGGACGACAATGGCAATCGTGAGCTCGCTCGAGCCCTGCGCGATGGCAATGATGTTGATGCGCTCCCGCGAAATTGCCGTAAAAATCCGGCCCGCCAGACCAGGTATGCCTTGCATGCCCTCGCCGACCACCGCCAGCAAACCCACTTGATCGTTCACGTCGATGGGGCTCAAATAGCCGTGAGCCAGTTCCAGCGCGAGAGCA
>QHXW01000443.1 GCA_003223115.1 Acidobacteriota bacterium
CGCTTCCCCCCACCAATCGTCCACTGAACTTCTGCCCAGGGCCCTTGTCAGACCGCTCATGATGGCGCAAATCCCCCTCTGCGAATCTCCTTTCTCCTCACTCAACCTCCAAGCATTTCCGGTGGCTGACACGGCTTCTCCGGCCTCTATGCGAAGTTCCTGCCGCCGGCCCCCTCAAAGTTGACAGTATCCTGCCGCAATACCTAAAATTAGAGCTGTTTGCCGCGCTGATCAGGGGCGGGAGCCGCAAATGATTGCCAAGGAAGTTGACTCCTACATTCGGCGCTTGCAAAACAAGGAGCGGGAGTTGGTCCGTGCGATTGCCAAATACGAGACCGATGGACGGGAATCCAAGGATTCAGAAACCCAGGATTTCATGGATCGCGCCAACCATACTTACACCAAAGAGACGCTTTTTCAGAAGAGTGATTCCGATCGGGCGACCCTGGGCCTGGTACAAGCTGCGCTCGAGCGCGCGGACGATGGCAGCTTCGGGTTATGCATAGAGTGCGGCCGGCTGGTCGAGAGGAAGCGTTTGGACGCCGTGCCATGGGCGCGCCATTGTATCAATTGCCAGAAACTTCAGGACGAGGGTCAATTGTGAGCCACTGGTTGCATGTGGAGGTGGGTCTTCTCGAGTAGTAGGACAACCCCAGTTTCGCCGGCTCCTCTCCTTTCTACCTTCCGCCAGGTTCCTTCTGGCCTCTTCTCGCTCTTATTTCCTGAGGCCCGCCGGATTTGTCACCGGAGCTTAACTGACATTACGCGCGTGCCGGTTCGTTCGCGCGGCATGCGAGCCCCCGAGCCTTTGGCTGCCGAATATTATTGCGTCACTTGCCGGACGCCCTTTCATAACCGTTTTCCTTTGGATGCTGACGGGTGCTGCCGCCTGTGCCGCTCGAGTATCCGGGGTTTCGACGCAGCTTCTTGTTTCGGAACTTACGAGGGCACGCTGCGCCCGTTGATTCACCTCTTCAAGTACTCGCGGATGAAGCCTCTGGTAAAACCCTTGGCTGAGTATCTGGCTGCGGCGCTGCCCCGCGATCAACGCTTCGACATCGCGGTCCCGATGCCGCTCCACTGGAGACGGCGTTGGCAGCGTGGGAACCAATCGGAATTGCTGGCCCGAGCAACAGCGAGCCGTTCCGGCATCCCGATGGCCAATGCCGTTCGCCGCATGCGAGCCACGGAGAGTCAGGCGGGCCTCAGCAATGCCCAACGCCGCGCCAACGTCTCAGGGGCCTTTCGCGTGAAAGGCGGCAGGCAGGTGCAGGGGCTGCGAGTGCTACTCATCGATGACGTCATGACTACGGGCGCAACAGCCGCGGCCTGCGCCCAGGCACTGAAGCGCGCAGGAGCAAAATCAGTAGCGTTACTGGCGCTGGCGCGGGTTGATCGCCGCCTGGCGGAAGTTCCGGCAGGGGAATCGAGTCACAGGGAGGTGGCTTGACGATGGTCGGTTCAGGCAGGCTGCAAAAACCGGTACTGGTCTTGAACGCGAGTTACGAGCCGATCAACATCTGCGCCGCCCGTCGTGCCTTGGTTCTGGTGTTGAAAGGTGTGGCGGCGGCTGAAGAGGAATCGGCAAACCTGGTGCACTCGTCGCGCTACAGCGTTCGTCTGCCTTCGGTGATCCGGCTGCTCGAATACCGCCGGATACCACACCAGACACGAGCGCTCTCCCGTAAGAACATCCTGATGCGTGACCGCTACACCTGCCAGTATTGCTTGCGCACAATGGCCTCGGCCGAGTTGACGCTGGATCACGTGATTCCGCGCTCCCGGTCTGGCGAATCAGCGTGGGAAAACCTGGTGGCCTGCTGTCACCACTGCAACAACCGCAAAGGAAATCGCACGCCGGAAGAGGCAGGCATGCGGCTGGTGCGACAGCCGCGTCCTTTCAGTCTGCACACCAGCCGGCACATCATGCGACTGCTGGGCAAAAGCGACGAGCAGTGGCGTAAATATCTTTTCTACTAGACCGCGGCGTTTCCGCAATATCTTTTCCCTGGGTTAGAGTAATCGGAAATTCACTTCAACAGTTGCTGGAGCCGGAACAGGTTTGCCACTCCGAACAGCAGGGCGGAAGCGCCATTGAGTCACAGCTTCGATGGCCTTCTCGTCGAGTCCAAGTCCCAAGCCGCGCAAAACATGGAAGCGCCGCGCTTTTCCGTCTTCGCCCACCTCGATCGTAAGCACCACTGTTCCCTGATATTTGGCTTTGCGTGCCTCTTCGGAAAACTCGGGCTCCACTTTGTAGAGCAGGGCTGGAGTGCTGCTATATTCCTTGGGGCCGGTGCCGCTGATCCCGCCGCCATCATCCGGACCGAAGCCCGGGCCGTCGTGATCGCCCACGCCTCCATGCAAACCTCCGCCGATGCCGCCGTTTGATCCGGGACCGCTCGAAGGTGGTCCGTCTTTGCTGAACGGATCACCGAATTGCACGAGATTAATGACGGGCATCTGAGCATTCAAGGCCGCCACCGACGTTGGTTCAATAACCAGCTTTGGGCGCAGATCGACCTCTTTGGTAGTGGGCGGAACGAATTGATGGTGTGCCGGCCTGGGCAATCGTCCCGGGCTTGGCGGCAGTGGGGAGTGTTCGCCTCCACCACCTCCGCCGTGCATTGCAAGCCGCGAAACCAGCAATACGTGAGACCGGACCAAACGCGCCGTACTTTCCTTTCCGCGCTTTCCAGCCGGGCGCGAAGAAACGAAAAGCAGCGCGACAATCGCAATGTGGATGACCAACGATACCAGCCGGCCGCGCATCATAGCCCGGCGCCGTGCAGGTAAAGGACCAGACGCTAAGTCATTGCCGCCGGGAGATGAACGCGAGAGCGCGCGATGCGGCCATGTTGGCAGAACGTCCACACTGTGGAAACACAAAGACAGATGCAACTCCGGAAACAATCCACGCGACCGGCGGCGATCTTCGTCGTCTAAGGTTCAGAGGCAAGAACAACCATGACGAACTATAGGTGGGTAGCTGTGCGGCGATTCTCTGCGTAGGCATTGTTTCGGCATACTTGCAAGAGCCCGAGCGGGAAATGACCTGCAATAACGGCTGGCAGAACGACCTTGTCTCGCATTGCGAGATCAACGAAATGACTATCGCGGCGCAGCCCGGCTTGTCGGTGGATGGCGGTGTCAATGGCAGCATGACGGTGAGAGGCTGGAAGCGCCATGAAATCCTGGTGCGTGCGCGCGTCGAACCTGCCGCCCGGTCGGATGCCGACGCCCGCGACATTGCGCGGCGGATCGTGATCCATACCGGTGGCGGACAGATCCGTGCGGAAGGGCCGCAGCTCGAGAATCACCAGAACTGGTCGGTGAGCTACGAGATCTTCGTGCCGCAACAAATCGGTCTCAATCTCAAAACACACAACGGCGGCATCCGCATCGCAGACGTTCGCGGCAGTATTGAGTTCGACGCCTTGAATGGCGGTGTTTCACTTGGCTTGGGCGGTAACGTGCGCGGCCATACCACCAACGGCGGCATCAAGGTGGAACTGGCGGGTAACCGCTGGGAAGGTGAACAACTCGATGCCTACACCACCAACGGCGGGGTGTCATTTCAAGTGCCCGATAACTACTCGGCTCATCTGGAAACCGGCACCGTGAACGGACACATCAACGTCGACTTCCCGGTCAGCGTGCACGGCGAAATCAACCGGCGGCTCTCGATCGATCTACGCTCGGGCGGCGCGCTGGTGCGTGCCGTAACCACAAATGGCGGGGTTTCAATCCAGCGGAAGAGCATGTAGGTATTCCTGGCCGCTTAGCTGCAACAGCGCGTACCGGTTCCCGTTACAATTGTCCGCAGAGATCGAAACGCCGTCCGATGGAACAATACGCACTCCAATTCGCGCCCCAACGCCGCGTCTACACCGTCAGCGAGCTGAATGCGGAGATTCGCGGCCTTCTGGGCAGGGAGTTCCAGGACATCTGGGTGGCTGGTGAGATTTCGGGAACCAAGCTGGCGACCAGCGGCCACTATTACTTCACGCTCAAAGAACGCGAAGCCCAGTTGCGCTGCGTATGCTTCCGCTCCACGCACCGGTTCCTGAAATTCAAACCGCAAGACGGGATCGCCGTACTGGCGCGAGGCCACGTCGACGTTTTTGAAGCGCGCGGTGAATATCAGTTACTCGTTGAATTCCTCGAGCCGCAAGGCTACGGCGCGCTGCAATTCGCATTCGAGCAACTCAAGAAAAAACTGGCGGCAGAAGGCTTGTTCGAGCCTGCGCGCAAACGGCCGCTGCCGCGATTTCCCCGACGCATCGGGATTGTGACCTCGCCCAAAGGCGCCGTCATCTCGGACATGTTGCAAATCCTGGAGCGCCGTTTTCCGGGACTGCACGTCCGCCTGTTTCCGGCGCAAGTACAAGGCGAAGGCGCTGTAGAGGAAGTCTGTCGCGGCATCGAATTTTTCAGCCGTTCGAGCTGGCCAGACCTGGTGATCGTGGCCCGTGGCGGAGGCTCGCTCGAGGATTTATGGACGTTTAACGAAGAAGCCGTGGCGCGCGCCATCGCGGGTTGCGCGATGCCGGTGGTTTCGGCGGTGGGGCACGAAACCGATGTCACCATTGCCGATTTCGTTGCCGACCTGCGGGCGCCCACGCCCTCAGCCGCGGCCGAGCTGATTGTGTGCACCCGCCAGGAGCTTCTGGACGGTATCGAAGCTGCGCGGCGCCAGCTCACGCAGGCCGCCCGATATCGTCTGGCCATGTCGCGGCGCGGGTTGCATCAGCGCGGCGTAGAGCGGGCTTCCTCGCTGCTCCACCGGTCGATCGGCAGGCGATTGCAGCGGATCGATGAACAGGAATACCGCCTGCGGGAGCACATTCGCGCGATGCTTGAGTCCAGTCAACGAACGCAGCGATCGTTCGAATCGCGACTGCGATATTACGATCCCCGGCCGCGCTTCGCGGGACACCGGCGGCGTCTCGATGCCGCCAGGGCCGAGATCATCCAGGCTGGCCGTCTGCAACTGGCGCGCCGCCGCGGGCTGGCTGAAGCGCTGGTAGCCAAGCTCTCGCAACTCAGCCCGCTGCGAATCCTGGAGCGCGGGTATGCCATTGTGACTTCCGAATCGGGCGCAATCGTCAAATCCAGCCGGGAGAGGCCGCCGGGCTCCGGGATTCATGTGCGCCTGTCGGATGGGACGTTGGACGCCAAGGTCACGCGCTCCGAATAGCCTGGAAAATAAATAAACGGCGGAATCTGGAGCCCCTGCTAGAATGGAGGCGGAACATTATGCCCGTGGATAGCATCAAGGGATCGCTCCAGGAAAAGGGCGTTCGACTCACGCGGCAGCGAGAGCTGTTGCTGGAGCTTATCGACAAGAGCGGCGAGCATCTGGATGCCGAACGTCTGTTCCAGTTGGCCAAAGAAAAAGATCCCAAGCTGAACCGCGTCACGGTCTACCGTACGTTGAAGCTGCTGAAACAAGGCGGCCTGGTGGATGAACTGGACCTCATGCACTATGGCGGCGATCAGCACTATTACGAAACCCGCATGAAGCAGGAACACGCGCACGTAATTTGCCTCAAGTGCGGCAAGGTAGAGGAATTTTTCGGCGAGCCACTGCAGCGGCTTCGGCGTCAAATCGAAAGCCATTTCGGCTTCCACATTCTTCTGGCGCGGACCGAGGTGGGCGGCTACTGCTCGCACTGCCAGTCTCTGCGCGCGCGGGAAATGGAACAGGCCGCCAAGAAGGCCGCGCTGATGGAGCCCAACGGTCTCGGTCATCGTTCACGTTCCAGACGCTCCGCATGATGGCTTTGCCGGAACAGACAGAGGCTGCGGCCGTCGCCGCTCTCATCGTTGTGGATCCCAACGGCCGCCGGACGCGCGTCGAAATCAAACCCATCCCCTTCAAGATCGGCAGGCACGCCGATAACAACCTGATTATTCGTGATAGCCGCGCTTCCCGGAATCACGCCCAAATCGTGCTGGAGAATGGACAGTACATCCTGGAGGACTCGGGCAGCCGCCATGGGACCCACGTGAACGGCGCGCGCATCGAACGCCACTTGCTGCGGAATTCAGACCGCATCGAATTCGGGGTTCCGGATTCATACCAGCTTGTTTTTGCGCTCGACGGTGCGGGGCTCAAACACGCATTTGAGCAGCACACAGCGCGCGAGGAAAGCGGAGCGAGACCGATTGTCGGCAGCAATTTGGTGAAATTACGAGCGGTCCTCGAAGTAGCGCGCACACTGCAATCTTCGTTTTCAACTCAGGACGTATTGAATGCCGTGGTTGATGCCGCGCTCACAGTTACGGGGGCGGAGCGCGGGTTTCTGCTGCTGCGCCAGCAGAATGATCTGGAAATGCGTGTGGCTCGCGATAGGCACGGCGCTCCGCTCGGCGAATCCGATCTACGTGTGCCGCGCCGGGTGATTCGCCGCGCGCTCGAGCAACGGCGCGAATTGCTTTCCATGTCATTCGATTCGCTCAATTTAACCGATGAAGCCCGGGCCGAGCATAGCGTGGCCGACCTGGAACTGCGCAGCGTGGTCTGTGTTCCGCTGGTTCGCATCAACGCAGGCTCATCCCAGGACACCAGCGTGCTCTCAACGCACACCGACACCGTGGGTGTGCTGTACATGGATTCTCGTTTCTCGGCCGCGGACCTGGCGGCGGGCAATCGCGAACTGCTGCAGACTTTGGCGATTGAGGCGTCGACCATTCTCGAAAATGCACGATTACTCGAAGAAGAGCGCGCCAAGCAAAAGATCGAAGAGGAACTGGACGTGGCGCGGGCGATCCAGCAAAGCCTGCTCCCCCGACACATGCCGTCCGATGGCTGGTTTCGCGCCTGCGGTTCAAGCGAAGCCTCGCGCCAGGTGGGTGGCGATTACTTCGACGTAGTACCGGTGGACGATTCCTGCTGGTCCGCCGTGGTGGCCGACGTTTCAGGCAAAGGTGTGAGCTCGGCACTGCTGGCATCTCTGCTGCAAGGCGCGTTCCTGACCGTTTCCGAAAACCCCGAGCTGATGTCGCGCAAACTCGACCGCATCAGCCAATTTCTGAATGAGCGCACTGAAGGCGGCAAGTACGCCACCATCTTTTATTGCCTACTCCACCGCACGGGCCGTCTCCGTTATATCAACGCTGGCCATTGCGCACCTTTGCTGATTTCGTCCGGGGGCCAGTACGAATATCTGGAAGCTACGGCGATGCCGGCAGGGCTGGTACAGGATGCCGAGTTCAGCGTAGTAGAACGGCGGCTCTTGCCCGGCGACCGCATGGTGATTTATACCGACGGCGTAACCGAAGCAGAGAATCCTTCTGGTGATTTCTTCGGCAGAAAACACCTGCGCGAGCTTGCGGTGGCCCATGCCGGGGATTCGTGCGTCGGATTGCACACCGCCATCCAGAATGCGGTGAGAGCATTCGTCAAAGACGCGCCTCAGGCCGATGATATTACGCTTGCGGTTCTGGAATACCAGCCGTAGTCAAACTTGGGGAGCGTTGCATCAAGGCTGGGGTGTCAAGCGCAGAGACTGATCCAGTTTGAAACTAAGCAGCGTCTCGGAAGGAATTTCGAGTTCTTTTTCTCTTGCGAAGACTTCGATAGCCGCGCCCGCAAGCGCTCCGGCCGCCGCTCCGAGGGCCGCCCGAGGGCCGCCCCTTTTCCGTGCCCAGCGGCTGCACCGATCATGGTTCCCAACACCGCGCCGGTACCCACGGTCTCGGCCGTTTGCCGGTTTGCCCAAAGTCCCGCGCCGCGTTTCATTGAGGCCGTGCTGACGTCATAATTCTTTCCATTTACCGTGACCGTGCGTAGCGCAAATTGCACTTCCGCGCCGGAGATCTTGCCGCTATCCTTGGTCTGAATGATGGCGATCCGTGCAGGCGACCCTTTTGGGATCAGCACCCGCCCCGAACCATTCACCACGTCCCGCGAAATTTCAGCCGCGTGAGTCCTGCCTTCCACCGCGGTCCTGCTATTGATGGTCTCGATGGTTCTGATGCCGAGGTTTGTGCCGCTACGAATGACGCCGTCCGGAGCCGAAACCGCAATCACTGGAGGCCCGGGTGGGATTTGAGAGACCCGCGAAGGTCGCTCGGCGCAGCCTGTCGAGGCCAGAGCGCTCAAAGAGCAGATGAGGACCGGTGAACTGACGCGCATGAAAAACCTCCCGATAATGGGTTAGACCGTCACGCTACATCCGGAGGTTGCACGTGAATTGGATTAGGGCGTGTTAATGCTGGTCACTTGGGCGGAGCAGTCGCTCGCTGGTCGCTCACGGTTCAGATGCGCAGGGTGGGCTCAGCGGACGGCGTGCGGGCGTTTCCGGTTGCGTCTTGCCCCGTTGCCTGATTTCTCACCTGTGCGATGCCGCGTTTCGGAATTTCCGGTTGGACCGGAAGCAGTCGCGGCGGAGTCTAATGCGCCCAGCGAAGCGGTAGCTTCGGAGGTCCAGTCGGACATCGTAACGGTGGTTCGTTGAACCAGTTCTTCAGCGGTATCGAAGAACGTCCGCGGGTCGAGAGCCGAGGGCGTGGAGCGCTGGTCATGGCCCCGGATCGAGAGTGTTTTTATTCGTTCCTCCGCGGTTCCATGCTTGTCGTCACGCACCGGATACACCGCGTCGGCGGCTTGAAAGGTCCGCTCGACGATATCGGACCCGGCTCGAGAGAACCTCTCGAACGCAGCCTTTCCGTCCGTGCTGAGCCGTGCGGTCATGGATTTCGTGGCGTCGTCCAAAGTCTGGTTAAGGTCCCGGAAAATCTCCTGCTGGGAGCCACAATCCGGACACGTAAAAGCAGTCGTAAAGGTCCACCTGGGTACATCGACCATTACCTCCACCGCGTTTCGGAGTTGGTGCAATCCGAACAGAGTCATCGCTGTCGAGAACTTGACGAACGAGTTAATCAGGTCTGCCATTCTACCCTCCTGTGCCTGGTTCTCAATTCATTGACGCGCGTGCCGGTCCCCAATCTTGACGGCGGCAGCCGCTGGGTTCATGATGCCACAAAAAAGCACGGGTGGGCTGCCAGGCGCCTGTGACGACGAGCAGGGTTTCAGATCACTTTTCGGAAGCCTGACGGGCCCTTGTTTCCTCGCCAAAGATTTGGGGATCCGGCCCCGACAGCCTCAGGAACAAGCGATAATTCCGTCCGGCGTCATCGTTCCGGCCTTGCCGGGCCAGCACTTCAGCGCGCAAGAACAACCAGCGCGGGAAAACCAGTGACGTAAATAGATCAGCCTGGGCCGAGTTCAATATCGGATTGTGCGCAATCAGCGGCGCGGCTTTTTCCGTAGCGCCATTTTCGATGTGGGCCCAGGCGAGCAGCACGGGCATGATCTCCTGGGGCTCGGGACCGGAGTGGGTGTAGATGTTCTCGAGCAGCGGCTCGGCGGCCTTGAACTCTTTCGAAAGCAGCAGTGCGTACGAGAGCACAAGCTCTCTGGCGCGTTCCTGGCCGGCGCCCGAGAAAAAGCGGCGGGAACGGGCTTCCCATTCGGATAGCGTGGCCGCGGGCTGCGTCAGAAATAAGGAAACAGCCGCAGCGGGGGGTGGGGTCTTGGACATCGCCTTCACCGCGAAGTCGTGGGCCCGCGCGCGGTCGCCCATCTCGAGTTGCCATATCGCCAGTTGCGCATATGCCTGCGAATTGATTGCTTGAGCGGGCACTGATACTCCTGGCTTCGCGGCGAATGTCTGCATCCGCTCCATTGCCCCACGCCGCCGGCCGCTGAGGAATTCCCACTCGGCGCGCCGGTATTCGATGGCGGGATCTTTTCCGTTTTGCCGCGCGGCGATGTATTCGTTGAATATGCCGTCGGCTCCCGCGACATCGCCGGTCATCAAACGGGCAAATGCCGCTTTGAGCAGCTCGCCGCCGCCGTTGAAACTGGCACTTATCCGGAGCGCCTGCCGATAATACTTCTCGGCATCGCTGAATTGCCCCAGATAAAAATGCACGTCACCCAGGGAGTCCGCAGGATTGGCGTCCCCAGCGCTGAGCTGTGCGTATTTTTCTAGGGCCTGCTTCGCCCCCGCGAGATCACCGGCATACATGGCGGTGTAGCCTAGCTGGTTTGCGAGGTTGGGATCGTTGGGCGCAAGCCTAGCCGCTTTTCGAAAGTTGTGAGCTGCCGCGGCGTAGTTCCGGACGCTCAGGTTCAACTGGGCGAGTTGCCGCAGGAGACCGGCGTCGTTAGGGTTCAGGCGCGCCAGCGTGCTGAGCGACTTGGCTGTGGCCGCTGAATCCCCGTGCAGCTCGGCCGCGATGAGCGCGATTCGCGTCTGGTCTGACTCCGGGATGGCGCTGCCACGCGCTCGTGCCAGTTCCAGAACGTGGTCGGCCTCGGTCCTGTCCCGGCGCGAAGCAGCGGATTGGGCCCACGCCACGTAGGCGCGTCCGAAATTCGGATCGGCAATGACAGCGTTCGAAAAATTCTGCGCGGCCTGCCCGGAATCGGGAGATTCGAGGCCCTCCGCATAATTTCGCAGCGCGTTTTCATTGCGGGTCTCAAACGGATGAGCGGCAGTCGAAAGTGAGCGCGCCAGACTGTCGGCGGCTCCGATGATGCCACGTGATTCCTCGCTCGCTACGGAGACAGTCCGCTCGATATGCAGTCGCTTGCCTCCGAATAAAGTGCCATCCAGCCGAAGCGTCGCTCCACTCCGGGCAATGCGGCCATAAAGAATCTCCGTAGCGCCGGCCGCGAGTGCAGCAGGCTGCTCGGCGGAAATGCCCGGAGCAGCTATGGGCCTGGACCCCAACATCCTGTCGACTGCCTGCACCGCGCTAAAAGGGATGATGACTATGCCGGGCGCGCCGCTCAACTCGCCGCTGATCACCTCCGATGCAGCCCGTCCCATCCACTCGAGTGACGGGTCGCCGCTGAGATTTTCGAATCGAACAATCGCCAGGCGTTCGGTTTGAACGGACCGGCTGCGGGAGCAGGAAGGAATCGAGCACAGGAGCGCGAGCGATAGTGCTGAAATTGCGATTCGGGCCGGACGGACAAAATCCGCCGCAGACTCACAGAACACGCGGTTCCATGGCCAGCAGTTCCTGAAATTCGGGCATCTTGCGTATTGAAACGAACTCCGGGTCCTCCATGAGTTTCTTGCGCTCCGTAAAGCCTTCTTCGAGCGCTTTACGGATATATTGCAAAGCCCGGTCGTTCATGCCCGCCTTGGCGTACGTCTTGGCCAGGTAGTAATGAAACTTTGCGCGCTCTTCGACGCTGCGCTCCTGCAACAGCACGCCCCAGGAGTTGCGGTGCTCGAACACATCGGCATCGAGCGCGAGAGCTTGCTGATAATTTTCCGCAGCCAGCTTATACTGCTTCCTGGCGAAGTAGGCCGTGCCCAGATTGCTGTAAACGGACGCCGATTGAGGCGAGTATTTCAAGGCGCGCTTATAGAGTTTGACGGCGTGACGGTAGCTTTTCCTCGTGTAGTAAATGGTGCCGAGATTATTGATCGCTTCCGGATAATTCGGATCAAGCCTGGCTGCGTGTTCGTAATATTTCTTGGCGACATCGAACTGCATCATCTGGTGATAGGCAATGCCAATTTTGTTCCAGATCACCGCGGAGTCAAGCGGCGCCTGCTTGTATACTTCAGCCGCTTCCCGATACATCTTGCGGGCCATCAGGATATCAGCGCGTTTTTCGGGAGTCAGTCCTTCAGAAACCGAAGGCGCGGCCAGCGGCGGAGGATTGCTTGAACCCAGCTTGGACGAATCCACCAGCGGCTGAACCGCTTGAGCCAGCAAAAGCGAGGAGAAGCAGGATACGAGGGAAACGCAAATCCATCGGCCGTAACGCATAGCGGCCCCCTTTTGCCTATTTAAACACATCCATCAGGCGGCGAAAGAGGCCCTTCTTCTTTTGTTGCTTTGATCCGCGCTGTTCGGGCGAACTCTCGGGAATTGCGCCAGGGGCACTGGCGGGCGAGGCTCCGGACGGCAGCGGCGGACGGGCTTGCGCCACTTGAGGGGTGGCGGTGCGCGCTCCGCCAGGCGGGTGCTGTTCGGCAGGCACTTCCCAGCCGGCCACGTGCGTGGCGCCGGGGCTCGATCCACCATGCAAGGGGCAGGTGCCCACCGGCTGCGTGCCGGCAATGAATACTTCGTTGCTGGTCTTGGGACAGAACGGCGTGGCGGGCATGCCGGATAGCGGATCGATTTCCACGGTCACGATTCCGTCGGGCGCTTCAAACGGCTTGGCGTCGCGGTAGGGCCTGAATTGCATGGCGCGCTTCATAAACTCGGCCCAGATGGGCGCCGCCGAGTGCGCGCCCTCAAGGTTTAATTCGCGATTATCGTCAAACCCCACCCAAACCACACACAGCAGGTCGGAGGTGAATCCGGCGAACCAACCGTCACGCGAAGTGCCGGTTTTTCCGGCTGCGGGCGCCTTGAAGCCTCGGCTGCGCACAGCCGCGGCGGTGCCCGACCGCAGCACCTCTTCAAGCATGTTCACCATCAGGAAGGTCACGCGCGGATCGAGCACCGGATGCGATTCGGCCTTGTGCGTGTAGAGCATGGATCCGTTGGTCCCGCGCACTGAACCGACCCAGAATGGCTTCTCGTAAATACCGTGATTGGCGAACACGGTATACGCACCGGCAATCTCAAGTGGCCTGGTGTCGTAAGCCCCTATTGCCATGGCAGGAGTGGCCGCAATGTCCTCGTTCAGCCCGGCTTTCTTGGCGAGCTGCACCACGTTGTCGTAACCCACCATCTCGGCCACTTTGATTGTGGCCACATTCATCGAATGGGCCATTGCGCTCCGCAGCGTCACTTGCCCGAAGTATTCGCGTTTAAAATTACCGGGTTCATAGGGTTTGTTATCAAACCAGAATGTAGTCGGTTCATCCACTACCGTGGTGGCCGGCGTAAGAATCCGCGATCCACCATCCACCGCCGTATCGAGCGCGGCCGCATAAACAAAGGGCTTGAACGATGAACCCGGCTGTCGAAGAGCGAGCACGCGGTTCAACTGACTGGCGCCGTAGTTGCGTCCGCCGGTCAGAGCTTTGATTTCGCCCGTGTGTGGGTCGAGCGCAATCAGCGCGACCTGCGGCTCCGGTATCTTGACGTTGCGGAAACGCCTCTGCTTTCGCAATTGCGCATCCACGCTGTCCATGCCGATGCGTACGGCTTCCATCGCGGCGCGCTGCAGATCGAGATCGAGCGAAGTGTAAACACGATAAGAACTCGACTGAAAATCCTTGTCTTGAAAATGCGTCTGCAACTCGTCGTTGACCAGGTCGACGAAATACGGCGCTTCGGCGGATTCAGCCCCGGCGGAAATCAAACGTATCGGAGCATCGCAGGCTTCAGCATAGTCGCGCTCCGTGATGAGGCCGTTCTGGCGCATCAGGCCGAGCACCAGGTTACGCCGTTCGCGCATGCGGTCGGGATGCCGGAACGGATTGTAATAACTCGGGCGCTGCACCAAGCCCGCCAGCATGGCCGCCTCCTGCAGTGTCAACTGGCGGATGTCTTTTCCAAAATAGGCTTGCGCCGCTTCACCGAAACCACGGATGTGGAACGTGCCCCGGCGGCCGAGATCGATCTGATTGCAGTAAAACTCGAATATTTGCTCCTTGTTGAGCTTTTGTTCCAGTTCCAGCGTGATCAGGAACTCCGCCGCCTTGCGCCTCCAGCTTTTGTTGTTGTCCAGCCAGAAACTACGGGCGACTTGCATGCTCAGAGTCGAAGCACCCTCGGCCTTGCGGCCTTCTTTCAAGTCCACATAAGCGGCTCTGGCGATGCGCAGAGGGTCGAAGCCGGCGTGCTGAAAGAAGCGCTTGTCTTCGGCCGAGATAACGGCATTGATCAGCAGCCTCGGGATGTCCGAGTAGTGCACAATGCGCCGCTTCTCGCGGTTACGGTCGTACAGATTGGTGATGAGCTGCGGTTCGAGCTCAAACTGGCTACGGTCGGTGTTGTCCTGAAGTGAGATGATTTCCGAAATTCGGCCGCGCGCGAACTTGATGACGCCGGCCTCTGCCCGGAAATAGGACTCCGGCCCGGGGAAAATCTCGATGGCGTCGGGACGCACGTTGAACCAACCCATGGGGTTGCCGCGCGCCTCGCCATACCCGGCCCGCCGCAACGCCAGCATGATCTCCGGGGCGGACAACTGGTCGCCTACCCCCACGATTTTCGGCGCCGCCAGAATCTTCGAGGTGTTGGCGAACGGCCCGTCCCTTAGTTTTTGGTCGATCAGCCGCGAGTATTGGACGTAGATGTAGGTGAACCCGATCACTCCGCCGGTGACAAGCAGAACGAAGCTGGCCAGCAGAATTTTCCCTGCCGGGCCCATGATGAAGCGGGCTAGCCTCGCGTTTCCGGCTACCCGGAGCTTCACTTCATTCTTCTTCTTGGCCATTCAGTTCTATTCTACCAACGCGCCCTGCCTAAGGGCCGTTCCAGTATTTTGGCCAGGATCCAAAAGGATACATGGATTCAGTAGTTTGCGAGCTATTGCGTGGAAAATTCAGTTTTCGTGCGGTGTGACTGGCGGCGGTCGGAACCCGGTTGAGCCGTCATGTTCGACGAAAAATGCAAGTGCACGGTGTACAAGGGCAAACTCACGCGGACTGCATAGCGCAGCTTCATCTGCCCGTCCGCGGAGACGTGGCGCAACTCGATTTGATCGGGTACCATATCCAACCCCAGCGAGTGGCCTTCATCCAGAATTTCACGCTTGGTGGCGTCGTCGGACTGGTTGAGCGGGACCTGGCGGTGCAGATATTTTTGCAGTTCCATATTTTGGAAATACACAGGAAAGAGCACGATCCCCGCCAATACCAAACCCGCGAGCACGATGACGCCGGCCAGAATGCGCCACGCCGAAAGGCGCCGCGATGAATCCTCGGACGGCGGGCTCACGACCGCTCGTCAATATCTTTTAAGGAAGCACACAGCTCTTGCCATGGATCGCCGCTTTCGGTCCACTCCGGATTTTCAAGTCCGGAGATCTGAAGTTCCTCTTGCTTCAGAGTTCCGTGACCGTAGGCGCAGATGTATTCGATGCGCGGACGCCCCACCAGCAGCATGCGGCCCCAGGACCCGGTCGTGATCGGCATTCGGAGACGGCGCAGGCACACGCGGCAGCGGTATCGCTGGTCCCAGACGCACAAATAGAGAAGTCCCACTGTAATCAAAAACCAGACGCCCACTACCAGCGTATAGGCCAGATCGAATCCGAAGCGCGAGGTTTTCCAACCATATTTGATCAAGTAAATTTGCGGTGACCACAAGGAATTGATCAGCGCCAGCAAGCCGTAGGAGATAGCTGTGGAAACCCCGAGTTTACCCGCCAGCAAGCCCCAGTAGCGCATGTTATTTAGACGCCTTTCCGTCATCAAAGTTTCAACCGGCGATACGTTCCGCCTCAGCCGCGGAACAAATTGCCTGCCAGAAAAGCCAGGTTGGCGGGGCGCTCTGCCAGTCTCCTCATAAAATATGGATACCACGCTTTCCCGAACGGCACATATATCCTCAGGCGATAGCCTTGGGCTACCAGCCGCCGCTGCAAATCCCTCCGGATACCGTAAAGCATTTGAAACTCAAAGCTGTCGGGGCTGATGTGGTGCGTGCGCGCGAAGCTCTTGGTCGCCTCGATCATTTTCTCGTCGTGCGTGGCAATGGCAGGATTAGTGCCTGCCGTCAGAAGCATTTTCATCGAATGCACGAAGTTGTGATCGACGCCAGCCTTGTCTTGAAATGCCACCTCCGGGGGTTCCAGATACGCTCCCTTGCACAAGCGCACGCGAATCCCACGGCGGCACATCTCCTCGACATCTTTTTCACTGCGCCGTAGATACGCCTGAATCACGGCACCCACCGCACGCCAGCGCGCGTGCAAATCGACAACCAGTTGGAGCGTGCGCTCCGTGTATTGGCTCGACTCCATATCCACCCGCACGAAGCTGCCCAATTCGTTGGCCGTGCGCACCAGTTCCTCGACGTTCGAGCGGCAAGCCGGCTCTGAAATATCAATCCCGAATTGAGTAAGTTTGATGGATACATTTCCCTCAATCTTCTCTTCGGCAATTCGGGCAAGGGCTCTTAGGCAAACATCGCGCGACGCGGCTGCCTCGACCAATGACGTAACGTTTTCGCCCAGGTGATCGAGCGTAAGAGAGATGCCTTCGCGATTGATGCGGCGTCCCGCCTGGAGGGCATCGTCCAGCGTTTCACCCGCGACGAAACGCGAGGAAAGGCGTTTGGCCAGCGCCGAGTGCTACACCCATCTCCGGAGTGACTTGCGCTGCGATAGAAACAGGAGGAGCTTGCGCACCTACCAGCCATCTTAAGCTGTTTCAAACGCTTTACGAGACTTCGAACAGGGTCGGCACACGGAGCACGCCGTTCACTCTATCGGGCAACGGCGGCTCCTCCGCGCTGGTGGCGCCTAGCTCACGAATGCGCCGCAGCGTCGGGTACAGCCGCGATTCAAGGGAGCCGACGGAACGATTGTAGGCATCCACTGATTTGTCGAGTGACCGGCCAATCTCATTGAAGTGCGACTGCATGTTCACAATACGGTCGAACAGCTCCGCCGCCAGCCGCCGGATCTCTTCGGCATTTTGCGCCAGCTGTTCCTGACGCCAGCCGTAGGCCACACCCTTCAAGATCGCAATGAGCGTAGTCGGCGTCGCCACCAGAATTTTTAGCCGCGCGGCATCCTCAATCAACGTGGGCCTGTATTCGAGCGCGGCGCTGAAGAAGTGATCGCCGGGCAGAAAAAGCACGACGAACTCGGGGGCGGGCTGGAACTGGTTCCAATAAGACTTAGCGCTCAACTGATCGATGTGTTTGATCAACTGCTGGCTGTGGCGCATCAGCGCGTTGTGGCGGTCGGCTTCCGAGGTTGCGGCGGCGGCATCCAGAAAAGCCGTGAGCGGCACCTTGGCGTCCACCACCACGGTGCGTTGCCCTGGCAGCCGCACGATCACGTCCGGACGGATGCGTCCGTTTTCCGTGGTGTGCGTCTCCTGCTCAGCGAAATCGCAGCGCTCCACCATCCCGGCAAGCTCCGCCACCCGCCGGAGCGTGAGTTCACCCCAGCGCCCGCGTACTTGCGGGGCGCGCAATGCCGTCGACAGCGACGCGGTTTCCTTCTGCAATTCCAGCTCCCGCTGCGAGAGATTCTGCAACTGCTGCTCGATGCCGCCGAAAGAGCGCTGCCGCGCCGATTCGATTTCGTGGATTTGCGCGTCGAGCCTAGCGAGGGAATCGGACAGGGGCCGCACCACTCCCTCGACCGCGGTTTGACGCTGGGTCATTTCGCCGGTCATCTCGGTGCGCACCATTTCGAGCGTCGAGCGCGCGGAATCGAGAAAGCTTTGCTGGGTGGCTCGCAATGCCGTATCAGCCGCGGCCTGAAACGTTTCGGTCATCTTGTTGAGGCCGCCTTGGGTGGAGATGAGATTGGCTTCGGCTACCCTGCGACCCGCATCGATCTCGGCCATGCGCCCGCGAGCCCACAGCGCGGCGATGATGGCTCCCAGCGCAACTCCAGTTACAAATATGGTTATTGGGAACAGTATCGAAAGAGGCATTCTGACCTCACGTTAGCACGACACCGTTAAGACCGGACCCAGATTTTTTACTCCGATTGAAAGCTCGAACTTACGCGAGGGCGCTTATGTGATCCCAAGTAAAACCAAACCGATAACTATAGTTAATATCGTGACGGGTATTCCCACGCGAGCGTATTCCCAGAATGAAATTTGTACCCCGTGACGGGCGCGCTCGACCACGATCAGGTTCGCGACGGAGCCCACCAGCGTCAGATTTCCGGCGAGCGTCGACGACATGGCGAGCACCAGCCAGGCATGTTTCGGATCAGTCAGGTGGGGAATAAAAGAGTGAAACACGAGCACGGCCGGAACATTGCTGACAGGTTGGACAGAAGCGCCGCGAGAACGCTCATCACCGCTGGATGCTCCAGGTGAAAGCGAGATGCGATGGCGAACATTGTCGGCCGATAAAAGGCGTCTTCTCAGCGCCGGCCACTACGATGAACAAGCCGATGAAGAGCACCAGCAGGGACCAATCGATTTCGGCATAGGCACGCTGCGGCTTCACGCGTCGCGTCACCAGCAGCAGCGCGCCTGTGGCCAGCGCGACCTTCGGCACAGGCCAACCGGCGAAGAACAGAGCGATCATGGCAGACGCGGCCAATACCGATTTCCAGGCCAGCATGCGATGCACGCGCACTGGCGGCGCAGGTACATCCACCTTGACGTGTGTGGTGAGGAACTCGCGCCGGTAGATTAGCGCAATAATTGCTGTGACTGCCACCAGGCCGAACAAGCCTACAGGCGCGAGCACCGCCGCGAAATCGCGATATTGAATGCCAGAGAAGCTGCCGATCAGCATGTTCTGCGGATTGCCAGTGATTGTGGCGACACTGCCGATGTTGGATGCCATGGCAATCGCCAGCAGGTAGGGCACAGGCTTGCGGCGGAGCTGCGTGGTGATGTCCAGAACCAGAGGCGTCAGCGCCAGGCACATGGTGTCGTTGACGAAGAACGCTGAAAATACACCCGACACCACTACAATCGAGGCCAGCAGAACCAGCGGCCGGTGCTCATGCTCGACAACCCAATCCGTGACCAGCGCGAAAAAGCCCGAGAGGCGCAGGTTCGCCACCACGATCCTCATGCCGAACAACAGCAGAATGGTGTCCCAGTTGATGGCCGCGGTGGCCTCCTGAAGCGTCAGCACGTTGAACGCGACCATCAGCGTGGCGCCGATGATGGCCGCGCCGGTGCGGTCCACGCGAAACCCCGGCAGCCTGCCGATGGCCAACACCAGGTAAGTGCCGAGAAAAATCAGGAGCGCAGCAAGCATGGAAGAATGGTCTTAAGCACGCGCAGACTTCTGATTGAAGCATAACCGCCCGGTGAGACGCTCCGCGCCCGCAGCGCCGCCTCGTGTCATGATCTGAAGCGATGAAGAAAATCGATCTGGTGTTCTTCGATGCAGGCGGCGGTCACCGTGCCGCGGCCACCGCTTTGACCCAGGTCATTTCACAACAGCAGCGTCCGTGGGACGTGCGGATGATCAACCTGCAGGAGTTGCTCGATCCGTTGGATATTTTCCGCAAGTTCACCGGACTGCGCCTGCAAGACGTCTACAACCTGATGCTGCGAAAAGGTTGGACGCTCGGCTCGCCGCAGCTCACGCGTGTCATGCACGTCATCATCGCGACGTATCACCGGCCGGTCGTCCGGCATCTCGAGAAATTCTGGCGCACCGGCGAGCGGGATCTCGTGGTTTCGGTGGTGCCGAACTTCAACCGCGCCCTGTTTGATAGTCTGCGGCGCGTCGAGCCGCGCACGCCGTTCGCCACCATCCTTACGGATCTGGCCGATTATCCGCCGCACTTCTGGATGGAGCGTCCGCCACCCGGCGCTGGTGTGCGCAGCCAACATCTGATCTGCGGAACCGAGCGCGCGGTGGGTCAAGCCAGGGAAATGGGGCACGACACCACGCACATTTTCCGCACATCCGGGATGATCCTGTCGCCCAAATTTTACGAGCCGCTCGTGCATGACCGGGCGGCCGAGCGGCGAAAGCTGGGACTCGATCCGGACTTGCCGACTGGCCTGGTGCTTTTCGGCGGTCACGGCTCGCGCGTGATGCTGGACCTTGCGCGCCGTTTGGACACCTCCGGCCTCAAAGTCCAGTTGATTCTGATTTGCGGCCGCAGCGAACTGCTCGCAACCGGCCTTTGCAGCATGCCTCATCGCATCCCCATGTACGTGGAAGGCTTCACCAAGGAAATTCCGTATTACATGAGCCTCGCCGATTTCTTCATCGGTAAACCTGGGCCAGGCAGTATCAGTGAAGCCCTGGCCATGAAACTGCCAGTGCTTGTGGAACGCAACAACTGGACGCTGCCGCAAGAGCGTTACAATGCCGACTGGGTCACTGAGAAGCAGGTAGGCATTGTGTTGGGCAGCTTCCGGTACGTGGTGCAGGCGGTGGCTGAACTGCTTTCACCTGAAAATTTCCGCCGCTTCCGGGCGAGTGCGGAGGCCCTGCAAAATCGGGCGGTATTTGAAATTCCCGACATCCTGGAGAAAATTCTCGAGACATGCGAAAAATCTTCGTGATTCTGATGTTGACGGCGCGGGCGGAATCCGCCCCGGCAGCCGAAGACACGTTTCTGCAGTGGATGGACCATATCGCCCAGCAGCAGCTTGACCGGCGTGAAGCCGCGCTGGCGGCGATTCATACAGTCGAACAAGCCGAAGCCCGTAAACGCGAGGTGCGGGCAAAAATCCTGGAGCTTATCGGCGGTCTGCCCGATTACACGGGCCCGCTCAACGCACGGGTCACCGGTCGTCTGGACAAGCCCTGTTACATTATCGAGAAAGTCATTTTCGAAAGTCTGCCGCAATACTTTGTCACGGCCAATCTTTACCGGCCGCGCGACACGGGGCGTTATCCGGGAGTGCTGATGCCGCTGGGACACTGGCGGGAAGGCAAACCGGGCGCCGAGCGGATCGCGGCTAATCTTGCGCTGAAAGGTTTCGTGGTGCTGGCTTACGATCCCGTGGGACAGGGCGAGCGGCAGCAGGCTTACGACCGGCGCTCGCGCGGTTCACTCGCAGGAGGCGCAACCGATCAGCACATTCTGGCTGGAGCGCAGGCGCTGCTCGCGGATGAGAGCTTCGCGCGGCATCGCATCTGGGACGCCAAGCGCGCGCTCGATTACCTGCTGAGCCGCCCGGAAGTGGAGAGCGAAAAAATCGGCTGCACCGGATGCTCGGGCGGCGGCACACTCACCACGTACATCTCGGCACTCGATCCGCGTATCAAGGTGGCGGCGCCCGCTTGCTACATGAACACCTACCGGCTGCTGTTTACCGGGCCGACGGGTGATTCCGAGCAAAGCATCCCGGGCTTCCTGGCGGCGGGACTTGATCTGGGCGATTATGTCGAGCTATTCGCACCCAAGCCCTGGCTCATCGTTTCAACCGTGGGAGATTTTTTTCCGATTGACGGTGCGCGAGCCGTTTACCAGGAGGCGTCCAACTGGTATTCCATTTACGGCGCCAAAGACAAGATGGCCTGGACCATCGGCCCGGGCGGACACGGAACGCCTCTCGAAGACCGCGAGGCGATTTATGCGTGGATGATCCGCTGGCTGAAGGACGGCCGCGGGAACTCGAAAGAGCAGCCGGTGGAGGTGACACCTGCTTTCGATCTGTGGGCTACTGAATCCGGTCAAGTCGAAGGCCGCGATCTCTACGAATTCATCCGTGAGGATTTCCGGCGCAAAGAATCAGCGCGCAGCGCTGAAGAGATGCTCACCGAAATCCGAAAACAAGTGGTGTTGCCAGGGAGAGCCCGCATGCGTGTCGCGGAACAGACGGTGGGACTAGACTTCGACACGCAGCAGATTGGCATTGAGACCGAGCCGGGGCTCGAAATATCCGGCGCGCTTTACCTGCCGCACAGAACCGGACGCAAACCGGCGGTTCTGATGGTGAACGGCGCGGCGTCCCTCGCGGAGCAACTGGCGAAAAGCGGCAGCGTGGTGCTCAACCTGATGCCTCGTGGCATTCCACCGAACCCGGAGCGCAACCGTCTGATTGGAGACTGGATCGCGAACACCCGCGCTCTGATGATTGGCCGCGACCTGGCTGCCATGCGCGCCGGCGACATCATTCGTGGAGTTGATCTGCTGGCTGCGAGACCAGATGTAGACGCGAATGCCATTCGCGGCATGGCGCACGGTGTGCAAGGCGTGTGGCTCTTGACGGCTGCAGCCATTGAGCCGCGCCTCAGCCGTATCTGGCTGGATGAGACGCCGGTCAGCCTCCGCGCCGCGCTCGACAATCCACTCAGCCGGGACTTGCACGACGCGATCATCCCCGGATTCGCGCTGCACTGGGATTTGGCCGACCTGGTCAAAGCCGTAGCGCCGCGACAGGTGATCTGGAGCGATCCAATGGACTGGATGCAGGCCACGGTGCCGCACCTCAGCGGCTACGTGTACCGGACACTCGAGGAGCCGGATGGCCGCTTCATTGAGATGCTGACGCGGTGAGCTTTCCGTAGCCTGAAGTCCGCGCAAGCACCAACCGGCTTAAAGTTCGCTGCCGATGTGCAGTGATGTCTTTTTGTGCTCCGAAGAACGCATCACTTTCTCGAACTGGTCTTCGGGAATGGCCAGCCCGACTTTGACCGTGTTGCCGTCGGCTTTGACGTTCAAGCTCTGCACCAGCGCTGTGACCGCGGCCTGGCCTGCCTGCGGCGTATTCATCTGCACCGTGTTAGCAAGAAAGCGGACCACGTCGGCCAGCGCTGTGGCGTCCGGTGCGCTACGACTCACCGCCTCAACCGAAAGCTGGATGATGGCGCCAAACTTGACGCCGCCGCTGGTCTGCTGAATTGTCTTTACGATATCCGAGTTGAGCATGCCGTTGAGCTTGGTGTCAGGGACGTGCTGGTTGGTCAGTGCCGCTAGGGGCACCATCGAAACCGACCAGGCATCCTCACTCGCGCTCAGTTGATCGATCCTGGCTGCCAGCGCCGGATTGATGGACCGGCTGCTGTTGCGATGGTCAATGGCTGCCTTTACATTATCGGCATCACCCGCGACGGCGATGGAGTTATCGAGGAAGGCCACTGCGTGCACCATCGAGTCTTCTTTTCCGGTCAGCAGCTCGACGCCTTTATAAGTTTCGATGGTGTGGCCCGCCGCGCGCGCCGCAGCCAGAATGCGTTGAGCGTCAAAGTTACCACGGGCCAGCACCAGCCCCTTTTCGCCAGGCTGACCGATGGTGCCCATGAGAATCTCGTTGAGGTCGCGCCGGGGATCAAATCCGGTAGCCCCCGTCAGATGTGACAGTCCGTGATCTTCATTCGGTATGCGTGACAACAAAAACTGGCCGAAAGGCGAGTTTTTGGCTTGCTCGACATTGATACCCGCCACCACCTTGGCATCCGGCATGAGCATTCCGACTAACTGTTGGTCAGCGGCCGGCAGAAGGCCCGCGAAAAGGAAACACAGAGAAAGGGCGGAAACGGTTGGCAGCTTCATAGGTCGAGCCTCCTATCCTTAAAACGGTAATCCAGGCCTAAAGTTTCACCGAACCCTGGAAATTTATTCCCTGATATTGGCGGCCACGGCGGTAACGGGGACCTGATCCACGATTTCGATGCCAAATCCTTCAAGTGCCACGATTTTACGGGGATGGTTCGTCAGCAGCCTGATGGTGTGCAACTCCAGGTCCGACAGGATTTGGGCGCCGATGCCGCTCTCGTGCTGTAGCAATCTTTGGCCGGCCGCGCCCGCGTAGTGCATGAATTCCCGGCCGTGAGAGATCATGCGATTCTTGCCTTCTTCGTCTTTTTCGATGCGGTAACCGGGGCCGGTCTGATGAAGGTACACCAGCACCCCCAGGCCTTCTTCGGCGATTTTGCGTAGGGATTCGCGCACCAGCTTCTGGCAATCGCAATAACGGGAGCCGAAAATGTCGCCATAAACGCAATGGGAGTGCATCCGCACCAGAACGCGCTCTCGATGCGAGACATCGCCGCGGATCAGGGCCAGATGCATTTCAGGATTGATGTCGCTCGTGTACGCCACGGTCCGGAACTCGCCGAACTCGGTTTCTATGCACCCCTCGGCGCGCCGGTGAATGTAGCGCTCGTGCTTCAGCCGGTAACGGATCAGCTCTGCCACCGAAACCATCTTCAAGCCGTGATGGGCACAAAACTCCTCGAGCTGCGGTACGCGCGCCATGGTTCCATCGGCGTTCATGATTTCGCAGATCACCCCTGCCGGAACCATCCCGGCTAGGCGTGCGAGATCCACCGATGCCTCGGTCTGTCCGGCACGCACCAGCACTCCGTCTTCCCGCGCGCGCAATGGAAATACGTGGGCCGGCCGCGCCAGATCCGCGGGCCTGGTAGCGGAATCGATCGCGGTCAGGATGGTGGCCGTCCGGTCGCTGGCCGAAATCCCCGTGGTAACGCCCTCCACGGCGTCAACGGACTCGCAAAACGCGGTGCCGAAATTCGAGGTGTTGTGCGGAGATATCAGAGGCAGGCGCAGATAATCGCAGCGTTCGGCTGTGAGCGAAAGGCAGATCAGCCCGCGCCCGTGTGTCGCCATGAAATTAATAATTTCTGGGGTGACCTTCTCGGCCGCGATGGTGAGGTCGCCTTCATTTTCACGATCCTCATCATCCACCACCACCACAATGCGGCCTGCACGGACCTGTTCGATAGCGTCGGGGACGGAGACGAAAGGCATGCGCTTCTCTATCTAACTAATATAGCGGTACAAGCCCTTGAGGCGGGCTTTGGCGCAGCAAGCCGGCCCTCCGTCAGGCTTTCGGTGGATCAGATCTTGGGCGAGAATTGTCACCGACCCAGGTTTTCCTGCTGATAAGATAGCTGTTTAGTACGTTCGCGCGAGCCGTCCCATGTCTCTGTTTCTATTTCCGCTCGTCTCTTCATTGCCGAGACTGAATGCCATAGCGATCATCGACATTCTGGGTGTGGCCTTCATCATCTACCAGTTGCTGATGATTGTGCGTGGCACACGCGCAGGTCACATCCTCATCGGCATCCTCACTATGGTGCTCGTGTTTGCGGTCTCGGTGTGGTTCGGCCTGGAAGCGCTGAGATCGCTTTTATCGTATATCGTGCCCTACACCGCGATCGCGATCATCATCCTGTTTCAATCGGAAATTCGCCGGACTTTGGCACGCATCGGACGCAAACGCTGGTTCGGTGGAGGATTCAAGCGGCCCGAATCGGTGGATGAGATTCTGCTGGCACTGAGCCGGCTTTCCCGGGACAAGAACGGAGCACTGATCGTGCTGGAGCGGGATATCGGGCTGCGCACTTTCGTTGAGAGCGGTGTGCGGTTGGACGCCGAGATTTCAGCCGACCTGCTGCTCTCGATTTTCCAGCCCGGCGGCGCACTGCACGATGGGGCAGTGATCATACAGAAAGACCGGATCAGTTCCGCGGCTTGCTTCCTGCCGCTCACCACCAATCCCACAATTCCCACGAACCTCGGCACGCGCCATCGAGCCGCAATCGGTATCACGGAGGAAAGCGACTGCATGTCGCTCGTGGTTTCTGAAGAGACGGGAGACCTGTCGGTCGCTGCATTCGGAGAGATCCACCAGGCACTGAGCCTGCGCGAAGTGGATGAACGAATCAACTCCCATTTCGGAGTCGGCAAAGCCGGTGCGACTGGGCCGGGTTCGCTGGCAGATGCCGCCGCGGAAGAAAACTCCGAGGTGCAGAAGGCCGGCTCACTGTGAGCGGGTGGCTCACCAACAACATCGGCTGGAAGCTGCTTTCAATCGCCGGAGCGGTTGTGCTCTGGATCTCGGTGGCCAGCGAGCCGGAACTTGCCACGCTCCACTCGACGCCGGTGCAATACAAAAGCGTTCCAAACGATCTGGAAATCAGCTCGAACTTTGTCGACAACGTGGCCCTTGAGATGCGCGGTCCGTCAGGTAGATTGCGCGATCTACGCGAAATGCGCACGGCCGTGGTGCTGGATTTCTCTTCGGTGCACCAGCCAGGCGAGCGCACCTTCACAATCGATGAGTCGAACGTCACTCTGCCGCGCGGCATCCAACTGGTGCGCGCGATTCCGGCCCAGTTGCGCTTTCGCTTCGAGCGGCGGATCACGCGCAAGGTGCCGGTGGAAATCCGGCTTTCCGCGCCGCGTGAAGGTTACGAGGTCGCGGGCTATCGGGCTGCCCCCCTGAAGCTCACTGTCGTGGGCCCGGAAAGCAGTGTCGAGAAGACCAGGTTTGTGGTGACGGACCCGATCGATATCAGCGGCGTCATCAGTTCCGCGCAATTTCGCGTAAATACCTATCTGGCTGAACCTCAGGTGCGATTTCAGGCGGCTTCCCAAGTTGTTGTGAATGTCACGGTGAAGAAGAAATAACCAGAATGGGGAAGCAACTCTTTGGTACCGACGGCATTCGTGGCGTCGCGGGCCGTTATCCACTCGATCCCAAGACCGTGCACGCTTTTGGAATGGCACTGGCAGCCGCGGCGCGACACCATAGCGCGCAGCCTGAGATCGTCATCGGTATGGATACGCGCGAATCCGGATCATGGATCGCGCAAGAGGTCGCAGGAGGTCTCGAGCGGGGCGGCGTACGAACGCGGCTCGCTGGAGTGATTACAACCCCCGGCATCGCGTACCTGACGCGCTCGGATGAGTTCGTCGCGGGCGTGATGATTTCGGCGTCGCACAATCCTTATGAGGACAACGGCATCAAAGTGTTCGGCCATTCCGGCTTCAAGCTGCCGGATGCCGAAGAGCACGCAGTGGAACAGGAGATCTTCCGCCTGCTCGAGAACGGTGTAGAGCCTCAACCTCTCCGGCTGAATGTGGATGAGGGCCTGGACGAGCGTTATGTCGAGTATTTGCTCTCGACGGCGCAGGGTTCCTTCGATGGATTGAAGATCGTCGCCGATTGCGGCAATGGAGCCGCTTACCGGCTGGCGCCGGAGCTGCTCCGCCGCAACGGAGCCGATGTTCGCACGGTCTTTTGTGAACCGAATGGGCGCAACATCAATCGGGGCTGTGGGGCGCTTCATGTGGATGCTCTTCGCGACGCGGTTCTAAAGCATGGGGCCGATGCCGGAGTGGCATTCGACGGCGATGCCGACCGCGCTATTTTTGTCGCCGGCAGCGGCAAGATCGTGGACGGTGACGCGGTGCTGCTCATCGCCGCGCGTGCGCTCAAAGCCGCCGGGCATCTGGCGGGCGACATCGTGGTCTCTACCGTAATGTCCAATCTGGGGCTCGAGAAAGCTCTGGCGCGGGACGGCATCCGCATGCTGCGCACACCGGTGGGAGATAAGTATGTCCTCGAAGAAATGGTGCGCGTCGGCGCTGCGCTGGGCGGCGAGCAGTCCGGCCACGTGATCTTTCGCGAATATGCCACTACCGGTGACGGCCTGCTGACCGCTGTGCGCCTTTTCGAAATTTCCAAGCGCGCCGGCGCAGACCTGGATGCGCTCACGAGCGGCCTCGAGATCTATCCTCAGCGCCTGTATAACGTGCGCGTGCGCGAGAAGAAGCCGCTCACGGAACTGCTGTCGGTGGGGCATGAAATCAGCGCTTGTGAAAAAGCTCTGGGCACTTCCGGACGCGTGCTGGTACGGTTCACGGGCACCGAGCCGTTGGTTCGCGTGATGGTGGAGGCGGCCGATCTGGCGCAGGTTGAGGAGTACGGGCAGCGCATCGCCGGCGCGATCGAGCGAGAAATCGGCGTAAAGTAGTAATCTTCCCTGTGATTTCTGCGAAGGAGAACGGAGAACAAGCATGCGTTTGATCTTTTCAATCATCATGGTATGCGCCGCGGCGTGGGGCCAGGGGATGCGCACGAAGTTACCTAACGAACAGTGGGTCAAGCTCTTTAACGGGCATGACCTCGGCGGCTGGATCGAAGTGGGCCATGAAAAGTGGTTCGTGGAAGACAGCAGCATTCATGGAGAGGCTGTCACCAAGGAGTACGGCTATCTCAAGACCGAAAAGAATTACAAGGATTTCGATCTCTCACTGCGCTTCAAGTGCGAAGGCGATGGCAATAGCGGCGTTTTCTTTCATACGGATTTCAAGCCCGGCACAGCTGACGTGAGCCAGGGTCTGCAATTCGAAATTGACCAGGTGGTGGGCCATACGGGCGGCATCTACGGTGACGGAAGGCAGTGGATCGCCTGGCCAGCTCCCGAGTACGAGATGGTGCTGCGCCACAACGACTGGAACGACTATCTGCTGACCGTGGTCGGCAACCGCTATACCGCGCGGCTGAACGGCGTGGCCATTCTGGACTTCACTGATCCGACGCCCAAGTCATTCGACGGCACGATCGCGCTGCAGTTGCATTCGGGCGGTAAAGGCAACATGCGCTTCAAGGACATATACATCCGCGATCTGTCGCAGCGGTAGGGCAATCTTCACACCAAGATCGTGGGAGGCGTAAGGCCTCTGCCAGGAGACTATCATGAAAGAATCACTGTTAAGCCTCCAACCATATCAATTGTATCAATTGGTATACTTGGTTTATGGCCAAAAGAATTCCGGCTCTTCAGTTAAGACATGAGCTTGGTAATGTTTTGAACTCAGTTCATCTGCTGGGTGAAGAGTACATCGTGGAGAGGAACGGCAAGCCTCTGGCCGCATTGGTGCCGGTGGACGTCGCCCTCAGACGAGAACAGGCGCGAAAACGCCGGTTGGAATTGATGAACGCGCGCGCGCCCCGCAGCAGAATGAGTGACGAAGCCGTGAGCGAGCTTGTCAACCGCGAGATCCACGATCTCCGCCGCAGGCGACGCAAGGCGCCCGCCTGAAAACGAACTGCGTGAAGCCCGCTGTTGTGCCGGATGCCAACATCTTGGTTAGCGCCTGCATCAATGCTCGTGGAAAACCCGCCGAATTGATTCGCCTTTGCGCCAACGATCGGGTGCGTCTTCTAACCTCCCCTCCCATGTGGGACGAAATGGTCCCTGTTCTGGATCGGCCGAATGTTCGCAAACACATCTCTCTTGGTGATAGGCAGCTGAAGCAGTGGCTCGCTGATGTCTCCTCGATTATGGAATGGACACCTGGGAAACGCCGTTTGAAAGTAGTCGCGAATGACCCCGACGACCACAAAGTCGTGGCTTGCGCAATCGAAGGGCACGCGGATTATATCGTGACGGGCGAACGGCATTTACTGGACATCGGCTCGTACAAGGGTATATACATAATCGCTGCCGAAAAATTCTTACAGTATTGGCGCAGCCTAGATGACAAAGCGCATTCGAATCGTTCTTCTCTTTGCCGCACTCTCGTTGGCCGCGGCGCAGCAGATTCCCCGGCCTGAGTATCCGCAGCCGCAGTTTGAGCGCGAGCACTGGCTCAACCTCAATGGCCTGTGGGAATTTGAATTTGACGACGCCAACCGGGGCCTGACGGAAGATTGGGCCGAGACCGGCAAGGCCTTCTCGCGGCGTATCACGGTCCCCTTTTGTTTTGAGAGCACGAAGAGCGGCATTGGCGACACCTCGTTTCACCCTTGGGCCTGGTACCGGCGCAGCTTCTCCGTTCCCCCGGACTGGAAGGGCCGGCGCGTGCTGCTGCACTTCGGCGCCGTGGATTATCGCTCGATGGTGTGGGTCAATGGCCGTTTTGCGGGCCGGCACGAGGGCGGCAACGTTCCATTCCAGTTCGATATCACGCGCTATCTGAAAGACGGCGCCAACACTGTCACGGTGCGCGCCGATGATCCACCGACAGACCGCTACATTCCGCGCGGCAAGCAATATTGGGAACCAAAATCGGCCAGCATCTTCTATACGCGCACCTCAGGCATCTGGCAGACGGTGTGGCTCGAAGCGGCCGGCGAGAGCTATCTCACCGGCGTCCATATCACGCCCGGCAACGACGGCAGCGTGCGCTTGGATGCCCGCATTGGGCGGCCCCAGGCCGATCTCGAGTTTGTGGCCACCGTGCGTTTCAAAGGGAAGAGGGTGGCAGAGAGTACCGTGACCACTGACGGCCCTCGGGCCAGCATGGTGCTGTTGATTTCCGAGCCTCATCTCTGGTGGCCTTCAACCCCGCAGCTCTACGATGTCAGTTTTGATCTGCGCCACGGCTCGGCCATGGTGGATCACGTGAATTCCTACTTCGGGTTTCGCTCTGTGACCATCGAAAACGATCGCGTCCTGATCAACGGTCATCCCACATTTCTCAAATTCGTTCTCGATCAGGGCTATTGGCCGGAAAGCATTTTGACGCCGCCATCGGACGACGCCATTCAGTACGACATCCGCATGACCAAGGAAATGGGTTTCAACGGCGCGCGCAAGCACCAGAAGCTCGAAGATCCGCGCTTTCTTTACTGGGCAGACCGCATGGGCTTTCTGGTATCGAGCGAAATGGCAAATGCGTATCTCTTCGACGACGGCTATGTCCAGCGCTTCACGCGCGAGTGGATGGACGCAATGGAGCGCGATTACAATCACCCGTCCATCATCATTTGGGTGCCGATTAACGAAAGCTGGGGCGTACCCAACCTGCACGATCCGCGGCAACAAAACCATCTGAAAGAGGTGTACACCCTCACCCACAGCATGGACGCCACGCGGCCGGTGATCGACAACGAAGGTTGGGAACACACCGATATGACCGATCTGTTCGCGTTGCACGATTACGCGCGCACGGGCGACCTGCTCTATGAGCGCTACAAAGATCTCGGCAAAGCGGGCACCAAGGTCCCCAGTAACGGACGCGCCGCGCTCGCACCCGGATATGCATACAACGGCTCGCCGTTTTACCTTTCAGAATTCGGCGGTATCGCCTACATTCCTGCCGGTCACGAAGTGCCGAAGGAATCCTGGGGCTATTCGGGCGTGGAGAAGACCGCGGATTCGGCTCTCGAGCGCCTGCGTGGTCTCTATAATGCCATCGCGCGAGTTCCGGCCTGGGCCGGCCTGTGTTACACGCAGTTGACCGACGTCGAGCAGGAGATCAACGGCCTCATGACTGACGATCGCAAGCCCAAGTTCGACGTAAATGCCGTGAAGGCGATCAACGACATGGTGCAGTGACCGCCGGCGCGCAAGGTGTATGAATCGTGGGTTCCGGCGCGTTTGGAAAGCTAGCCCCGAGGGGCGGTTGTGTTACCATGCGGAGCATGCCGGGAGTCATCGCGGGCGTGGCATGCACGTCAATATGCGGCGCGGGTGCGCTTGCGGCCTATGCGGTTCGCGGTCCATCGTCCACTTTATTGGCGCCCTCGGTCTATCGCGGCTCTGCTTCGCAACGGGCAGTCGCGCTCACGTTCGACGACGGGCCGAGCGAATCCACCCCCGCATTGCTCGACTTGCTCGAAAAACTTCAGGTGACGGGGACGTTTTTTCAATGCGGAGCAAACGTACAGCGGCTTCCCCAAATCGCACGCCAAGTGGTTGAGCGAGGTCATGAACTGGGAAACCACAGCCATACCCACCCGCGTTTCTATTTCCGTTCACGCGAGTTTATCGGAGCCGAACTGGCGCAGGCGCAGGACGCCATTCGAGTTGTCACGGGTGTGTTGCCGCGGCTTTTTCGAGCACCCTTCGGTGTGCGATGGCCCGGAATGGGCGCCGCACAGCGCCGGCTGAATCTGCTGGGAGTCATGTGGACCGTCATTGGCTGCGACTGGAAACTGAAAGCTGAAGCGATTTTCAAGCGGGTGCTGACGCGCACCGAAAACGGAGCCATCATTGGTCTGCACGACGGTCGTGAGCTCGAGGCACGGCCCAATATTGGAGATACCATCGAAGCGGTGAAGCGGTTGATTCCCGCGCTCGAAACCCAGGGCTATCGCTTCGAAACGGTAAGTCAACTCATATGTCCGAGGAATTAATCCAAAGAGTCCGAAACGTAATCGCAAACACCCAGCGCATCGCGGTCGAGAAGATCACCATCGACAGCTCATTTCAAGAACTGGGAATCGATTCGATGGACGGTGTGAACATTCTGTTCGCACTCGAAAACGAATTCAATATCAGCATTCCTGACGAGGCGGCGAAGCAGATTCGTGATGTGCGGCAGATGATCGAGGGCGTGGAAAAACTGCTCGCGGGCGGCGTGGCTGGAGCTGCGCCCGCAGCCTCGTAAAATCATGCATCGCGTCGTCGTAACCGGCATCGGGGCCATCGGTGCGCTGGGCCGTGACGCGGGCGAATTCACCAAGTCGCTGATGGAGGGCCGCTGCGGCATCGTACCCATCCAGTCCACGGACTGTTCGGCTCTGCGCTTTCGTAACGGCGCTGAAGTCCAGAACTATCATCATCGGCCGTATTTCGACGACAAGCGCGCGGACTTTATCGACCGCTTCGCCCAATTTGCCGTGATAGCCGCGCGCGAGGCCGTGGAACTCGCCGGCATTGAGTGGACTCCCCAACTCCGCGAATCGGCCGCCATCATCACCGGTTCCTGCGTGGGCGGCCAGTCCACCGAAGACGCCGGATTCGTCAACGTGTACAAATTGGGGCTCAATCGGGTCCATCCCCTGACCATTCCAAAGACCATGGCGAACGCCGGCGCCAGTCACATCTCCATGGAATTCGGCATCACCGGGCCGAGCTTCACCATATCGACCGCTTGCTCCTCGGCTTCGCACGCCATCGGCCAGGCATTCTGGATGGTGCGGTCGGGCGCCGCGCCTCTGGCTGTCACCGGCGGTAGTGAAGCGCCATTCAGCTTCGGAATTCTGAAAGCCTGGGAGGCGTTGCGGGTGGTGTCGCCGGACACCTGCCGTCCGTTTTCGAAAGATCGCAACGGCATGGTACTGGGCGAGGGTGCGGCCATGCTGATCCTCGAACCACTGGAAGCCGCGCGGGCGCGTGGAGCGCGAATTCTTGCGGAGATCGTCGGCTTCGGCATGTCGTCCGATGCCTGCCACATCACGCAACCATCCGCCGACGGCGCCGCACGCGCCATGCGGGCCGCGTTGTGCGACGCCAAGCTCGGGCCCGAACAGATTGGTTACATCAACGCGCACGGAACCGGGACGCAGGCCAATGATCTCACCGAGACCGACGCCATTCGCACGGTGTTCGGCGCGCATGCCGATCGAGTACCCGTGAGTTCGACCAAGTCCATGCACGGGCACGCGCTGGGCGCTGCAGGCGCGCTCGAGGCGCTGGCCGCGATCGTCGCGTTGCGCGATGGTTTTCTGCCGCCCACCGTGAACTACACCGTGCCGGACCCGGCCTGCGATCTGGATGTGGTGCCGAACACGGCTCGGGAAGCCGACATCGAGTACGCCCTTTCGAATTCTTTCGCATTCGGCGGGTTAAACGCCGTGCTGGCATTCCGGAAGTAAAGGCCGCTATGGCCTCGACACGGGTGTCGAGCCGGCAGCGCAAGAGTGCGTGCGCCACGCGAAATCGCGATACCTCGACCAATGCTTTATCCTGTTTTAGAGAGTGAATATGCGCATTGCTCTGATGGCCTTTCTCATTGCCACCTGCACCCCGGCTTTCGCCATTGAGGAAAATCCACCCACGCTCGCCATTGGAGCTGCCGCTCCGGATTTCACTCTGCCCGGCGTCGACGGCAAGACTTACAACCTGAGCGACTTCAGCAGCAGCAAGGTTCTGGTGATCGTGTTTACCTGCAATCACTGCCCTACAGCTCAGCTTTACGAAGACCGCATTAAACAGCTCGCCACGGATTACAGCGACCACGGAGTGGCTCTGGTCGCGATCCAGCCGAACGACCCCAAAGCCATTCGTCTCGATGAATTGGGGTACACGGACCTTTCCGATTCATTTCCTGAAATGAAAATTCGGGCCGAGTACAGTCATTTCAATTTTCCCTACCTCTACGATGGCGAAATTCAGGCTACCGCCCGCAAATATGGGCCCACGGCTACTCCGCACGCCTTCGTCTTCGATAGCCATCGGAAATTGCGTTACGAAGGCCGGCTCGATAGCAGCGCGCGCGAGGCGCTGGTTAAAAAACGTGACGCCCGGAAGGCCATTGACGCGTTGTTGGCGGGCGAGCCTGTCCCGGTCGAGAAGACGCCTACGTTTGGCTGTTCCATCAAGTGGGCCTCCAAGGAACAAAGCCAGGCGGCGGAACTCGCACGCATCGAACAGGAACCCGTCACGCTGGAAATGGTAAATGCCGAAGGCTTGCAAGCGCTCCGTAAGAACGGCACGGGCAAAGTGCTGCTGATAGACTTCTGGGCCACCTGGTGCGGCCCCTGCGTTCGGGAATTCCCAGAGTTTCAGACCATGTACCGCATGTACCGGCATCGGCCGTTCCAACTGGTTACCATCGCCACCAACTTCCCGGACGAACGGAAAGGTGTGATGCCCGTGCTCGAACGGCAGCACGCTACCAGCAAGAATCTACTGTTCGGAACAATGGATAGCTATGGCCTCATGGCCGCTTTCGATCCTGATTGGAACGCCGGCGTGCCCTATACAGTGCTGATTCGTCAGGACGGTACGGTGGCCTACGAGCATCAAGGGCCCATCGATCCGATCGAGATCCGCCGTCTGATTCTTGCCAATGTGCCGGATGACGATTACATTGGAATTCGCGCGCACTGGAGCACCAAGTAAATCCGCGCGGGTCAGCGGGCGCCCCGCCCGAACTTTTTACACATCTAACTGAACCTGACTATTAAAATGAGAGCGTGACATCCCCGCCGTACTCTGATCGCGTCCCGGGCCCCTCTCAAACGGTACCCGAGGACACCACGCGCCGCCGCTTCTACCTGAGCATCATCTACGGGCTCTGGGGATTCATGAGCCTGGCGTTAAGCATCCCGGCTTTCGTCTACCTGTTGTTCCCGCCCAAAGTCCGCAAACAATCGGAATGGGTGGAGGCGGGAGACGTCAGCAAGCTCGCCGTTGGCGAACCGGTGGAGATGGTCTTTCGCGAGAACCGTGTCGACGGATGGAAAGTGGCCAGCGAAAAGGAAAACGCCTGGGTGGTGAAACTCTCCGATCAGAACATCGTGGCGTTCGGACCGCAATGCACGCACCTCGGCTGCGCTTATCACTGGGACGACGGCAAGCGCGAGTTTCAGTGTCCGTGCCATTCCTCGGTTTTCTCCGTCGATGGCAACGTGGTTTCCGGCCCGGCGCCGCGTCCGCTTGACCGCTACGAAGCAAAGATCCAGAACGGGAAACTGCTGTTGGGCGCGCTGCGCGAGTCCGGCGCGAAAAACGCATGAGCTGGAAGACGCGGCTGATCACCTGGCTCGATCACCGTACGGGCGTCGAGACCGCGGTGCGCAATTTTCTTTACGAAAAAATTCCAGACTCGAGCGGCTGGCGCCAAGTGTTCGGCAGCGTGGCGCTATTTCTGTTCCTGGTGCAGGCCTTCACGGGCGCGCTGCTGGCATTCAACTATGCGCCTACTCCGGGCGATGCCTACAACAGTCTGCGCTATATCCTCACTGAGCTGACCGCCGGCCGGCTGATTCGCGGCCTCCACCACT
>QHXW01000444.1 GCA_003223115.1 Acidobacteriota bacterium
TGGCCGCAACCGCGGTTCCCGCATGGCGCGCTACGCGAGTGGACCCGTCGGCGTCTCTGCGGCACGAATGACGGAGCCGCCACGCGCCAGCACAACCGCGCGACGGACACCATCGTACGATGTTTGCGAGCACAGATGCTCACACGCATTACGGCGCATGGGACCGGCGCCGGGCAACTCCGGCGTCGTGGCAGGCCCGAACGGGCTGGGCATTCTTTCGGGCGAGCCAGTGACAATTCCGGGCGATGTTACTCGTCGCAAACCAGTGCCGGCTATTTGCCAACCCGCAGAGCATCCTTGAGTACACCCGACGGAAGCTGTACGAGTCCTAGCTGGGCCTCCGTATACGGTGTCAACTGGAATCGGAGAAGCGCGGATATCAAGGTCCCGAGATACAGGGTTCGAGGAAGTGTGCTCCGGGCTCAGTCCTGATTGATCCTTATCACCGAAACGCCAGTGATGACCTCCCAAGCTTGCCCCAAACACGCTCGGTCGCTGCGTTGGTCGTCTGGTTAGCCGGCTTTCTTCGCTTTCACCAGGGCCCATCTTTTCCGTTGCGCCGCCGCAATTCTCTTTCGCCCTGCCGCGCTCATCGTGCGCTTGGCGCTGGCCGGCTTCGACGGCTTCGATTTCGCCTTAACCGCTGCCCACCTTTCCGGCTGAGCTGCTGCCATCCTCTTGCGGACGGCAGGACTCACAATGTGCCTGCCTGTTTGGCTCAGTGCTGCGGCTTGCATACCGTCTCCAGAACCGAGCTGGCGCCTGATGTCCACTATCTTCTCTTCACCGTTCCGCCTCATCTGCTCGAATCCAATCAATGCGGCTTCGAGTAATGACGTGTCTGTGGTTGTCCTTCCTCGTCGGGGCCCTGTGGCTAACGCGCACTTTGTCCGGCATGCTCTACGGCGTGAGTGCAACAGATCCGGTGACATTCGGTGCAGTGTCGTTTCTTTTGTTGGCTACGGCGCCGATGGCGTGTTATCTCCCTGCCCGGCGCGCGACCCAGGTCGACCCTCTCGTGGCTGCGAGACGAGTAATCCGTCGCCCCACGTACTGCGTCAACTCGAAGGCGATCGGCTTCCACGCTGTAGGCCGCACTGGCTGCCCATCCGCTTGACAACCCGCAGCTTTCCGGCGCATACTTCCATAGACATCTAGGAATCATTACGCTCGACCTGCTGATCCTGAAGACGCTCGCGCGCGGGCCACAGCATGGTTACGGAATCGTCGTTCACGTCCACGACTGCACCAGACGCCATTTCTTTTTTGGTCCGCTGCTGGCCGGCGCAATTCCGATCGCAGGATTTGGGAGCGCTGCTTCGTTGCGAACGCTGGGCTACAAATCACCCAATGAAAAGTTGAATATCGCGTCCATCGGCGCGGGAGGCAAGGCATCGAGCGATATCAATGGTTGCGCCAGCGAGAACATTGTCGCGCTTTGCGATGTGGACGAGGAACGCGCCGCGCGAAAGTTCAAGGAATACGAAAAGGTCCCGAAGTATAAAGACTTCCGCAGAATGCTCGACGAACAGGCCAATAATATCGATGCGGTCATCGTAACCATTCCGGATTTCATGCACGCCACTGCGGCCATGTGGTGCATGGAACGCGGCAAGCACGTCTATGTGCAGAAACCATTGACGCGCATGGTCTGGGAAGCCCGGCAGTTGCTGGAGGCAGCGAACAAGTACAGAGTCGCCACGCAGATGGGCAACCAGGGCTACTCCAACGAAGGAACGCGGCAGGCGGCCGAGATGATCTGGGCTGGAGAGATCGGCAACGTTACCCACCCGCAGAACCGGTTCCGGCAACGCTCGACTGGGATCTGTGGCTCGGCATCGCTGAAAAACGGCCTTACACGTCCGGCGGTCCAGACTACAAATCTCCGCTCGACGGCCACTTCTATCAGCCTGCCAACTGGCGCGGCTTTTACGATTTCGGGTGCGGCGCGCTGGGCGATATGGCGTGCCACGTTCTGGGTGCGCCGAATCTGGCGTTACACCTGGGTGCTCCAACCAGCGTGGAGTGCATTCACAAGGAGGGTCCAAGCGACTTCATGTTTCCGAAGAAGTCGGTGATCCGCTACGATTTCCCCGCCCGCGGCTCCATGCCGCCGGTGAAACTGTTCTGGTATGACGGGCTGACGGAAACACCAAAGATCCCAGGCGTACCCGACGGTGAACTGCTGGGTGATCTTCCTGAGAAACCTTCTCCCCGGCGCCGCCAAGGCAGCGGCCCGCACGCAACACCGCCTTTTACCGGGTTCATTGGCGACGTGTTTGACTTTGACAAGTTCCAGGCAGCGAAAGGCGCTTCTTATGCGGAAGCGCCCACTCCCGATGGAAGCTTCTTTATCGGCGACAAAGGCATGATCACGACCGGCACGTACGGCGAGGAGACGCGGCTGATTCCGGTGGAGAAGATGAGGGACTACCAGTTCCCGCAACCCACACTCACACGTTCCCCCGGTCACTACCGCGATTGGATCCGCGCCTGCAAGGGAGGCGATGCGGCGTGTTCGAACTTCAATGTCGCCGTCCCGTTCGTGGAGTGGATGCTACTGGGAGTCATCGCTTTGCGCGTCGAAGGCAAGCTCGAATGGGACGCGGCCAAGATGCGGTTCAGCAATAACGCCGAAGCGAACAAATATCTCAAGCCGACGTTTCGCAAGGGCTGGTCGCTGACTTAGCGTCACGACGCCAAGCGGCGTGGCGGATATTGGAATGATGCACTTTCGGATTGCTGCGCTTTTCGCTTTGCTTTTGCCCATGGCCCAAGGCTCGGACCCCGCCGTCACGTTTAACAGGGACATCCGGCCGATTTTCTCGGACAAATGTTACACCTGCCATGGGCCCGATACCGCCAATCGAAAAACTAAATTGCGGTTTGAAATCGAAAGCGGCGCAAAAATCCAGTTGGCGGGGAAACGCATGGCGATTGTGCCCGGCGACCCCTCGAACAGTGAAGTCTACCGGCGAGTCGTTTCCGATGACCCCGTGGTTCGCATGCCGCCAGACTACATGGGTCGCGAGAAGTTGACGGATCGCGAGATCAAGCTGATCGGGCGCTGGATCGAACAGGGCGCGCAGTGGGAGCGGCACTGGTCGTTGATTCCGCCACTGAAGCCGGCAACTCCCACAGCGCATGAGACGGGTTGGGCGCGTAATCCTATGTATAATTTCGTTTTGGAAACGTTTGGCGTTCGAAGGTCTGAAGCACTCTCCGGAAGCCAGCCGCCGTACTTTGATCCGGCGCGTCAGCCTGGATTTGGCGGGTCTGCCGCCCACGCCGGATGAAGTGCAGGCGTTTCTGGACGACTCGTCGCCCAATGCCTACGAGAAAGTTGTTGACCGGCTGCTGGCTTCGCCGCGGTACGGCGAGCGCATGGCGTTCCGCTGGATGGAAGCCGCGCGTTACGGAGATACCAACGGCTATCAGACCGACGGCGTGCGCGATATGTGGCGCTGGCGCGATTGGGTGATCGACGCCTTCAACAGCAATATGCCGTTCGACCAGTTCACCATCGAGCAACTGGCGGGCGACCTGCTTCCTGGCGCCACGTTGAACCAGCGCATCGCAACGGCGTTTCACCGAAATCATCGCACAAGTGCCGAAGGCGGAATTGTCCCTGAAGAATTTCGCGTAGAGTATGTTGCGGATCGGGTCGAGACGACCGCCGCAGTATGGCTGGGGCTGACGGTCGGCTGCGCCCGCTGTCACGACCATAAATACGACCCCATCCAGCAGAAAGAGTACTACCAGCTCTTCGCCTACTTTAACAACGTTCCCGAAAAAGGTCTGGTTTACAACTTCGGAAACGAAGAACCATACATCAAAGCGCCGACGGCCGACCAGCAGCGCCGCCTGGCGGAGCTCGACCAGAACATTTCGAACGCCAAGCGGAAGTGGAAAGCGCTAGAACCGCAACTAGCGGAAGTCTAACGGAATTGGGAACGCAAAGTGGCGCAGTCGAAATCTCAGGATTGGACCAACACCGAAGGGCTGGTGTTTCACGAGCCGCTGGCGGGCCGGCACTCTGCGGTCAAGGTGGCGGGATGCGAGGAAAAGAAGGCACCCTGTGACTTGACCGTAATCGACGGACCAGCCGGTAAGGCGCGGGAGTTCGACGGCCGGCAATTCCTTGAATCCGACAGCGCCACGGTGAATCTTAATTACGTCGATCCATTCACGTTAGCTGCCCTGGATCAAACCGGAGTCCGGGCAGGGCGCCATCCTGTCGTACGCAGATGATTACTTCGAAGGCCAGGGGCATGGCCTCTATCTCATCGATGGAAAGATTCGGCTGCACGTCATTTTCCGGTGGACGGATATCGGGCTACGCGTCGAGACCAGGGACCCGGTCGCACTGAACAAATGGCCACACGTGCTGGTCACCTATGACGGAAAGCGCAAAGCCTCGGGCGTTCACATTTACCTGAACGGTGCGCTCCAGCCGTTGAAAGTGCTGTTCGACGATCTTTCCTGGCCCATGGATTTCAAGTTCCCGCTGCGCATCGGCGCGGGTGCGGGGCTGCGGTTCAAAGGCGCGATCGATGAAGTCCGCGTCTACAAGATTGCGTTGACTCCGGAGCAGGCGGCGATGATCCCGCTGCGGCAATCGATTCGCGACATTGCCGCGATGGCCCCCGAAGCGCGCAGCCGTGCACAGGCGGGCAAGCTACGGTCGGCGTTTCTGGAACGCGGCGCACCAAAACAGATTCGTCGCGCCCGAGCCGAATTAACGGCGGCACAAAAGGAGCGGCAACGATTCGAGGATTCTGTTCCGACCGTCATGGTGATGCCGAAGCGGACAAACCGCGGGATACGTTCGTGCTGAAGCGCGGCGCTTATGACAACCCGGGTGAAAAGGTCTCTCCCGGTGTGCTGTCCATTCTTCCGCCACTTGCAGAAGGCTCGCCGAATAACCGTCTGGGGTTGGCACGGTGGCTGGTGGATCGCGGAACCCGCTGACTGCACGCGTCACGGTAAACCGTTTCTGGCAAATGTATTTCGGAACGGGATTAGTCAAGACGGTGCAGGATTTCGGTTCGCAGGGAGACTGGCCCATGCATCTCGAGCTTCTCGACTGGCTCGCGACGCAATTCATGGACAGCGGATGTAACATCAAGGCGCTGCAGAAGACCATCGTGATGAGCGCGACTTACCGACAGAGTTCCGCCATTAGTCCGGAGCTTCTGCAAAAGACCTCGAGAATCGTCTCCTGGCGCGCGGCCCGCGCCTGCGTCTGGGTCCGGAGATCATTCGCGACCAAGCTCTAGCGATGTCTGGCCTGCTGGTTGAAAAAGTCGGCGGGCCCTCCGTAAAACCGTATCAGCCGGCGGGCTGTGGCAAGAGCTGGCGGGAGGCAAAGGGTACGAGCGGGATAAAGGCGAGGGACTCTACCGGCGCAGTCTTTACTCTTACTGGACTCTTACTGGAAACGTACGGTGGCGCCTCCCTTCATGGTGAATTTCGATTCACCCAATCGCGAAACGTGTACGGTGCGTGAGACCAGGACCAATACGCCGCTGCAGGCGCTCAACCTCATGAACAATGTGACGTTTATCGAGGCGGCGCGCAAACTCGCGGGGCGCATGATTCAAGAGGGTGGCCGGCAGCCCGAGGAGCGAATCAAATGGGTGCGGCTACTTTAGAACGACGGCTAAGTACTCATAAATTCAACCGGTTAGGGCCAATCGGCCTGTCTTCGGCTATCGCTTAAGCCGGGGATATCGGAATAACCCCTGTTTGAAATCAGT
>QHXW01000445.1 GCA_003223115.1 Acidobacteriota bacterium
TTCCGACGCTCAGAGCAAATCGAGCACAGCCATGCTGGCGTCCGCGGCCAAATCGAGCCGCCGTCAGCAGATATACAATAATTCCGTCACCGTCGACCAGGTGAAAGTGTTCGATACCGCGCGCGACAGCATCCATGCCGACAGACAAACGGCGCTGGATGATCTTTCGACCAGCACGGGCGGCTTCCTGATTGCCAATACCAACGATTTTCGCGCACCTTTCCGCAAGCTGAGTGAAGACATCGAAACGTATTACCAACTGGCCTACGCGCCGCGGATCACGGAGTATGATGGACGGTTTCGAAGCATCGCGGTCAAGGTGAAGCGGGTGAAGCGGGCCGATGCCCGGGTGCAGACACGCAGCGGGTAGCGAAGGCCTCTCCAGATCTACCCACGCCCGACCCGTCCGGCGTCATCCGCCATGTGGCATCGCTGCGCATAACCAGCTTCACTCCAGGCGATTACGAGGTGCGCACCATCGTCCGGCAGGGGACCACATCGGCCGAGGAGCGCGCCGTCTTCTCCATCAATCCCTGACGCGGATAGTGCGACAATGTCGGTATTATCGGTTTTCTTCCGAGGCGTGGCACATGTCGCTTCGGATAGTCGCTAATCCCATGCAGTCTCGATACTCACGACGAAAGTTTCTCGCGTCCGCCGCAGGTTTTGCCATGCCGTTCACGACGCGTCTCGGCGCCGCCACGCCTCGGGGAGCCACCCCGGTGGTGCGTCCTGGTGGGCCTATTTTCGAGGAGATAACACCGCAAGTGAGCGGGATCACCTGGGTGCATGAGAACGCCATGTCGTCCGAACGATATCTCCCCGAGACACTTGGTCCAGGCTGCGCATTTTTCGATTATGACAACGACGGCTGGATGGATCTGTACCTGGTGAACAGCGGTCCATCTGATTTCTACAAACCGTCGGAACCGTTGCGCAACGCGCTCTACAAAAATAATCGCGACGGCACGTTCACTGATGTGACGGAGAAAGCCGGCGTCGCCGCGGGCGCCACTTTCGGCATGGGTGTAGCGGTAGGCGACTATGACAACGACGGATATGCAGACCTGTTCATTACCGCCTACGGACGCTGCATTTTGTACCACAACAACGGCAACGGTACGTTCACCGACATGACCGATAAGGCCGGACTGGCCCTGCCTGGCTGGACCACAAGCGCGGTATGGTTTGACTACGATAACGACGGGCGGCTGGACTTGTTTGTCTGCAGCTTTGTGGATTACACGAGCAAGCTCTCCTGCGGCGACAACAAGCTGGGACGGCACTATTACTGCATCCCGCGCGTCTTCAAACCGACGCACAGTTTCCTGTTTCATAACAATGGAGACGGGACTTTCAAGGAGGTTACGCACGGCACAGACATCGAGCGCGCCATGGGCAAAGGGTTGGGGGTGGTGGCCACCGACATCAACAATGACGGACGGATGGATCTATTCGTAGCCAACGACACGGTACAAAATTTCCTGTTTGTGAACCGCGGGAATAACAAGTGGGAGGAGATCGCCCTGGCTGCCGAAGTGGGCTTCAGTGAAAATGGCCAGGCACGCTCGGGCATGGGTGTGGACGCAGCCGACATCAATGGCGACGGTTGGGAAGACTTGTTCGTGGCCAACGTCGACCAGGAGATGTTTGCGCTCTACACGAACAACAAGGATGAATCCTTTTCGGACGCCGCCCACAAGAATGGTGTGGCACAGGCTACGCGTCTGCTGAGCGGCTGGGGACTGAAGTTTTTCGACTATGACAACGACGGAACGATGGACCTGATTCTTTCAAATGGCCACCCCGACGACATGATCGAAAAGTACTCGCAGCAGGTGAAATATAAGGAGCCTCTGCTGCTCTTTCGCCAGCAGAATGGACTGTTGCAGAATGTCAGCGCCGAGGCCGGGCCAGCTTTCACAAAATTTTACTCAACTCGGGGGCTGACGGTCAGCGACTACGATAATGACGGTTTTCCGGACGTTCTGGTGGCCAGTAACGGGGGCGCACCCGTTCTACTTAAAAATCGTTGCAATTCGGGGAACCACTGGCTGGGGCTGAAGCTTCAAGGGGTTAATTGCAATCGTGACGCGATTGGCGCGCGTATTACGTGGTCCGCGGGCGGCGTCAAAAAAGCGCGTCTGAAGAGTAACGGAGGCAGCTATCTCTCATCGCACGACCCCAGGGAGGTACTCGGATTGGGTTCTGCCACCAAGATCGACTGGGTGGAGATCCGGTGGCCGCAGCCGAGCGGAAAAGTCGAAAAGCTGACAGGTCTCCCGATCGACCGCTACATCACCGTCGTAGAGGGAAAAGGAATCGCCTGAACAGGACCCTGACTCTACATTCGTAAACGTTACAGGTCATAAGCTCCCGATTTTCAGCGACGTTACAGCCAGTTACAGCCGGGGTCACGCTCACGTTACTGCTGCGGTGCTATACTCACCAACGGGGACACGCGGCAATAGGCCCTGCGCCATGGAAGTGCCTGTTCAAACGGCCGAAGCCAAGGCCGAACTCGAAACTCTCCTGTGGCGTGTTCGTTCAAGCGCCGAGCCTAGCTCAATTCCTGTCCTACATCTGTGGAAAATCGTTCGAGGGCCAGGCCAACCAAATCAAGGAGTACAACATAGCGGTTGAGGCGCTGGGCCGGCCCGCG
>QHXW01000446.1 GCA_003223115.1 Acidobacteriota bacterium
GACCGAGAGACCAGAACGTGAAACGCATGGGAGCCTACGGAGTCTACCGCGGTCGCCCGAGACTTGCAAACCGGCAGCAACGGCGGCAGGGGACGCACTGTACGGTATTGTAGCCCGTTTTCCCTAGGCGCCATCTTTCCAGAATCCGGCGCGTGAGCTACTCCCCACCCACTCCTGCGTTAGTCGCTCGGCGTGAGCGATGGCCGCGGCCGATCGAGCTACTTCGCAAAGAACAAATCATGCCACAGATGTTTAGAGGAAAACGGGATGCTGTTTTTTGCGTACATCCACGAAAAGTTATAACCAGCTGATTCCATCGGAGTTGCCGGCGTGCCGCGGCGAGTCGAAGACTCGACACCGAATACGCGCAAGTACCACCATTTCAATGAGATAGAAAACTGTATCGCTCGTTGGTCGCTCTCAAGCAGCCTTAGGTTTTTCTTAGCTTTGTATCGTAAAGTTGCCGCGATCGCGCAGCGGATCGCCAGGCGCGCTTCTCTAAAAGTTCAAAGTCTCTATGTGGCACACCCTCCACCCAGGCGTGTCCTGGGGCGCCTGGAGTGCCAAAACATAACCATGGGAAAATGTTGCGGCCGGCGGCGCGATCGGCTGGCGCGCGGGCGTCCGCCGGTGGGGATTGGATTCTGTTCTTTCACTCCTTAAGCGCGACCTGCAAGCTCTCGAAGTTCTGCTCAAGATCCAGATACAGCGGCATCAGACTCTCTTCTCTCGCCCCAGTCTGTTCCAAGACTTCACGGGGCAGTGTGCGCGTGATTAAACGATTCCACCTCTCGATGAACTCCACCAGGGCGGGTAAGTGGGTCCGCGTCGAGGCTTCCGCAAGGTGGAGCTTCGAGGTGAACAGCTTAAGCATCTGGGTATAATCCGGCATATCAACTTCTCCCAGTTGCTTGTTGTAATAATCAATGATCTTCTCTAACTCTGGCCAGCGCTTATCAGTCAGTTCGCTGAGAGCATCTAGCCCGCCCTTGCGTTCCTGCTCGACCAAGCCTTGCCACACTTCACCCGCCACGGTCCTTATCTTCTGACGCTCTTGGTTCTTCGCCCGGATGCGATTTCGATAGCCGAGCATCGGTGCGTAGAACTCCGACAACTGCTCGCGAACGAAGCGCTGTTTCCGTTCCTTCCTCTGGCTACGGTAGGTGATCCAACCGCCAAGGGTCACACCACCAAGACCAGACACGGTGGAAATCAGGGGGCTGAGAACCTGCGGCCACCAATCACCTGGCACGTCGAATTCCCCTTTTGAGGAAGACCCCGCCCCTCTGGATCAACCCTTCGGCCGACTGAGGTCCTGTACCTTTCAGTCTCATCTGGTAGCTCGGTGTGAGCTTACCCTTGCGATGCCAATAGGCGCGTTGCGCTGCACGCCGGCGCTGGTACACGCACACGGGACAGAACTGCTTTCCCTTGTTCGGCCAGCAGAACGGTTTGCGACACTGCCCGCAGCGCAGCTCGTTATGCTGGAGCGCAGTCTCTGGCAGTGCGGCCGCGCGGATCTCGGCTGCGAGGTCGACCGCGATGCGCTCCAAGGGCCGCAGTGTAGCTGAATCGATACGGCGGACCAGCACACTGTCTTCATCAATGGGCAGAAACTGCAGCTTGTCTTGGGCCTGCACGCGCAAATGCGCGCGCATCGCTGCCGGAAGCGTCACGCCTAACGCAGCGCCGCGGACGTGGTGCACGGTCCGAATGTCGCCACTTACGATCGCAAGGCCGCGCGCGATCGCTGCGTGGGTTGTGGGTGAGTAGATGGATTCACGGCCGTACCGCTCAACGCCCTTGGTCCAGCGTTGCTGTGCGATCGGTGCTGGACACACAACGATACTCATCTCCGATCATGGTACTTGAAGCACATTGCTGAGGGAAGCTACTAACCTGTGGCTGGAGTCAGGCTGGCCAAAAACTGGCCCGCACGAGAGGCCTTCCGAGCGAGTGCTTTGCTGCTTCGAGTTTTATAGCGGTCGGGCCAAAGTCTGCAAAACCTATCAAGTCAGCTGCGCCGGCGCGCACAGCGGGAGAGAACTGGCACGCTGTCGTGTAGCACGGGAGTTCCATCACTCCGGAGCTACGAGAAGGAACTGCGCCCCGGCTTCGCCGGCGAGTTCGAGGCACCGCTGTGGCCACCAAGGCCATGACTGGCCACGCTGAGGAATCCCGCCGCGGCGCCGCGGGCGGTAGGACGAATCAGTAGCCTCGCATCACGAGTGCCGACAATGTGCCGACTATCCGTGTCCACTTTCGCCAGTGTTTCGCCGTTTCGGGCTACGATAGATCAAGGAGTTAGAGCAATGTTTGTCGGCACTTGGCTGCTGGCGCCGCTATGTGAACCAGACTTAGGATCTGGCGCCCGAAAGGGCTTGGGAGTTCGACCCTCCCCGTTCGCACCACACAATTTCCTTAGGCTCTGTTAGCCTTCTTCTTGTACCAGAATTTCGACAAATTCACGCGCCCCGATCACCCGCGTCTTCTCTTCCACCGCTCAGGGCAATGCCGCTGATTGCCGGGCACCAGGTAATCCACGTGAGCGGCTGCGGCGCAGTCGAGAAGCATATTGTCATCGGGGTCGCTACATGCGTTCGCTCGCTCGCGTTGTCGGCTTTACGTGTTGAGCAACCATGCGTATGGCCCGAAGCGTGCCTTCGATTACTTCGGCGTCACGTTTGAAGTGGGGGAGACGCATCACGTCTTCGTATTCAGCGAGGACCGGTTCAGACACGCAGGCTGGATGCGGCCTGACAGCGCGAGCTTTAACACGACAGCGGGAAGACCTTCCGGTTGCAGCAAAGCTGAAACCAGAACGTTGATATCAATGACTACTCGAATCATTACCAAATTCGCGTTTGGCATTACGTGTCGTTTATAGACAGTTCTTCCAATCCGCGCTGCCTCGCAGTGTCCCAGGACTTTTCGAGCCAGTCAGGCGGCTGGGCCAATGTCTTCACGAAATCGGCTACGCTCAAAATCAGCACAGCCGGTTCGCCGTTGCACTCCACAAGGAAACGCTCATTGTGGTCAACGGCGGTTCATGATTTGGCCTAGTTGAGTGCGGGCAATGAGGGCTGAAATTTTCTTGGTCATGTCTACCGTTCGTGAATGGTTAATTAGTTAATTAATCATAGCCCACGAACCGCGATCTGGCATCGGATGGCGATGACTTACTCGTAGCGCAGCGCGACCACCGGCGAAATGCGCGTCGCTCGAATGCCACCGAGCCGGCCAGCACCAGGATCGCGGGCCTCAGCGTGATTCCCAGGAGCGCGTCGCGCAGGTCCAGCGCCGGCATTGTCAAGCGCTTGTAGTAAGAGTTCTGCTGCATCATGCGCAGCCCGATGTTGTTGGTCTCAGCTTGCGCGCTGCAAAGTCACACCGGGTTTCAGGCGCGCAATGCCGCGATAGAGCCAGGGGCCGGAACGCGTCGGCGGATTCAAAGGATGTTGGTCCAGACTTCGGTCTCCCGCCGTGGAAACCGGAATTCACCGGGCATTACACCGATCACGACGGACGGAGCGCCATCCACCAGGATGGTCTGTCCCAGCACGGCGGAACTCGCCGCGAAGCGTCTCCGCCTGATGGTCTCGCTGAGCACGGCTAGTGAACCAGTGGACGGCCGATCCTCCCCCGCCGCGAACGTCCTGCCGATCAGTGGACGCACTTTGAGCGTAGAGAAAAAGCCCGCGGTGACGAACGCGCCCTGCACTTGCTCGGGGACGACGCCTTCCCTCCCCCGATATCCATCCGCAAGCTACGAAATAGCGAGGGATCTTCGAATGCGTGGTTGTTCTCTTTCCACATCAGGTAATCGCGGACGTACAGGGTGCCAAACGCAAAGTCTCGCGGGAAGTAGCGCATATAGACCACGGCCACGCGACCGGCGTCTGCATAAGGCAGAGGCCGCAAGAGCATCCCCTAGGCCACACTGAACATCGCGGTATTTGGCCGATGCCGAGGGCGAGCGCCAACACGGCGACGACGGAAAATGCTGGGTTTTTCTGCAGCGTGCGGATTCCATAGCGAGCATCGCGCGGAAACTCCTCCAGCATTTGACTGGTCCTCCCTTGTCTGACTTCTTCTTTGACTTGTTCCAGACCGCCCAACTCAATGAGGGCCGCGCGCTGCGCTTCCGCCGCGCTCATCCCGGCACTGCGCTTCTCCTCAGTCAACTGATCCAGATACGCGCGCAACTCTTCGTCGAGGTCGCGTTCAATGTGCGGTTGCGTGAAGAGATTGCGGCGAAGACTGGCCAGACGGCTCAGGAATGACATGGCGAGGTCCGGTTAGCTTGCCTCGAGAGCGCTGGCAATGGCGAGTGCGATGGTTCCCACTACCGCGTTTCGGTCTGCAACTGACGCCGTTCCATGCGGTGCAGCGCGGGGAACAGCGAGCCGGGCTTCACTTGAAAGGTGCCTTTGGTGATCTGCGCGATACAGTGTGAAATGGCGAGCCCGTGCATCTCGGTAAGAGCCAGCGCCTTCAGGATCAAAAGATCGAGAGTTCCGTGCAAAAAGATTCGTGGCCGACATACTCGTATAGAAAGTTTATACGTGACTCGCAGAGATTGTCCATATGTATGCTGGAACCGAGTTGTGGCGGCACTCGAATGCTTATTGGACGGTTACCGTAACACTGGCCGTCGTGCGGCCAAACTGATTCGTCGAGTAAAGCGTGTAGGTCGTGGTCGCCGGCGGAGTCACCACCACACTGACGCCACGCACGGGCCCGACTTGTGGAGAAATGATGTTGTACATGCTATTGGTCACGCTCCAACTCAATGTAGACTGGCCGCCGGGCGCGACCGTCGTTGGATTCGCCGTGAAGCTCGAGATCGTGGGCGAGGGGCCGGTAGGTACATTCGCGTCGGTAAAAATAGTCCCCATCTGGACCACCTCGAAATTCGACGCGGTGATGCTCTTCAGCAGATTGAGATTGGTGTTGTTCCATCGATCGTCCGGATCGCCGCTGATGAAAATACCGCTGCCGTTGTCAGCCAGAATCAAGCCGTATTTCTTCATGGCGGTCAGGATCACCTGGTCGTCCGCTGGAAAGCCGGAAATGTTGAAGCTGGCTTTGAGGCGAAGCCTTGTGCCCATAGGCGGAGCGTTGGGGTCGGTGAGGCTAGAAGCCCAGTGTGAAGCCGGCGCAACAAATGCCCGGCGCGTTGTAGGAACGGTGAACCGCAGCGCGTGATTGATGGCGCCTGCCGAAACTTCGTCGAAACGAGCCAGTCCTACGAAGATAGGGAGCCCGGCGGCGTCGGCCGAGGTCCAGGTATACGGGCGCTGCTCGTTAACGGTCATATCCCATATGGACGTGGCATCCGCGCTCCAATTACCGCTCTTTAAAGTCGCCTTATAGAGCTCGTACAGCCAGCACCCATCCTTTTCCAAAACCAGCACGTGCCGGTCTCCATTACCGGGCTTGGGATAGCCTTCGATCAGCGCATTCGAAGGAATCGGCATCGGCCCGGGATCGCTCTCATCGAAAAAAGCTCCGAGCGTCACGTTGACTTTGGCCTGTGTCCCCGCAACGACCTGGTACGGGATGCCGAGGCTCTGGTTGTGGAACGTTCCGGCGCCAAAATCGGGATGAAGAGTGACCGTCGAGCCGATAAAGTTAATGATGTTTGCCGAGTTCGGATCCACCGGCGCGGCAGAGATATCGGTGTTCCAGAGACTGCTCGCGGGGAACGGAATAAATCCGTTGAGGCTGGCTCGAGCACCCAGGCCCATTCCGCTGCAGGTACCGCTTTGAGCAAAAGCAGCTCCGCACGAAGCAACCCAGATCAGGCTCGCGGTAAGTACTGTAAAAATATGTCGCATATCTCTCCTCTTTTGTGAAAGTTGAGTTGTCAGCGCAGGAGAAAGTCCGCACACGCGCGTGCGGGCGATAAGTCGGCGTATCCTCGCCCAACTGCGGCATCGTACTTTAGAGCGATCCGGGTGTCAAGAACTCTGAAGGTGAGATTGGTACGAACAGATCCAATATGCGAGCTCAAGGTCCTGGCTGTCTCTGAAAACGAGCAACCGCCCCTGGAATGAGTGCCTGGAATAAATCCAAGCCGCTACTGGACGTTCGCGCTAGTGGCGATGGTCACGATGTTACTCGATACGCTGCTTCCGTCCGGCAGGTGCACCACGACCTGAACAGGAACCGCATCTCGCGTAACAACAGTCGCCGGAACCTGGGCGTTCACTTGATAGAGACCGGTATACCCCGGAGCAAGTCCAGCGAAGGTGACGGGCACACTTTTCCCGTCGATCAGCACATCTACAACCAGCTTGGCATTCGCTAACTTATCGAGCGGTGCAGCCTGGCCCGGCGCAACATCCAGCTTGACGGGGCCAAGACCGGTAGCGTAGATCGAGATGTATTCGCCGCCCTTGGCCGGCTGGCTGGGAAGTGTAGTCGAGTGCGGCATGGCGATCGTCGCGCTATTTGCGATTAGAACAGCGCCCTGGCCCTTGCCGGTAGCATCCAGCGTGAAAATGCCGGGCCTGGCCCACCGCATGGTGGAGTTGAGCGGCGCCGACACACCCGTGCTGCTTTCAACAATGAGTGTGAATTTGTCTCCCGGGGCCAATGCGGGGCACTGGAAGTTCACTTGTTCCTCGCCCGCGAAGAGAACCGGCTGGTAACCACCATCCACCTTGATCCGAACGCCATTCACTTCTGTCGGGATGGGAGAATCCTGAGCCGACTTGGAAGTCATGTTCACAAACCCGGCACCCAATAGACTCACCACCGCATTGGGGCTGCATCCGCCGTCATCTTGGAAGCTGGCTGCATTGGCGAGCGAAAGGATGATCGGAGTGTCCGAACCGACATCAACTACTACGTCCTGAGTGGTGGACACCAGCGCGAGGTTGGTAGCCGTGAAGTGCACGCTGTGGATGCCAATTTGAGTGGCTAGCGGGATCCAGGAGAAGTAGCCATTGATGGCGTTGAAAACCGCGCCCCCGAGTATACCCGATACCGTGATCGAAACCGGAAGCCCAGCCGGATCCGACGCGGTGACCGTGAATCCGACCAGTTTGCCAGGACGAGTGCCTAGCCTGCCTGGTAGGTTCAGGATTGGGGCCGCCGGGCTGATGGTTACCGTATCGTGGATCGTGATCCCGTGGAAGACCGCTGCAATGACTGAGGATTGTACGTTGCTCACCAGCGTGGTAGAGACCGGGAAAATAATTGTCGCCTGTCTCAATTGATTGGAAACGGAAGCCGGCGCAATCGCGTGCTCGTTACTGCTAGACACGCTCAACGACAGGCTGCTGGTCACCTGAGCGGAGTTCAACGCGATCTGGCAATTGAAGGATGCTTTCGACGTCACCGACTTCGGCGAGCACGAAAGAGACAGCGGTTTGAGGCCCACCAGTGCGACCATCGTTTGGGCGGACGAGCCTCCGTAGGTCGCCGAAATCGCTGCGTTCTCGTCGTGATCGATCAAGGCGCTGGTTAAATTGAATTGCCCCGAGGTACTTCCCTCAGCTACTTGTGCCGTACCCGGCATGGTCATTTGCGTGCTGCCAGCGGAAATCACAACACTGGCGCCTCCCGCTGGCGCCGCGACGGAGAGCGTCACGTTGCAGGAAGCCGCACCGCCTCCCGTTAACGTCTGCGGGGTGCAGGTTAATTTGGTTACCGAGAGCTTGGTGTCGAGCGGCGAAAGGTTCAACGTGGCAGTGGAGATAATGCCACTGATTCCCGCCGAAATCGTAACGGATTTGTTCGCGTTTACCGATGTCGCGGCTGTTGCTTTAAAGGTAGTGCTGGTTGCCCCCGCTCCAATTTGCACTAACAACGGGATGCTGAGCTTGGGATCGCTGGCCGAGAGGAGCACGTTGATGGGCGACCCTGAGGCTTGCGTCAAAGTCACCGTGCACGTCGCCGAAGCGCCGGCAACAACGGTGGTCGGACTGCAATTGACAGACTGTATGGACGCTTGCGTGCTGACCTGCAGCGAAAACGTGACCGAGGCATTATTCAAGGCGGCAGTAAGAGTGGCGCTGAAATCCGTTGTGACCGTCTGAGCCGTGACGGTGAAAGACGCGCTAGTTGCGCCTGCCTGAATCGTCACTGATCCTGGCACTGCGACTTTCTGGTTGTTGCTCGTAAGACTCACGTTCGTCGCGGCTGGGACGGCGTAACCCGTCAGAACCACGCACGTGGTACTCCCACCCGGGGGCAACGCTGCCGGACTGCACGTGAGGCTTGAAAGACTACCCATCGCGGGCTGCAGTATCACATTGGCTGATTGGGTTACGCCTCCCGCAGAGGCCGAAATAGATGCCGTTTGCATGCTCGAGACGACTGTCGTAAATGCATTGAATCCGACGCTGTTCGCTCCGTTCGGCACACTCACCGATGCCGGTACCACCACGTTCGCGCTCGAACTAGTCAGCGAAACTGTGGTGCCGCTTGCCGGCGCGGCGCCAGAAAGGCTCACCGTGCACGAAACGCTGGTGCCGCCGGCCACGGTCGAAGGGCTGCAGTGCAACGAAGACAAAGTGACTGGCGCACTGGGTGGCGGGGCTGCCGGCGACAGGTTCAGCGAAAAGGTTCGGGTGACTCCGCTGAGAGTCGCGTTAATGATTGCGGTGGTGGGAGTCAGCACCGGCAGTGAAGCAGAGGCTGCGAAAGGTGCGCTGGATGTGCCCGCCGCGATGGACACCGACCCAGGTACGCTCATCCCCGAGCCCGCTGAGAGATTGACAGTCACGCCACTGGCGGCGTTTGCGCTCAGGTAGACCGCGCAGGCCGCACTGCCAGGCGGTGTGATTGCGTTTTGATTGCAAATAACTGAAGATAACGTGGCAGGAGGAGGAGTTGGGTTGTTTTGCGCGATGCTGACGGTGCTACCTGTTGCGTTGATGCTGACCGATTGTGGGTTGGAACTGGTGTCGGTTCCGGATACACCGGAGAAGGTCAGTTGCGATGCATGAACGGTTGTGCTGGATGAGATCGTAAATGTAATGCCGGCGAGTACGCCATCATTAATGGCAGTGCTGTTGAAGCCGACTACCAGGCACCGCACGTCGCCCGGTGAAACAATATTGCAAGTGGTTTGCTTCCCGGCCGCCGTGGCGGCTCCGCCGGTGACATAAAATGACGAACCGTTGGGCGAAAGGTCCGGCGGCGTATACAACAAGTCCCACTGCACGCCGGCGATTTGCACTCCATGAGTCGCCAATGTCACGCTCAGCGTGGCCGTTCCACCAGGGGCGCCTGTTGCCGAAGATAATGAGAGCGAGGCCGACTGTGCCAGAGCCGGTATCGCCGCAACCGCAACAGCTAGAATGATCTGGATAATTCTTGATCGCATTAGGACACAAGTTCCTTGTGATATTTTCCCCAGCATTTAAAGCCGGCAGCCGATTCTGTTGCTTCTTATCTTTTAGTGACTTATGAGCAGGGAAACAAGACTGCCAATGGTTGAGCCACAGCAATTAACCTGTATATCGATTCGTCGTTAACCGGGCCCACTATCTCGAAAATCAGGCAGACTACTACGGACAACTGCCAGAGGTAATACCTCTCGCTTTCCTCGATTGAATTGAACAGTGCCGCCATTTGCATTCGTTTCTCCGTTTGAATGACTCGAACGAGCCAAAAAAGCTCGCAGATCCTGCAGTTAGGCCAGACTCAAACGATGCTGCAAAACATAGCGGGCGCGAACACGGCGGCGCTTAGGAAGGAAACCAAGATAAGGTCTGCAGCGGTACAAACAACTGCCCTCCTCATGTCGTTTTTTTACACATTACACTGTCGTGTACTTATATTCAAGATCTTTTTAATGAAGTAACCTTCGAGTTAATGAAGTAACCTTCGAGTGTGGCAGTTCGGCGCCATATGCGCCCCATAGTGAAACAGATCCAGTGGCGGACCGTATCCGTTTTGCTTCCGGTGCGCAACGGAGAACAGTGGCTGCGGAGGAAGCTGGATTCCCTGCTCTCGCTTGATTACCCGCGTGAACTGATTCAGATTCGTGTGATTTCGGACGGCTCGAGTGACCGGACTGATGAAATCGCCGGCGAGTACGCCTCGAGCGGTATTGAACTGATCCGCATTCGGCGTGGCGGGACGCGAAAAGTTTAAAACGGCTGGTGGAATGCGTCGCTGATCCGACTGTCGGTGTGGCCAGTGGCGAACTGGTGATTGGAGACAGCCATGCGCTCGAACACACCCGCGTCGGAGTTTACTGGCGCTACGAGAAGTAGATCAGGACCCGGATGAGCCAAATTGATTCGATGCTGGGTGCGACAGGCTGCATTTTACGCCATGCGGAGGGAACTCGCGGTTCCATTGCCTTCCGGCGTTCTGCTCGACGATGTGTACCTCCCGCTTGCCGCATTTTTCCGGGCTATCGCGTCATTCCGGAAAGTTCCGCGCGAGCCTACGACTACCCTACCGAGCTGGGATCGGAATTCCTGCGCAAAGTACGCACGTACGCACGCTCGCTGGTGTTTATCAAACTCTGCGCTATTATCCGGCGCTGCTGACGCGGCGCAATCGCATGACTTCACTTTATGTCACATAAATATTGGCCGACTGCTGTTGCCGCACGCGCTGGTGATGATGAGCGTCACCAGCTTTGGTTTGCATGACGGGTGGAGAGAATTTGCAGTCGGCTCCCAGGCCGTGTTTTATGCTTTTGCAGCGGCTGACCTCTGGGTGCCCGAAAAATGGCGGTTGAAATCTCTGACATCCTACGCGCGCACGTTCCTGGTATTGATGACCGCCGCGTTCTGCGCCTTCCCAATCTTTTGTTCGGAGGTCTGGAGATCTGGGCCGAAACCCGGGGGCCGCAGCACGCCGCCGAACGAGCAGCACAATCCCAGCTCGAATGAACGAAAATCACTCGAACGCCCACGCCTGTACTGCTCATGGTGCGCGAGTTGGGGCTGGGAGATACTGAGCGCCAGCTCAGGGAGCTCGCCCTGACGCTGGATCGTTCGCGTTTTCAGCCCCATGTGGGATGTTTCTGCCCCGACGGTCTGAGAGGTGAGGAACTCCGGGCCGCGCAGATCCCCATCGTCCGCTTTCCCGTGCGCTCGTTTTATGCGCCGTCCACAATCTGTGCCGCCCGGGAAATGGGTGAGTACTTGCGGCGGTATCACATCCAACTCGTGCACACCTTCGATGTGCCGTTTAATCTTTTTGGAGTCCCCACTGCTCGGGCCTACCGGGCCTACCGGACTCCGGTTGTGATCTCGAGCCAGCGCGCGTTTCGCACGCTGTCACCGCCCATGACCAGACCCCTGCTGCAATTCACGGATCGGCTGGCAGACGCGGTGGTCGTCAATTGCCAGGCCTTGCGGCAGCATCTTGTGGAGGACGAGCGCGTACCGCCGGAACTTGTGCATGTCTATTATAACGGCATCCATACGAGTTGTTTCCGTCCGCTCCACGCACGCCGTGTGCCAGCCTTCGCGACGGGTCCATCGTGATTGGTGTGGTCTGTGCGCTCCGGCCGGAAAAAGATCTGTTTACGTTGCTCGATGCATTCGCTCAAATTCGTGACGCGCGGCCGGACTGAAGCTTGCAATTGTCGTTAGTGGACCGCTTGCCTCCGCGCTCGAGATGCACAGTAAAGATCTCGGCATCCGGGAATATTGCGTGTTCGAGTCCGCCACGCGCGACGTCGCAAGCTGGTTGCGCTCCATGGACATCTTCGTGCTGCCTTCGGTCTCCGAGGCCTTATCGAACGCGCTGATGGAAGCCATGGCTTGCGGGTGCGCGCCCGTGGCGTCGCGTGTCGGAGGCAATCCGGAACTGGTGGAACACAGCCACATCGGGCTGCTCTTTGACTCCGGTAGTCCCACGCAGCTCGCCTTATGCCTCCGCGAGCTGATCGAGAACAACGAACTGCGGCGCAGGCTAGACTAGGCATTAGCCGACACCAGAGCGGCCACGGCTAGGCTGGGTTCAGCCGCCGCCCGCTTCATTCACCAACACTTCTCGTTGAGTGGCGGCGCGGACCGCATGGTGGAAATCTACCAGCCGCATCTTACTGCACACGCCCAAGCGGCATAAATTTCCGCCCGGTTCGACCTAGCCTGCGCAGGCTCAGAGACGCTTCACACGGATTTGCTTGAACTCGGTCCAATAACCCTGGCGGTGAGCCTGCAACTCGATATTGCCTTCGTCTAAGTTCTCGAGCTCATCGTATTCCATTACCGTATCGCCGTTGATCTCGACCATGCAGTGCCGGTCCTGCACAATCAGATGGAACGGAAACCATTTTTCGGGCTCGATTTTCGGGTAAACGGACCGTTTGAAATAATAGAGCGAACCTGTGGGATAGTGCGACTCTTCCACATTGTGTAATTGAATCTCGTAATGTCGGCCGGCCAGACCCTGTCCCGAGGTCCGGAAGAGCACGCCGCTGTTGTGGTCCTTCACGGCGCGAACATACATGCGCAGCTCAAAATCGCGGAACTTCTCCTTGGTGGCCAGATGCCCCGTCCCATCAGCCCAAAGCACCTGGTCGAGCGCTGCGAAGTGCGGCTTGCCCTCCGAGACGAACCACTTTCCGAGATCCGCCGGCCCGTCGTACAGCACTTGCCAATTTTCCTTGTCGGGCAACTCGCGGATTCGCAGATTACGAAAACGAATCGGATAGGAAAGACTGGCTAGACCCAGGTAGCCGCGGCGCATGCGGTATTTGAGTTCGGGCCGGCTTTCGACGTTGAGGTTTTGGATCAGCTCGCCGTTAATCCAGATGCGCAGCGACGGCCAGTCCATCAGGATTCGAAAATCGTTCCACTCCTTGTCTTTCACATTCACCTTCAGCGGCTCGATCACCGGAAAGATGGAACCCATCGAGTTCGATCTCGGTTTCTCATCCCGCTGCTGGAAAATCTTCATCTGCATTCCTACCCACGTATTCCTGCCATGCTCGGGAGCATGGAAGTAAATGCCGGAATCGATCCAGCCCTGGATGAAGAACTCGCCCTGGAAATCGAAGTTCTCGTACTGGCGGGCGGACCGGAGCCAAGTGGGAAAACCGGAGCTCTCGTGCACCACGATGGCCCCGTCCTGAACGTAAAAGGCCGATTGCGGACCATGCTGTACGGTCCAGCCATCGAGCGACTTGCCGTCAAACAAGGATGTGGATCCGCCGGAGGTCTGGGCGGCGCCCGACTCTGCCAGAAGAGCGGGAACAGAGGAAAGGCCGGACATGAATTCGCGTCGTTTCATTATGATTGATCTTGAAATATATCACCGGAGGGTGTTCCACAGCTCGGTGCAGCTTGACACACGAGCGCAAACGGCATTAGCGCTTCGAGAAGGAAAAAGACCAAATTTTCGGAAATTGATGAAGTAAATTGGCTCAGGATTTCCCTTTAAGCCGCACCTAAGGTCCTGGGCTA
>QHXW01000069.1 GCA_003223115.1 Acidobacteriota bacterium
CCTTGTGAGTAAAGTTTTCTGTATTCTCACCGGCGAACTGTAGCCTGTAGCTTAACACTTATCAGAAGAAGAATGCTACGAGATAAAAAGCCCCGATTCCAGCCAAGCGACGGTGTTAGCCGGGTCCACAAAGGCTCCGCCCTTCACCGCCCTTCACCGCCCTTCACCGCCAATTGCGGCCAAGCCCTCGTTTGCGATAGCCTTAGCCTGAGGAGCGGCTCAATGCGTATCTCGCGACGCAGTTTTCTGGAAACCACGGCATTCGGCAGTCTCGCGGCCAACGCTGTTTTTGGCGCGGAGATCTCCAAGAATGGCGGTCTGCCCACACGTGTCCTGGGGCGCACGGGCGCGCGAGTTTCCATTCTCGCCATGGGCGGCGGCAGCCGGTTCCTCATGTATAAAGAAGAGGACAAAGCGCTCGAAGCACTGAACCGCGCTTTCGACTTGGGCATCACGTACATGGACACCGCTTACGGTTACGGTAGCGGCCTGAGCGAGACTCGCGTCGGCAAGGTACTGAAGGAGCGGCGCAAGAAAGATGGAATTTTCCTCGCCACCAAAATCGAGGCCCGCAACGGCGACGAGGCGGCGCGCACCGTCGAAGGCAGCCTGAAGCGGCTTCAGACAGACCAGATCGACCTGGTCCACATCCACTCGCTCGAAGACGAAGAAGATCTGAAGCAGATCGAGGCGAAGGGAAATATTCTCGACCGTCTGCTCAAGTTTCGCGATGAAAAAGCCATTCGCTTCGTCGGCATTACCTGTCACAACGACCCCACTGTCCTTGCCAAAGCGCTCGAGCGGCACGATTTCGATTGCACCCAGATGGCTCTCAACGCCGCACTGGTGGGCATGAAGAGCGGCCATGGCATGGAAATCAATGAGGCCATGAAAACCAGCTTCGAGACCGTGGCCCTGCCGGTGGCGCTGCGGAAAAAGATGGGCGTCATCGCCATGAAAATTTACGCGCAGGAAGGCTTGACCGGCAAAGCTCCAGCCGAGAAGCTCCTGTACTATTCGCTCTCGCTGCCTGTCTCGCTCGCGGTCGTCGGGATGCCCTCGCTCGATTTCATCGAACAGAACGTGCAAATGACCCGGGCCTTCAAGCCGCTACCGAAATCCGAGATGCAGCAGCTCTCCGGCACCTTGGCGCCCAAGCACAAGATGGCCCTCGACCGCCGTTTCGCGAAACACGTAGACGCATAAGTATAAGTAGCGTGCATCACGGCGGCTTCTTTTGTAGCGCATGGCTGGCGCGGTTTGTGCGTCAGACCTGCGGCTTTTCCACGACGACGGCCAGCCGCACTGCTTCTGCGACGCGGACTTAGCCCTGCGCAGTGGGACGGACAATGATCTCATTCACATCAACATCGGCCGGCTGCTCGATCGCGAACGCAATGGCGCGGGCTATCGCATCGGGCGGCAGCGCGAACTTGTCCCGGGACTCGGCGAGCTGAGCTTTCACCTCCGGATTTGTCACAGTTTCCGCGAAATTTGTCCGGACGAACCCGGCGAAATGATCGTCACGCGCAGCTTATCGCCGGCATCCTGGCGCAAACCCTCGGAAATGGCGCGCACAGCGAACCTCGTGGCGGAATAGACGGACTGGTTCGGTACAGTCTTATGCCCTGCTGTAGAAGCGATGTTGACGAAATGTCCGAAGCCCTGCTTGCGGAAGATGGGCAGCGCCGCCGCGATGCCGTATAGAACGCCTTTAATGTTGACGTCTATCATCTGTTCCCAATCGTCGACGCCCAGGTCGTCGTCGAGAGGAGAAATCGGCATAACGCCGGCATTGTTGATGAGAACATCAAATCAAGCTTGCCGTACCGCTGACACCGCTGACATGCCAACTTGACAAGGGCGGATACATCGTCGCGCCGTCTCTCGGCGCTCCCGACAATGTGGAGGGCGAGTGCTCCCAGAGTCGAGGGACGCCCTGGCGACGACAATCCCCACCCGCCGGCCCTCGTAGGGACACTCGCCCCCTAGCTTAGCTAAGCTAGCCGCCAGCCTTAACTTTCCACTCCGAACCGCCCGCGCGGCATTGGTGTCTATCCGCGCCTCAGCCGCTTCCATATCCAGGCGAGGATCAGCACCGCCACCAGAACAACGAGCATCGGAAATAGATCAACCATCGCCCACTCCGGGTGTTGCCATTCTGCGCCGATCGAGTGCCGGCCACAATGCTAACGAGAGTGCGCGGTTCAGTCTGCGCGCGCTGCTTCGATGATCTCATTCGTTAACAAAAGAGCCATCGGCGAGGCGGCCAACAAACCATAGTTAGTATTCCCTCCACACCGCTCCCGCCCTAAAGAATGTTCCCGCAAGTAGCGTTCCCGAGGTTCTAGCCACTCACCGCCGCTGTTCTGGGATTGTATGATTGCCGAATCGTTCAGCACCGGTGTCCAGACCTGATGGTGGAACGATGCTCGCAGACACAGAGAGACGAAGAGCTCCAAAACGTCGCGGTCTAGAGCTTCGCCCAGTCGAAACCTCGGTGACAATACTGGTCTCCTGGTGACAATCTGTCACCCCGGCGAAGGGCTTACGCATCCGGCTTAACGTCTCAGTTTCAGCAAGTTAGCGCCACCATTTCCCTTGGCAATACGGTTGCCCTTGGATAACGCGATGTCCTCCAAATACATATCAAAAATCGCGTACGCCGCCGTCGTATGTCTGTTCCTTCTGACCGCGAGTTCAGCGGTCGCCGACGATTCGAAGATTTCACCGGATCTTCTGCCGCTGCTGTCGAATCCCACAAACACGGTCAACGTAGTCGTGCAGTACAACACCGCACCGCCGCAACAGCCGCAGACATGTAGCGGTGGCGGTGGGCTACTGGGGATTGTCGGCGGGCTTCTTTGCACTGTCATCAATATCCTCAATAGCGTCGTGTTTGGATTGATCAACGCCGTAGCGGGGACCATGCATGCCGGGGATGTAATCACGCTGTCCAATCAGTCGGACGTGAACTACATTTCGCTAGACCGGCCGTTGAATGCGTCACTGGACTACACCACCGAAGCCGCCGATGTGCCCATAGCTTGGAACTCCGGGTTGAACGGCGCTGGAGTGGGCATCGCGGTAATCGACAGCGGAATCTATTCTCATCCCGACCTCCGAAACGCATGGGGCCAGTCTCGCGTGGTGTACCGGAAAAGCTTCGTCAGCGGCGGGGTACAGTTTGACGATTACGGCCACGGAACGCATGTCGCAGGTATTCTGGCGGGCAACGGAAGGTCATCGTCCATGCCCGGCTCTTCGCACATCCTCAAAGGCATTGCCCCAAACGCCAACCTTCTCGATCTCAGAGTGCTGGACAAGAATGGCGCGAGTACAGACAGCGCCGTAATCGCCGCGATCCAGCAAGCCGTGCAGTTGAAGAGCAAATACAACGTGCGCGTGATCAATCTGTCCTTAGGCCGGCCGATTTACGAAAGCTGCAACAGGGATCCGCTATGCCGCGCGGTGGAAGCGGCCTGGGCGAACGGCATCGTGGTAGTGACCGCCGCCGGCAACCTGGGGAGAAACGGCTACGCGACGATCCTCTCTCCGGCCAATAGCCCGCATGCGATCACGGTCGGGTGCATGAAGACGCTCTCGACCTATCCTCGAACCGACGATCTGATTGCGAGTTATAGCTCGAAGGGCCCGACCTACATCGATCTGACCGCGAAACCGGACCTGGTAGCTCCCGGAAACCTGGTGGTTTCACTGCTCGCTCCAGGATCCACACTGGCCGCACAGTATCCCGCGAATCTTGTCATGCCGGCGTACTACACGACCTCTACGAACGCGGGACCGGCCCAATATTTCCGGTTGAGCGGGACAAGCATGGCAACGCCTGTGGTTTCGGCGACGGCCGCTTTGATGCTGCAAAAAGATCCCAGCCTGAGTCCGGACACTGTCAAAGCACGCCTGATGAAAACCGCGACAAAGTCGTTCCCCGCGTACAGCAGCACCACCGACCCGGTGACGGGAACGATCTACACCAGCACCTACGACATTTTCACCGTAGGCGCAGGATATCTGGATACCTACGCCGCACTCTCCAGCAAAGACGTGGCACAGAAAAGCGCCGCCTCGCCGAGCTTCCTTTACAACTCCAGCACCCAGCTGGCATCTCTGATGATGTCCACCAATGTGGTGTGGGGAAGCAATGTCGTTTGGGGGAGCAACGTGGTCTGGGGAAGCACGGTGCTCTTGAATGGAACGAACGTGGTTTGGGGAAGCAACGTAGTCTGGGGGAGCAACGTAGTCTGGGGCAGTAATGTGGTTTGGGGAAGCAACGTAGTTTGGGGAAGCACGAGCGCATATGGCGAAAACTGAAAGTCGAGGCCCGGGCCAGTCCGGCCGCAAGGCCCAGCCACTCAAACCTTCCGAGGGCTCGAAGCCACTAGTCGGTGGTGAAAACTAAGAGAGCCTGCGGTCAGCGAGCACAATCATGTCGGTCAAGACAAAAATTTTCATCGCGCTGGTGATCGTAGCGGGCTGGCTGGATGTGGCTCGCAGCCTTCTGCTCTGGCGCTCTGACGACCTGGCAAGTTTTCTGATTTACTTTGTCGTGGCAATGCTGGTGTCCGGTTGGAAACTGCGTTTGCCTGGGGTCACGGGAACCATATCCGTGTGCTTCGTATTCGTGCTGATCGGGATTGTGGCGCTGAATCTGCCTGAGGTGCTGATCACCGGCTGCTCGGCGGTTTTCGTGCAGTATTTCTGGCAATCCACAAAAAAACTGCGCCTGGTACAGATGCAGTTCAATATTGCCAGCGCCGCCATCGCCATCACCGCCGCTTACAATGTGTTCCATTCCACGTGGCTGCGGAGCCTTCCCTTGGAATTTTCCGTGATGCTGGCTCTGCTGGGTTGCACGTACTTTGTATGCACCACGATTCTGGTGGCAGCCGTTATAGCGCTGACCGAAAGCCAGTCCATTCGCAAGGTCTGGCTTACATGTTATCTGTGGGCGTTTCCATATTATATGCTGGGGGCGGCCACTGCAGGCCTTTTCGTAGTAGCCCGACGCTATCTGGGATGGCAGACCTCCATGCTGGTCATCCCAGTGACATACCTGGTCTATCGCTCGTACCGTTTATATTTGGGACGTCTGGAAGACGGCAAAAAGCACGCCGAGGAAACGGCGGCTTTGCATCTGCGCACTATTGAGTCGTTGGCCACCGCCATTGAAGCCAAGGACCACACCACGCACGATCATCTGCAGAGAGTCCAGATTTACGCGATGGAGATCGGTAAAGAACTCGATCTCAATGAAAGCGAACTGGAGGCTCTACGGGCTGCGTCGCTGCTGCATGACATCGGCAAAATTGCGGTGCCCGAGTCTATTATCAGCAAGCCCGGAAAGCTGACGCCGGAAGAGTTCGAGAAGATGAAAGTCCATCCGGTAGTCGGCGCCGAAATTCTGGAGCGCGCGCAGTTCCCCTACCCCGTGGTTCCGATTGTGAGGAGCCATCACGAGAAGTGGGACGGCAGCGGCTATCCCGACGGACTCAAAGGCGAAGAAATCCCGATCGGCGCTCGCATTCTATCAACGGTAGACTGCCTGGACGCGCTAGCCAGCGATCGGCAGTACCGGCGTGCGATGCCCATCGACAAGGCCATGGAAATTGTCACAAGCGAGTCGGGCAAAGCCTTCGATCCTAAGGTGGTCGGCATTCTCGGCAAGCGTTATCGCGAGCTGGAACAGCAGGCCCGGGCCCATCCTGTCGAAAAGTTCAGCCTCTCCACGGACATCAAAATCGAAAGAGGTGCAGCGCCTGCCGCCGGCTTCGAGAACTCCGCTGCTGACGGCCAATCGAGCTCCACCTGGGACGTTGAAGCACTCGCCGGCTTTGCCCAATTGGGGAGCATGGTTCGATCGCTTGTGGGTGTCCTCACCTGCAAAGAAATTTGTACCGTTCTGGCAAGCAGGCTCAACGAGCGCGTCCCATTCGATGCCATGGTGGTCTACGTTCCTCTGGACGCGAAACTCGTCCCTGAATTTATCGCCGGCAAAGATGCGCAGCCTTTTTCGTCATTAAAGATTCCCATGGGAGAAGGCGTGGCCGGCTGGGTTGCAGAAAACGGGCGGGCCATCATCAACGGTAGCCCGGCGCTCGAATCAGTCTCGTTGCCGGATCCAACGAGCTTGCGATCACAGTTAGCGGTACCTTTGCAATGTTACAAGAGAGTGGTTGGCGTTTTATCCCTCTATCGCGTGGATGCGGACGCCTTCAAGGCGGAGCATTTGCGTGTGTTGATCGCATTAGCCTCCGAGCTGGCAAAAGCCATCGAAAGCGGCATGAAGCACCGGGAAGTTCAGGCAGGCTCGGTTATGCCGGCGTCCCGCATTACCGTCGATACCACGGCCTTCGAGCGAACCCTCACTCCCGTTTGATTCACGAATCTCATTCAAGTTATTGTGCAAAAACGCACATCTGCGTAGGGCGCTAGCGCGGCGCTCACACAAACAGGTTGCTCTCGAGACACGCTAGCACTACGCTGTTCGCAAGGACGCTTACCCCATGAAACGTAAGACTTGGCTTGGCTTGTGTTTGATTCTTGCGGTACCGTCTTTCGGACAGTTCCGCGGCGGAGAAGGCTCTTTCCACGGAGGCGGGTCCCGCGGCGGCGCCGGATTCAGACAGCCTTCGACCACGCAAAGGTTCGGCCCAGCCCGATTTGTCTTTACCCACAACACTACAGGGTTCCCACAGCTCTTCGGTTCCCAACAACTGCGCACGGATCTAGGAATACCACCGGTTGGCGCGATTCCGCCACTTGGCGTAAGCACCATTCCGGGAGGTACGCAGCCGGGATTCGGCAGACAGTTCAGATTCGGCTTTTCCGATTTTTTCGGCTTCTCATATGCGTTTCCCGCAGCCATCGATTATGCGGGCTACGGCGGCACGCCGAATCTGGTGTTGCTGGCTCCATATTGGTGGGTTCCACAGGCTCCGCCGCGGCCGCCCATGATCGTGAGGCCGGCGCTGCATGAGTACAATCCCGCGGCTGGCCCAACCGGCCAGACGTTCTCGATCGCCATGCGAAACGGCCCTATCCTGCCGGCGTTGCTGGCCTGGGTGGACGATGGCGAGCTGAACTATCTCGATCCCGAACGCAAACAGCACCAGGTGCTACTCGACAACGTGGATCGCGACACAACGCTGCGAATGAATCGCGAGAAAAACCTGGAATTGCATTTGCCGGTGCGTGGCGAGCGGTAAGGGCAAGCACGCGGCCGTCTTGCCGCTGTTATCCAGTCTCGAGCCTGAGGGCGGGAATGTCGCGAAAATCGGCGACATTTAGAGTCCATAAGCCGGCTTCCAGCGCAATCGCGTGCGCCGCTATCGCGAGATCCAGTTCTCGGCCGCGAGGATGACGGACTGACTGATAAAGTTTCGCGGTCAAAGCAGCCTCGAGCGGGCCGAACGGTAGTGCCGATTCGCTGGGCAAAAGAGCCTCTTGCGCCACCAGTTCCTCCCGCGAGCGCGGACCGCGCAACCACTCATAGAGGACAAGCGATGGTAGTGACAGCCGCTCTCCAGCCTCAATTATCTTGCGTAGAGCCGCAGCAGACCGCTTTGAGCCAGACAGACTGTCAATCAGGACCGAGGTGTCCAGTACGATCAAACTGATTTGCCACGCATGGAAGCCCGGCCGCCCGATCGGCGCGCCCTTCGGAGTTCTCTGAGTTCCCTTTCAACGGCGGATTTTGGACGCGCTGGAATTTTGGGGACCAGTTCGTCAAAGACTTGCAGCATGCGGCGGCGTTCCCGCTCGCTCAGTCTTCCGATGCGCTCATGAAAATCGTGAATCGCCTCCCGGACAACGGCGCTCTTCGGCTTTGAGAGCCGCTCGGCAGCTTCGGAGAGCCTGGTGACAGTTGTCTCGTCGAAAGTAAAAGTCACTTTTACTGCCATATCAATACCATACTACCATATCGCCATACTCTATCCGATCGAACTTACGTGCCCAAGACTTCCACGTCTGCCTGCTCTGCATCCACGGCCAGCGCTGATGCGTACCCATCGACTAGATGTAACTCCTGCACTGAGAAGTGTTCGAGGTGCCTCCATTCAGGACCGGGACATTTGACCAGAGGCGGAGCATTCGCGGCGAAGACCACTTCCACCTTCTGTGTGGGCACGGATAACCCGAGGCCGGCGCATTTCAGGACCGCTTCTTTGACGGACCAAATCCGGCAGAAGGCTTCCGCCTGGCGCTCGGGCGCTATGGATTCAAGCCAGCCATTCTCGCCAGGAGAGTAAAAACGCCGGGCGAGACCTTGAAACGGCTGGCCGGCGCGAATCTGCTCGATATCCACACCGACTTCGGCATCCCGGGAGACAGCAATCACTGCATAATCGGCCGAATGCGAAACATTGAAAAACACCTTCGGCGCGCCGGGTGAAAGAACCAGTCTTGGCTTTTCGTGGTTCGATTCCCAAATCACCAGATCCGCCGGGGCGAGGCCAGTCTCGCGCGCCAGAAGCCTGCGCAACGAAGCCCGGACTGCGACAAAGCGCTTGCGGTCCTTTTCGAATTTGAAGCGCGCGCCGCGAACACATTCGGCCGCACTAAGCAGACGCTCGTATTGTAACTCTGAGTCCGTTACATCGAGGCACGTAACCTGGACGCGGGCATTAATAAGTCAGCTCCTCGGTGGCAATGACGTGCTTTTCCAGCTCTTTCGGACGCAGAAAATAAGTCGGCTTCATGCGTGATTTGCTGAATAGCTTTTCGGCCTGATCGTCGAAATGCGCCGAATCGGCGCGATCGCTCTCGCCCAGCGGAATGACCATCCAGGATTGCGGCGGCTTGGTGAGAATGACGATCTGGGTGGAAGTCTGGCCGCTGCGGCCGATCATGAGATTGCCTTGAGGGTCAAATCCGAGGGCGCGAGGCGTGGCCATGCCTGCTTGAGCCAGACTGCCGCCGCCCACGGGCCAGTTGCGCGGTGAACCCGTGCGCCCAACACGGAACACGGTCCCGAAAACGGCATTAGGAGGAAAGGTGGCTTTCAAATGTTCCTCGGCTTTATGCAAAGCCGCGCGCACGTCGTCATCGGTTAATTCCGCGGGGGGTTCGAGGAGCTTGCTGCGGCTGCCCAGCTCCATCTTGAACAGATAGTACGCGAGGGCTCCGCGCGAATCGGCATCGCTGCGCCGGTTCCAATCGAGAATGCTCTGCACGAATTCGCTCTCCGCGCCAGTGGCCTTCGTGGATTCGTTCCCCTGCAGGGCTTTTCGAATACGATCCTGCCACGTCTCGGCTTTGTAAACTTCGGGAGAGAACGCGATATCCATAGCCTGCTCGAGAGTGACGTTTTTCGCGGCGTCGAGTTGCTCGAGCGTCATGGCGGCACGCTGGTGCGCGGGTGTGCGGCCGGCGTTGTAGATATATGGATGCTCCGCGTATTTATCGGGATCGAGCGGCGAGTTTTTCATCATCACCCAAGGTGAAATGTTGCAGTTCTGCATGTACGCCTGAGTCGGATTAGTCACTTGCACCAGGTCTTCGAATGGATGGATGCCCTGCCACTCGCACTCGCCAGTACCCGGCATGGGTTTCGAGGGATCGCAGCCTTTGGCACGTATGGGCACGCGGCCGTTGCGCACGTAATAGATGTCGCCATCCACGGTGCCCACCATGATGTTCTGGGCCATGAATTCTAGTTCGCTAAGCGCTTTCTTCATGTCGCTGAGATTGTGCGCGGTCACCATGTCCCAGCTTTCCTGCATCAACTCGAAGGCCTCGGCGTAAGGAATCGCGGCCGAGTAGGCTTTGCCGTTCTTGTGCGCCACGATGGGTCAGTGGTGCGTGTACTCGTAGGTGACGTCTTTCCAGTCGATCTTGTCGCCGGCTTTTACGCCGATTTTTTCAGTCCAACTCTTGAGGGAACGCCATTCGCCGCGGAATTTGTATTCCTTGCCTCTGACTTCCTCTTCGAAGATGTCGGAGGTGTCGGGGCCGCCGGTGGTCATGGCCACGGACGTATAGCGGCTATGTCCCAGCACGGAGAATGGCATGCCGAGAATTGACGCGCCGGAGTATTCGAGTGCGCCGCCATACATGCGCATTTCGTAAAACCGGAATTCGCCGTACCACGAGAGATGTGGATCGACCAAGGCGATGGGAACGTGCATGGCGGTGCGGCCGGGCGCGATCAGCCATTCGTTTGACCCGTGATAGGCAACCGGATCCGGCTGTATACCACCGCGCAGCAGGTCGCCTCCCGCTTCGCCTTCGGGCCAACCCCAGATGATGTAGCGACCCAGCGCGATGATGTGCCAGGGCTCGAGCTTGGGCGCCCAGGCGGGGACTTGCTCTGGATGCTCGCCCATGAACTTTTTCACACCGCTCATGAAGGCTTCGCAAATGGCGCGCATCTCGGGTTTGAGATCTTTGTAATGTTCCTGGGCGACCTGCCGGTGCCGCCACAGCCGCTGGCGGTAATCGTGCTTGTAGAAGTTTTCACCGAAGACTTCGGACATGGTGCCTTCCGCTTTGCGATAGTTGCGCAACATCTCTTCCAGACGGTCCTCGGCCTGGGCATAACCGGCGCCATAAGCCGCGCCGGCAGGTGTTGAAGCAAAAATGTGCGGCACGCCGAACTCGTCGCGGAGGATGCGCACTTTTTCAGATGCGAAAGCGGTAGCGCAAAGGAGGAAGTAGATGAAGAATCGTTTCATAAGTCACGGACAGAACTGCTTCACTAGCCCGGCAGTATGATAGCACCGCGCTCAGGTGATAGGTGCGCGGTGTGTGGGCGAGGCTAGCAGATCATGTGGGGCCTAACTCGCCTGGCTCAATTTAACCAGAGGAATCAGGCCTCGGCGTCGGCAGCGTCCTGAAGAACGGGCTGGAGAAGTTGTTCCAGGAGTTCCCGCGCTTCAGCTTCGCGGTCGCGGGGCACTTGCAGGCGGACCCACTTACGGAGGAATCCATCGACGTCCTGGACAAGCGTCGCGATCTGGCCCAAAACGAAGAGGGGAATTCCCTTGTCCTCGAGCAAGCCCTTCGCCATCGCAAGCTGAACGCGATCGCTAGTCTCCAGCACAACAACCAGTTCGAGAGCTGGGTCGGACCGGTCTTGCGGATCCGGCGGACAGGCCCCGGTCAACAGGCGAACGTGGCAATCAGAGCATTCGGTGAAACCATCGCGGTACTCGACACGGCATTGAGAACAGTACATGATCCACCTCTGGACCCAAGTATACCGCCGGTTCATTTCGGCCTGTCGGCGCTAGCGGGAGTTTACTGGAACGGCATCACCTGTGAAATACAGAACCGCAAAGCGGTTGTGGCTGAGTGCAATAGCCTGTGGATTCGCAGGCCAGAATTGTATTACCACATAGAGCTTGGGTAAGACGGCATAAATTTAGGCAACTGCCTCAAAAACGTAACCTTAGCTTTTGTTTCCAAGCTCTCGCAGTAAACTCCCGCTAGGCCATATGACGCATAAAATACGCCCTTTCCGCCGAAGTGCCCTATCGCTCGCTTCGGGCGGGTCCACGACGTGAACTATCCGAGTTATTCCAGAGTCGCCCGGCCTTCATTACATTACACGTTTATCGATCGCAGATTGCATGAGCTACTTCAAAGAGATTCACGCATAGCTGCTGCGGCTGTTCTTTCCATCGTTGAAGGTTCACACCCATCAGGAGGAGCCAAAGCGCGAGTGACTGATATCTCAGCAATCCCCGCTGGGGCCAGAATGTAGGGGAAAAGATAAGCTCCAACGCCAGGTGGAAGGAGGATGGCAGAAATGTTGACCAGATAACACACCCCCTCCAAGCGCCAGCAGCATTCCGAGAATACGCGGGAAGAAGGTAGACCTAGCTAGAGAGGTAGCCGGCTACGATGCAATGAAAGCCAAAGAACATCAAAGCGATGTCGAAGCCGACGATATGCAACCTGATGAATGTTACAGCGAGCGCTTAGCAACTGATCGGGCTGGAAAGGGGTCAAGTACTCTCCGCCGCTCATAAGGAGCAAGGGCGCAAAGTGGTTGAGCACGTTGGCGCCTGCTATGCCCACGTAAGCAAGCCTGAAGAATGCTGCGAGCAAGGTCAGGCGCCTGCTAACTGGATTGAGCAGTTCATAGAAGATCAGCGCCACGCCGATGTCGCAACCGTACACGACCAGCTCGGCAGCGCCCCAAGAGAATACTGTACCTGTAAACTTTGAGGCCATCATTTTGGTCGCGGTCACCGCCGCATCACCGTGCCTCAGCCCGGAAGGAGCAACGGGGAAGGGGGCAAACACGGCCCCGACTATGATGATGATATACAAGCTCCCCGCGATTCTTGCTGGAGATTCGTCGAGGCCTCTGCAATCCCTTCGGTCATTCAGTACCCCTGTGGAGCGCCACCCAATCGTGGCAGCCGGCGGTAAGAATCCAGCTGCGATTTTGCAGTGAGGCCTCGGTCTGGTACTCCCAAAGCAGCTCGCCGGTGGCCAGATCGCGCGCTTCGAGAGTCCCGTTGAGAACACCAAGGTAGACGACATCGCCTGCCACCGCCGGCGAGGAAAAAACATAAGCTTTCAATTCAACTGCTGGTGGAGTAGTGAATTTCCGGTTTCGGCGTCGGCGATGTGGAACAAGCTCGAGTCGGAAGTGGCGAATATGACTTTTTCCTTGACTATCGCGGGCGCAGTAATTAGCCAGCTCATCTGGTTATTGAATATTGAAGCGCCATTTTTCCTTGCCGGTGACGGTATCGAGGGCGTAAACGTTGGAATTGCGGCACCCGGTGTACACAACGCCGAACGCTATGGAGGGCGAAGACTGAAATCCGACGTGATTGTGGATGAGTGGGTCGTCGCCGCCCTTGAATCGCCACTTTTCCTTTCCGGTGGCGGCATCAACCGCATAGAAAAAGGTGTCCCAGCTTCCGAAGTACACGGTGCCGTCCGATAATGCGGGCGAGGAATGCGCCACATCGCCGATGTGAAATTTCCAGCGAAGCTCGCCCGAGGTTGCGTCGAGCGCGTACAGGTTTCCGTCGCCCGAAGTGAAGTACACCGTTCCCTGCCCGACCACCGGACTCGACAGATACACGTACAAGGATCGGGAATGGTCTGGTTCTTCGGCTGCATGCCGTGAATGCCCTTCGCCTCAAAACGCCGCTCGCCGTCGGTTGCAAATTTCCATTTCAGTTTTCCGTTTTGCGCGTCGAGGGCGTAAAACTTGCCATCGTAGCTGCCGAAGCAGACCGTCCCGCCGGCAACTGCTGGAGTGGAGGGTACGGGTCCCTGGGTACCGAACTTCCAGTTTTGACGGCCTGTCCAGGCGTCGACGGCGTACAGATTGTGATCGTCGCTGCCGAAATAGATGACGCCGTTGCTCCAGACTGGCGATGAGACTACGCGATCGCCGGTCGGGAATTTCCACTTTACTCCTTGGAATTTATTCGGCCCGTCGCCGGGGTAGACACCTGAATGTGCGGCATCGCCGCGGAACATGGTTTGCCCCATGCACGGGGCGGAAATCAGCAGCACGATCAGCGGGACGTGAATGAGCGATGTTTTCATTGCACGCTCCTGGTTAATTCGTACCGGCATTCGTTCCTGGGCGGTGCAGGATCAGCGGCGCTTCGTAGGGGCCTTGCCAGTAGCTGCCCGCGATTTCGTTGGCCGCCGCACGGAACCGTCCTTCGTACGTGATGCCAGTTTCCGACGATTCGACAGTGAGGTTATCGTTCTCTTCGATCACCACATCGAGCGTCACGGTACTGTCGCGCTTGCCGATAATGTGGAATTGCGCCGTGGCTTTACCGCCCTGATTGGCGAGCCTGAGCGTGACATTGATGGGATAGCCGAAAGTCCATCACGCCTTTCCACTCGCCTTCCATTTCGTTGCGCACCGGCGTGCTGCGGCGCGGCGAGTCCACGTGTGGCGGTCCGGTCTTCTTGAAGTGTGAACGAGGCCTTGTTTCCCGCTTGCTCGAAGTCGCCGTTTTCAGTTAGGCGCCCAGCCAGCTTCGGTTCTCCGAGGACGCCTTTGATGGTGAAGGACACATCAGAGTTTTTCACGGCGATGCCGGCGAGCGGCACACGTTTAATTCCGAAACTCGGAACGATGGCGGAACCGATCCGTTTGCCGTCGCTCGACTGCGCAAGATCAATCACCAACTGCAACTCCCTGCCGGGGATGCGGACGGAGCCCTCCCAGCGCGCGGCAGCGGGATCCCCGCACGGCAGTCGAGAGTTGCTGCGAACAGAAACAAGCAATTCGCAGGCCATGCCGGGCACCGCTCGCTGACGGGTCGCGGCGCGGTGCGGGCTGTCCGATTGTGGGACCACATCGTCGCGTAAATCGACAGACGTCCAGAAGACTCAACCCCGCTGGCGAGGTTCCCGTTACGCACGATAAGATAGCGGCTGCTCTCGAGGCGATCTGACGTGTCCACAAACGCCGCATCTGCACCCGAAGATCTACGCCCCACCTTTGATATGCCGCCTGAAGTTCTTGTGGCGAAAAACTACGGGCTGGTGTTCGAAGCATTGGCAAGCGATCCGTCCAGGCCCGGAAGAGCGTCGTGGTGCGGTGTGGGGGACGCTCGCGGCGGCGGCTGTATGCGTGGTCATCGCGGGCCTCTACATCCGGACTGGGTTTGGCTACCTGTTCGATTTCGCGTTCGCCATCGTGGTGGCAGCGGTGCTCATTCCCTTAGTGGCTCTAGCTATAGCTCTCTTGTTGACCATCGCACGAAAATTGCCCCGCATGGCCACCGGCATGATGATCGGCTCGTGCTCAATCGTGATGCTGATCTGGTTTCCGCCGCAGCTTGGGATCGCTATGGCGATTGTGGTCGGGCTGGCCGAAGGAATCCTCGGTGCAACCATCGCCACCTTTATCGCGGGCCGGTTCGCGCAGGCGGCGCTGAGCAAGAAGATCATTGCCGTGTTGCTGATGGTTCTCGCGGTGGGGACCAACGTCTATATCGTTTGGCTGCTGGCCCACGAAGGATCGATGGAGAACAGCGTGACCTGGAAACCCCCGGCCGATACAATGCCCGCAAGGTTGACCGCACCGAATCCCGCGGAAAACGGACCCTACCGGAGCAATTTGCTATTTTACGGAGCGGGCGCGGACATTCGCCGCCCGGAATACGGATCTTCGGTCGCGATCAAGACTCACACGGTGGATGCGTCGGACTTCTTCAAAGACTTCAAAGGTTGGAAACGCTGGGCACGGAAAAAGTATTGGGGGTTCGATGTCGATAGGCTCCCTCTGAATGCACGCGTATGGTATCCCGAAGGTCCGGGTCCGTTTCCGCTGGCCTTGATTGTCCACGGCAATCACGACATGGCCGAATTTTCCGATCCAGGATACGCATACCTGGGAGAATTGCTCGCGAGCCGAGGCTTCATCCTGGCGTCGATAGACGAAAACTTTCTGAATAGCGGGCTGTTTCACGATCCGCCAAAACAGCAGGCCGTGCGCGGCTGGCTGTTGCTGGAACATTCTAAAGCTGTGGCGTGAGTGGAATCAAACAGCGGGCAATCCATTCCACGGCAAGGTGGATCTTTCGCGCATTGCGCTGATGGGACATTCGCGCGGCGGAGAAGCAGCAGCCACCGCGGCCGCGTTCAATCGCATGAAGTATGATCCCGAAGACGCGAATATCCATTTCGATTATGGATTCGCAATCAAGGCCGTGGTAGCCATTGCGCCGGCGGATGGCCAATACAAACCCGCCCAGCACCGCTGGATTGAGGACGTGAGCTACCTGACGCTGCAGGGCGCGCATGACGCGGACGTTTCGTCATTCATGGGCAGCCGTCAATGGGAACACGTGCGCTATACGCAACCGGGCCCTTGGTTCAAAGCGGAGATATTCGCGTATCGCGCCAATCATGGCCAATTCAACACGGTGTGGGGCCGCTCTGATGCCGGAGAGCCACTGAGCTGGCTGCTCAATCTGAAACCTTTGCTGCCGGGCTCTGAGCAGCGGCGCTTCTCGAAGACAAACATCGCGGGTTTTCTAGAGGTCACGCTCCATGACCGCCTCGTATATGTTCACACTTTACATCAATCGTTACCAGGACGCATCGTACTTGCAGGTTGCTTCGTTCGCAGAGGACGCCGACCTCACGACAACCACGGCGACGGGCGGACGCATCGCGGCCGAGAACCTGTCCATCTGGCGGGGAGGCCGAATTCCGTGGCGGGAGGGTGATCGCGACTACAACGGTGTGTTTCTGGGGTGGAACCGTGCCAAGGGCGCAGCGGCCGCGGCTTACACGATCACGCTGCCCGACGGAGCGGCCGGAAAGTGGCAGTTGACCGGGCAGTCGACCGTGGATTTGTCGATCGCGGCGCTGGATGAAGACGCGCCCTTGCCGGGAAAGAAAAAGGACGAGAAGGACAAAGAGTCCGACAAGTCCAAGAAGAAAGAACGCGGTCGCCGGACTTCACCATCGAGCTGGTGGCGGCCGACGGAGCTGTTGCGACGGCACCTATAAGCCGCTTCGCCGCAGTTCCGCCACCGCTGAAGGAGACGTTCACGAAACTCGAGCCGATGGAAAGCCAAGCGTATGAAAAGGACTGGGAGCCGGTGTTCCAGAGCGTGCGCGCACCGCTTAGCGCGTTCCAAACCGCGGCGGGCTCGAAGCCATTCGAACCGCAGAAGCTGGCTATCGTGCGGCTGAAGTTCGACCGGACTTCGGCGAGCGTGATTTGCATCAGCGGCGTGGGCTTTGGAAGGTAGAAGGGAAAGAGCACAGGCAAGAATGCCTATTCTACGAGAACCGCACATAAAAGACGCTTATGAAATTGAAAGATCGCGTGGCAGTGATCACGGGCGCGGGCTCAGGCATCGGCCGGGCTTCCGCCCTGGAGTTTGCAAAAGAAGGCGCACGCGTCGTGGTAGCCGATATCAACCGTAACGGCGCGGTGGAAACGGTCAAGCGCATCGAGCAGGCGGGCGGCCAGGCGCATGCCGTGACGACTGATGTCGCGGACGCGGCCTCGGTCCAAAATCTCGTGCGCGAGACCCTGCGCGTTTGGCCCCAGGTTCACGTGCTGTTCAACAATGCGGCGATCCAGATCAACAAGACCGTTGAAGAGACCGAGGTCGAGGAGTGGAATCGCGAGATCGCGGTGAACCTGGGCGGTATTTTTCTGTGCTGTAAGTTTTTCATGCCGCACCTGCGGAAAACCAAAGGCGCCATCGTAAATATGTCGTCGGTGAACGGTTTCTTCGTGGAACCGATCTGCGCCGGTTACTGCGCCACGAAGGCAGCCATCATCGGACTGACTAAGGCCATGGCGATCGATCACGGCAAGGAAGGCATTCGCGTGAACTGCATCTGCCCGGGTTACATCGACGCCGGCCTGGCGGAAGGATATTTCGAGGCGCAGCCGGACCCCGCCGCCGCACGCGCTGCAGCGGGCAAACTACACGCACTGGGGCGCATTGGACGTCCAGAAGAGGTGGGCTGAATGGCGGTATTTCTGGCGAGCGACGATGCGTCGTTTGTGACGGGCGCGGCATTTGTGGTAGATGGCGGCTTTGGCTCCGGGCTACCGCCAAGCAACTGAGCTGCATCCGTTGTAGCGCGAAAGCGGTTGAAATCAGCGCGCTGGTATTTTGCCGATTCTCTGCATCAAGAGCTGATCTTTGCCTTCCTCGATCACGTAGAAGTGGTCCGCATCCACGTCGCGAAACGTTTGATGAGCGCCGCTGGGCCACCAGACCTCAACCGTATCTGCTTTGGTGCGCTGACCCAATCCGAAATTCGCACGCAAATCGCTTTGTGATAGGTAACTGCCGCCGCCCGCTATTTCGCGGATTTGCGACATCTCGCCCGCGCGCAATTTGATCCGCGCGCCCATCGCGTCGCGGTTGCTTTTAGTGCCCACGAGCCTAAAGTTCAAAAAATGATTGCCTGCCGCTCCGCCATTGCGCAGCAGTAAAGGCGGATCGCCCACGTTCGCCACGATCACGTCTACGTTGCCGTCGTTGTCAAAATCGGCGAAGGCTGCGCCGCGTCCGGCATAGGGCTTGGAGAATCCGTCGCCGGAGATCTTCGTCACTTCCGTGAACTTAACATTGACGTCGTGGGGGGCGTCGTTGTGGAATAGCGAATTGATCTGTTTGTAGCGCATCTCCGGATTCAGGCGCTCCACTTCTTCATAGACATGACCGTTGGCGATGAACAGGTCCAGCCAGCCGTCATTGTCATAATCGAAGAAACCTCCGCCAAAGCTCAGGATATTGCGTGTCGGCACGGTGATCCCGGCCAGGTCGCTGACTTCTTCAAAAAAACCTTTGCCATCGTTGTGCCAGACATGGTCGGACGACAACTGGAAATCAGAGATGTAGAGATCCAGGTACCCGTCGTTGTCGTAATCGCCGAGTGAAATGCACATGGCCGCCATGGCAGTACCGCTTTGGGTGAGCGCCATCCCGCTGGTCACCGCCATTTCGGTAAAGGTTCCGTTGTGGTTGTTGTGATAGAGGTAGGCTTCAATGCCATCATTCGCCACGAACAAGTCCGGCCACCCGTCATTGTCGTAGTCGGCCGCGCCTACGGACAGGTTGTAGCCCTTGGGTTGATAGATCTTTGCAGCCTTTGTGACATTCGTGAACGTACCGTCGACGTTATTGTGATAAAGGACCGCGGGTGTTCCGGCGTAGGCTTGCGGGCGGCAACTGGTGGCCACGCCGTTCCCGATGGTGCAGGTGCGCTGGCTGGTGGAGGTGAAATTCGCATAGCCACCCGCATAAAGATCGAGCTTGCCATCGCGATCGTAATCGAAAAACGTCGCGCCCGTATGGAACATGCTGCCGAATTCAGTGGCGCCGACACCCGCTTTGTCGGTGACGTCCGTGAAAGTCCCGTTGCCGTTGTTGTGATAGAGAAGATTTTTGCCGTATTGAGTGACGTAAAGATCCGGAAAACCGTCGTTGTCGTAGTCGCCCCAGACGCAACCCAGGCCATACGCATTTCCCGGCGCGCCGGCCTTTTCGGTTACGTCAGTAAACGTGCCATCGCCGTTATTCCGATAGAGCGCATTGCGCACGGTGATGCCGCGTTTGTAACGATCGCGGCCGTTGACGAAGTAAATATCCTGGTAACCGTCGCCATCAAAATCGGCGACGCAAACGCCGGGTCCGGCCTCTTCAAGAATGACCGAGGTCCCATTGGCGCCCTTGTAGTGAACGAAAGTGACTCCGGCGGATTTGGTGACGTTGGTGAATTGAACCGAAGCTGCAGGCTGGTCCGGCGGCGCGGCTTGCGACAGCATGGCTACCGACACCGAGACCAGGACTAGACCCAATATTGATCTACTTTCCGGAGTATGGCGCAACACAGCGCTCCAAGCTGCGCGACAATCGCGGCTCATGGGCGTCCGCTACGGCTCCGCCTTTTGCGGTCCCAAGGCGTCCTGTGGACCGTTGACCCCCGCCTGGATCTCCTCCTTCGCCTGACGGCTCTTTTCCGAAGTTTGCTGGTGCAGAACCATTTCATGGTTGGCGTCTTCTCTGCGCCCCACACGGCGATACGCGGTGGCCAGATGGAAATGCGCTACCGGATTTTGCGGCTGCATTTTCACGGACATCTCGAGCGGAGCAATAGCCTCGGGAGCACGTCCGGCCGCGATCAGCGACCGGCCCAGACCGATGAACGCGTCTGCAAACCCGTTATCGAGAGTGGCGGCGGAGAAATGCTCGATGGCTTGCGGCCACTGCTGCGCCTGACGCGCCAGCTCTCCGAGCACATAATGCGCACCCGCGTTGCCGGGACTGAGCTTCAACTCTTCCTCGAACTCGTGCTTTGCGTCTTCAACCGGCGGAGTTTTTTTGGGTTCGGAGAGCAGCAAACGGCCTACCGGTAATGCATGCCCGGCAAATTCGGATTTCGTTCGAGCACAACGCGATATTCGCGGGCAGCGTCTTCCCACTTTCCCTGAGTCTCCAAGGCCTCGGCATTGAGCAGATGCACTTGATAGGACGACGGCGCCGCGACTAACAGCGTTTGCGAGGCCTGGATGGACAGGTCGGAAAAAACGTGGACGGTCAGGTACAGGACTTCGGGATCGCGTGGAAAATCGCGATTCAGCGATTTTGCGAAATCGAGAGCCTGGTCCATCTGACCGAGCGACATGGCGCATCGCAATCCGCCCACTTCCATGGTGCGTTTGAGATTCTTGTCGCTGACGCGCGCAATGCTCTTCTTGAGCTGAGGAAGGGCCTCCTGGCATTGGCCGGTCTGGGCGAGGCTCGCGGCCAGCAAGTCGCGGGCGCCGGTGGCTGTGGGCTCCAGCTTCAGTGTCGCGTGGAATGACGGGATGGCATCCTGCGGCCGGCCCGAGAAAACGTAGGCCATTCCGAGCTTCGCGTGAAATTCAGCACTATTCGGGGAAGCCTTCACCAGCTTCTCGTAATCGCGGACGGCGCTTTGCCAATCCTCTCGATTGAGCGCATCTTGAGCCTCTCGAGCGAGTGGCGTTTCAGCGGGCTTTGCAGGCTCGACGGAACTCGCGCGAGAAGCCTGGCCGCCCGCTGGCGAAGCTAATCCCGCGCCAGCGAACACCGCGAGTAGCACTAAGATACGGGGCCATATTGATATCATCGGTTTCCCAGGACCAAAGAGAGCTTAGCGTCTCTCCTCTTCGAGCGCCCTTTCGGTGATCTTCAAGCTCTTGTCTTTCTCCTCTTTGGACAGTTTCTCAAAAATGGCCATGTGGTAGTTGCGCTGCGTATCGTCCTTCCGTTGTGCGTAAATCTGAGCTAGCCGGTAATGGGCTTCTTTGAACGAGGGATTCAATTCCGCAGTTTTCAGGAACGCTAGAAGTGCATGCTCCGTGTCCCCTAAGACCAGGTAGCATTTGCCAAGCTGGAATTGAGCCAGCACCATTTTCGGGTCTCCCGCCACGGCGCGTTGAAACAGAGGCAGGGCTTCGCTTGGTTTTTGCTCCTTCAAAAGGATATCCGCCAGATAATAGTTCGCGGCCGGGTGGTTCGGATCCTCCCGAAGCGCCTCTTTCAACTCTACTTCCGACAGGACCGTATCGCTGGTCCGGTGGTAGACCTCGCCCAGGCCGAAATGCACGCCGGGAAAATTAGAGTCCTTCTTCACGACCTCCTTGTATTCCTTGAGCGCGTCAGCATACTTTTCGTCTTCGCTGTAGGATTCCGCCTTCAAGGCGTGGATCAACACGGAGTCTGCATCCACGTCGGCGATCTGCTTGAGCGCATGCAAGGCCATCGACCTGTAAAGACGGGCCAGTTGGTACCAGACCTTTATATCGCCGGGGTCGTCTCTCACGAGCTCATCGAGATACTGCACGGCCTCCAGCTTACGATCGAGCGCTTGGAGGGCCATGGCGCCGTAATATCGGGCGCGCCGATACTTCGGGTTGCCTTTCAGCTCGGCGTTGAATCCGGTCAAGGCTTTTTCAAAATCATTCAGCCCGAAGTAAGACAGCCCGAGATAGAAGTTCGCTTCAGGGTATTGAGAGTTTGCCGCCAAGACCTTCTGAAAAACCTCGATGGACTCGGGAAACTTAAGCTCAGTCTGGTACACGATGCCGAGCCGTTTGAGGACTTCCGGCTGTCCAGGAAAGCCTGCGACAGCTTCGGCGTATACTTTCTCTGCGCCCGCGAAATCTTCATGTTTCTCGAGCTCACTGGCCCTGGCAAGGAAACTCTCAAGCGTGGCCTGCTGCGAATGGAGTAGAGCGGCAGAAAACAGCAGAGAAATCAGCAGGTTTATAAGCACCCGGAGGCCTTACAAAACTCAGAAAATGATACGGAGCCGCACCAAATGGGACGGCTCCGCCGGAAATTTATCCGATGCTCAGTAGTATAGCTTGAAGCCGAATTGGATGTTTCGAGCTCCTTGCGAACTGGTCAGACGCCCGAGGTCGCTTCCCAAAAACATGGTTGGCGAATTGAGGATAGGCGTGTTGGTAAAGTTCAGAAACTCGCTTCTGATCTGAATATACTTCTTCTCGGTAATAGGGATTTGCTTTTCGATTCCGAGGTCCAGATTGTGGAGGCCCGGGCCCCTGACCACAGTGACACCACAGCTGCCGAAGGTGCCTGGGAGGGGTTGGCTAAATGGAGAGGGATCGAACCACTGGAAGCCCCCCTTGGGAGAGTTCTGGCGGCCGTATACCTTCGCTGGCTGGCCATTACAATCGGCTCTCGCCCCCCGAGAGTGCGTTCCTGACACGTCATTGCCCTCCAAATCCAGAGGGAAGCCGCTATGAAGCGAAAGAATCCCGCTCAATTGCCAGTGCCCAAGAACTGAGTCCACAGCGCGGTTCCAATTGTTGCCGATTTTCTTGTCGCGTCCCAATGGCAACTCGTAGAGAGCATAGCTGGTGAGGGTGTGGGTGGCGTCGTAGTAGCACAGCCCCCTTTCAGCCTTCTCGTCGTAGAGGTTTTGCCAGTACGCATTGGTCGGAAGCGTTTGGCCGCCCCACGATCCATAGTAACCGCTCGAATTGGTCATGCATTTGGAGAATGTGTAGGCCACCTGGTACTGAAGGCCATTGCTTAATCGTTTCTGAAGTGTCGCCTGAAGCGAATGATAAAGCTGATTACCGTTGGACTCGGTGCCGGAGATTTGGCCAATTCCTGCCAATGGGGGATTACCGGATAGATACGGGCTGGGCGCCAGGATCGGCTTGCCAGCAGCATCTCTGCCCAAAAGCTGTTTCTGGGCATAGGGCATGGGCACCATCAGATGCGTGCCGTGCTGACCGACGTAAGCAAGCTGCAAAGTCATGTCGCCCTTGAACTGCTGCTGTATTGAGAAGTTCCACTGCTGGACTACGGCTGGCCTGACATTCGGATCCCATAAACGAATGGTGGCGCCCGCAAATGGGTCGCTGGGAGACGAGAGCACCGTAAGACCTGCCTCCGTCCTGGAGGCGGGGAGACTCAGAGGGCTATAGTCCGTGTAAAATTCCGTGTTGAACGGAGGATTCAGCGGGAGCCGCAGATTCGTACCTGTGCCTTCCAGGTAAGACGAAACTGTGTAAGCGGCTCGAAACACGGTATTCTTGCCGAGAGCCGCTGGTGTCCACGCGAGTCCAAGGCGCGGTTGGAAGTTGCCGAGCGTCCATGTGGTCGGGTTGTATAATGCCCGATTATTCTTGTAATAGCTGCTCTTGCCGGCGATCTCGATTTCACCGGTAAACGGAGCGAAGTTGGCCTGACGATCCTTCACTTCCACCCAGGGTGTGTGATCCTCGTACCGGAGGCCGAGGTTCAGAGTCAGAGTGTCGCTGACACGCCAGTCATCTTGGAAGTAAAGCCCGAGCACATGCGAGCGATGGCCCCAAGTCCCCGAACTCAAACCGCGAGAGATATGAGTCGGAAGTCCGAGGAAGAAATCCGCTTCCCCGGCGCCGGTGACGTATTCGGTCCCATTAATTGTCACTTTTGTGCCTTGCCCGGCGAGAGGGCCAGGGCCGGCGGTGTAGTTTCCGCTAAAATCCATACCTCCTGTACGGCCGTAATTACCGGCGTAAAAGATATTGAGCTGGTGGCGCCAATACTCGAAACCGGTATGCATGGTGTGGCGGCCCCGCGTCAACACAACGGCATCTTCAGCCTGATAAACGTTGTTCGCAAACTTCTGTTGCGTTCCGATATTGCTGCTGCCGAAACCACCGACGACACCGCCGCCGATGCCGATGTTGAGCAGCCCCGGTCCGCGGTCGTTTCCGTTCTCGATGCCGAGTTCGGTGGCCACGTTCCCCAGTCCGTTGTCCGTGCCGCCATTGTGCACTAGCGTGCGATTCGCACCGACCCGCACTTCATTGACGAAGCTGGGGCTAATCGTCCGCGTCCAGTTTACGACTCCGTTGTGCGCGGGAGTGGTAAAAAAGCTTCCGAAAACAAGCGGGAAGGTGTTCGTCGAGGGATTGTTCTGGTGCCCTTCCGAATAACGTCCAAACAGGCGATCCTTATCGGTTATGTTGGCATCTATCTTGATGTCATATTGATTGTTCGAGATAGAGCTGTTTGACGTATTCGTCTGGTTGCGCTCCAGATTACCGTTGATCGGCGCGGGATAGTACTTGGACGAAAACAGCTTTTGCGCAACCGGATCAATAAGGCCGATAGGAATCTGGTTATTGGGAAACGGCGTGCGCTGTCCATTTGCGTCCAATTGGAAGGGATTGTAGAGTTGAATTTTCCGCTCCGTCAGAAGCTGGGAAAAATCGCCCTGGCGTTCCTGCGCGGTGAAAACATTGAGGAAGCCTTGGCTGGCGGGCGTGCTGTAACGCAGGCCCTGATAATCGCCGAAGAAAAACAGCTTGTCTTTCTTGATCGGTCCTCCAATGGAGCCGCCGAACATGTCCCACTTCATTCCGGCTCGGGGCGATCCCTGCCAGTTTCGGGCCCAGTCGTTGGCATTCAAGGCATCGCGCCGGAGAAACTCGAAGGCCGTACCGTGCAGTTCGTTCGTTCCTGATTTGAGGGTCGCGCTGTGTTCTGTGTCAGAAGTTTTTGTAACGTGACCGTATTAAGTACAGCGGCTCGGAAACTGCTGGGAGAACGGAGGCGTCTCGGCTGATGCGTTGAGACGGTGCCTGGGCAGAAGCGTGTGGCTTCAAGCGCCTGTATCCGATTGTGTTGACGTCAGAAGAAGGGTCCGGATGTATGGTCCCCGGAGCGAGCAAGGTCAGCTGCACATAATTGCGACTGGCCAGCGGGAGATCTTCATTGGTCTTGGAATTGATGACAGTACTCAACTGCGTGGTTTCGGTCTGCAGCAACGGCGCCGCTGATGACACCTCGATCGTTTGGGAAACTTCTCCGATCGTCATTTGAACGTCGACACGCGCCGTTTGATTGATCTCGAGCTGAATCGCCGGACGAACAGCGGTTTGAAAACCCTTGGCTTGGACTGAGATGTCATAGATGCCAATCGGCACGCGTGGCAAATTGTAGGCTCCGGCATCATTGGTTTGCGTGGTCCAGGCGGTGCCGCGCTGGGTATCCTTTGCCGTCACGGCCGCATTCGCGATCGGCGCGCCTGATGGGTCAGTAACGACGCCCGTAATGGCTGCGGTCACTTGTTGGCCCCAGCCCTGTTGCGGAATCGCAACCAATGCGGCCACGATTGCCAGTGCTATGCATAAGCCTTTAAAGTGGGAATTCCCTATCACAAAGCCTCCAAAGTGTTGAACTCGAGCGAGAGGTCGAGCCCTCTCAAACAATGGACCCAAGCCGCATGAAAACTACGCCGGCGTTTAATCTATGCTCTGAAACTGCTAACTGCCCCCAGATAGTACTTTGTCGCTAGAGTATAGACCGTCCCACCACATTTTGGAAGAGTTCGCAACGTTAATTAATTTGCGGTTTTCTTGAGTGAGTAAATTTTCCTTAGCGAACCGGTCCTCTCAGCTAGCTTAACTGTTCAATCCCCGACAACCCCCCAAACGCTCCGGCTTCTGGGCTTGGCTGACTTCTGAATTCTGATGAATTCTGAATTCCGACTCCCGAACCCCGACTCCAGGCTAGGCTTCTGAATTCTGGATTTTGACTCCTCTTGCTTTCTGCCGCTCTCCTGACGGGGCCCATTTTGCCGCGCTCAGCTGCGGTGTGAGAAAATAGGGGTTCCGGAAACTTTCAGCCTGGCCGCCCGAAACTGAAAGACGTCCAAGCTCTTTTACCATCGACATGCATTGGCTTGCTCTTTTCTTCGTGCTGGGTGCTGTTCCAGCTAAATCCCAGCAGTCCAAAATCGATTTTTCGCGCGACATTCGACCGATCTTCGAATCCCGATGCCAAGGGTGTCACGGCACGCAACAGCAGATGGCCGGTTTACGTCTGGATTCGGGCGACGCAGTCCTCAAGGGCGGCACCGACGGTGCGGTCATTACGCCTGGACACAGCGGCCAAAGCCGTCTCATTCAGCGCGTATCGAGTTCGAAAAAGGACTTCGCGATGCCACCGGTGGGAGAGCCGCTCACGTCCGAACAGATCGTGAAGATACGCGCATGGATCGATCAAGGCGCAACTGTGCCGCAAGCGGCCGGCACGGCCTCCTCGCAGGCTGTCACAAATCCGAAAACCAATCATTGGGCTTTCCAGCCGGTGCGCCGCCCTGCTCCAGCCGGCGTGCGTAATCGTGCCTGGGTGCGCAATCCCATCGACCAATTCGTGCTCGCAAAGCTCGAGGCTGAGGGCGTGGAGCCTTCGCCTGAAGCAGGCCGTGTGACGCTGATCCGCCGCTTGAGCCTGGATCTTATCGGTCTGCCACCCAGTCCCAGCGAGGTCGCCGAGTTTGTGTCGGATAATCGGCCGGACGCCTATGAACGTCAGGTCGACCGTCTGCTGGCTTCACCGCATTATGGAGAAAAGTGGGGGCGCTACTGGCTAGATCTCGCCCGGTACGGCGACAGCGATGGTTACGAGCGCGATCCGGCGCGTCCCAACGCGTGGCGTTACCGCCAATGGGTAATCGAAGCACTGAATCGCGATATGCCGTATGACGAGTTCACGATCGAGCAACTCGCCGGCGACCTGCTCCCGCACGGCAGTGTCGAGCAAACGGTCGCTACAGGTTTCCAGCGCAACACGTTCACCAATCGCGAGGCAGGCGTAGATCGTGCCGAAGATCGGTTCGAGCAATTAGTGAACCGCACGAACACCGTTGGAACCGTCTGGCTGGGTCTGACCGTCGGCTGCGCGCAATGTCACAACCATAAGTTCGACCCCATCAGCCATCGCGAGTATTACTCCATGATGGCCTTCTGGACTCCAGCCGAAGAACGGGAGATCGACGCGCCGCTGCCTGGTGAAGCAGGTCCCTACCTGCGCGCCTTGCCCGAATATGAACGCAAGCGCACCGAGCTGCTGAAGCAGTACAACATTCCCGAAATGGCGACTGCGTGGGAGACCAAACTGCGCGAGGCGCATGTGCATCCCGGCCGTGACGTGGAATGGGATTTCGCGCTGACCGAATTTCGAGCCGGATACGATTACTGGCAGAAAATCATCAATTCCGATGAAGCACATCGCCGCAAGCGCCTCCAGAACACTTTTGTCGACTATTTCGTGATTCGGGGCCAGACTCCCGATATCGACAAGGATAAAGCCGCCAAGGACAAGCTTAAGGAAGTGCGCGATAAATTGATTGCGCTCGAAGCCACTTTGCCTCCCTACAGCCAAGCGCCTGTGATGGCCGAGATGACCAATCCGCCGGAAACACATATTGCCACCGGTGGTGATTTTCGCGTTCCAGGCGCCAAGGTTGAGCCGGGCGTTCTTGCCGTGCTGCCCGCGCTCGAGATGGGATCCACGCCGCCTCGGCTGGCGCTCGCACGCTGGATCGTCTCGCCTGAAAATCCGCTTACCGCGCGCGTCATGGTGAACCGCATCTGGCAGGAATTTTTCGGACGCGGGTTGGTGCGAACGTCTGAAGATTTCGGCGCTCAGGGAGAGAAGCCGTCACATCCGGCGCTGCTCGACTGGCTGGCTGCCGAATTCATGGATGGTGAATGGAGCATGAAAACCATCGACCGGATGATCGTGACGTCTGCAACATATCGCCAGTCCTCGAAGACGCGCAAGGATGTTGAGTCGAAAGATCCCGACAACGTGCTGCTGGCGCGCCAAACGCGGATGCGGCTTTCCGCGGAACTGGTTCGCGACGAAGCCCTGGCCGCGAGCGGCCTATTGAACCCGGCGATCGGCGGGCCTGGCGTAAAGCCTCCGCAGCCGGCGGGCGTTTCTGAGATTACTTATGGCAGCGGTTTGAAATGGAAAGAAAGCGAGGGCGCCGAGCGTTACCGTCGCGGCCTCTACATTCATTTCCAGCGGACGTCACCCTATCCGCAACTGGTAAATTTCGATGCGCCGGATTCACGTCTTTCATGCACGCGGCGCCGGCGTTCGAACACTCCTCTGCAGGCGTTAAATCTGCTTAACGACCCGGTTTTCTTCGAGATTGCGCAAGGGCTGGCTGTCCGGACGCTGCGGGAAGCGCATGGAGATTTCCCGGACAAACTCAGTTATGCGTTTCAGCTCGCTCTCTGTCGCAGGCCCAGTACGCGGGAGCTGGAAGATCTCACCAAATATTACGAAGAGCAGAAGGATTTGTTTGAGAAAGACGACAAATCATTGGCGATTGTCGCGCCGTTTACACCGGAGGGCGTGAACCGTGGTGACATGGCGGCGTGGACCGGCGTGAGCCGGGTGCTGATGAATCTAGATGAGTTTATTACACGGGAGTAGTTCATGACATTCGACGCCTTCCAACGAATTCAGGCGCGCAGAGAATTCCTACGCAACGGTGCGGGAGGCCTGGGCATGATTGCGCTGGCGCAGATGCTGGGCGCCGACCAGCACAAGCGCACAGATCCCCTGGCGCCCAAACCTCCGCATTTCGCGCCTAAGGCGAAGAATGTCATCTTCCTGTTCATGGAAGGCGCGCCCAGCCAGATGGATCTGTTCGATCCAAAACCTGAGTTGCAGAAGTGGCAGGGCAAGCCGCTGCCCGAATCCATGACGAAGCAAGTCAAGCTCGCGTTCATCAAGCCCAGCGCTGCGGTACTGGGTAGCCCGCGCATCTTCAAACCGTACGGTCAATGTGGCGCGGAGTACTCTGATTTCCTTCCGCACACGGGAACCTGTGCGGACGATATCTGCCTGATTCGCTCCATGTACACAGACGCCTTCAATCATCATCCGGGCCAACTGCTGTTAATGAGCGGCACTACGCAGTTTGGCCGGCCCACCATGGGCGCCTGGGTGACTTACGGGCTGGGCAGCGAATCCGAAAACCTGCCCGGATTCGTGGTGATGAGTTCCGGCGTGGGCACTAGCGGCGGTGAAACCAACTTTTCGTGCGGCTTTCTGCCCTCGACTTACCAGGGCGTGCCGTTCCGCAACTCGGGAGATCCGATTCTGTATCTTTCGAACCTGCCCGGCATCAGCCGGGAAACGCAGCAGGCCACACTGGGAGCTATTCGCGAACTCAACCGCGAGCATTACGCGGACACCGGCGACGTGGAGATCGCCTCACGCATTGCATCATACGAGCTGGCATTCCGCATGCAGATCGCCGCGCCTGAGTTGCTCGATTTCTCCAAAGAATCGGCGTCAGCGCTCGAGATGTACGGTGTGAACAAAGATCCCACGCGGCCATTCGCCGCCAACTGCCTGCTAGCGCGCCGCATGGTGGAACGAGGCGTTCGTTTCGTGATGTTGATGCATGCGAGCTGGGATCAGCACACTTATCTCAATCGCGATTTGAAGAAGAATTGCGACATCACCGACCAGCCCACCGCTGCGCTGCTCAAGGACTTGAAGCAGCGAGGTCTGCTCGATTCGACGCTGGTCATCTGGGGTGGCGAGTTCGGCCGCACACCCATGGTGGAAATTCGCAAGGCCGGCGATCCGGAAAATGCCGGCCGCGATCACCATCCGTTGGCCTACAGCATGTGGATGGCCGGCGGCGGCATCCAGGGCGGCCAGGTCGTCGGAAAAACCGATGATTTCGGGTTCAGCATTCTCGAAGATAAAATTCACGTCCACGATCTTCAGGCCACGGTATTGCACTGTCTGGGTCTGGAGCATACGCGGCTGACCTATCATTACCTGGGACGCGATTTCCGGTTGACCGATGTCGAAGGAAATGTCGTGAAAAAGCTGCTGGTCTGAGTACGTTGGCACTTTCCGTTCACCGACAGACTCCGGGCGGATAATTTGCGGCTTCGCATTCTACTGCTTGGGATTTTGTCATTTCTGTCGATCGCTCTTCTGGCGCAGTTATCGAAGCGTGCCGCGGCGCCGGCTCCTATCCAATTCCGTAACGTCGCTTCCGCCGCAGGTCTGAACTTCGTGCTCGAGAACGCTCCCACACCCGAAAAACGGCTCATCGAAACCATGCCGGGAGGCGTCGCGGTTTTTGATTACGATGGCGACGGGCTGGACGATATTTTCTTCACCAACGGCGCCAGTGTTCCCTCCCTGATGAAGAGCGCCCCGAAATTTCACAACCACCTGTTTCGAAATCTGGGCGGAATGAAATTCAAAGACGTCACCGCGGAGGCCGGGCTCACGGGCGTTGGATATTCCATTGGAGCTTCGGCGGCGGACTACGACAACGACGGCCAGGTCGATCTGTTTATCGCCGGGGTGAATTCGAACCACCTGTACCACAACCTGGGCAATGGCAAGTTCGAGGATGTCACCTCAAAAGCCGGCATCAAGAGCGATGTCTGGTCTATTGCCGGCGGCTGGTTCGACTACGATAACGACGGCTTGCTGGATCTTTTTGTGGTCAACTACGTGAAATGGTCGCCCGAGAACCCGCCCTTCTGCGGCGACCCGGCTCACAACATTCGCGCTTACTGCCATCCGAGATTTTTCGAGGGTTTGCCAAATACGCTTTACCACAATCGTGGAGACGGCACGTTCGAGGACGTGTCGGTCGTGTCGGGCATCGCGGCAAAGATTGGTAAAGGAATGAGTGTGGCGTTCGCGGATTACGATGGCGACGGCATGACAGACGTTTTCGTCACCAACGACAAGCAGGTCAATTTTCTTTTTCACAATCTCGGAAACGGTAAATTCGCCGAGGTGGCGCTGGAGATAGGTGCAGCCCTTCCCGATGACGGGCGCACGATTTCCGGCATGGGGACTGATTTTCGCGACTACGATAATGACGGCCGGCCGGATATCGTCCTTGCCGCACTCGCCGGCGAAACTTTTCCGCTGTTTCGCAATGAGGGCAAGCACGGATTTCGAGACTGGACCTATCGCAGCCGCATCGGCCCGCTGACCCATCAGCTCAGCGGCTGGAGCCTGGGGCTGTTTGACTTCAATAATGACGGCTGGAAAGACCTGTTCACGGCAAATTCTCATGTGAACGATACGGTGGAACGCTTCGAAGCCGCAAAGTACAAACTCGCCAACAGTATTTTTGCAAATGACGGCGACGGGACATTTCGCGATGTTTCAAAAGACGCCGGGGCCGATTTTCAAGCAGCCCACGTGCATCGGGGAGCCGCCTTCGCGGACTTCAGTCGTGACGGCAAAGTGGACGTGGTCGTCAGTGCCATCGGCGAGCATGCGGAACTCTGGGAGAACGTCAGTCCGGAGGCTAACACCTGGCTGATTCTCAAACTTCGCGGGACGCGCAGCAACCGGGACGGCATGGGCACGCGGATCCGTATCGGGAATCAGTACAACCACATGACCGCGAATGCCGGCTACGCCTCATCCAGCCATTCCGGCGTTCACTTCGGGCTGGGCAAAGTCAGGCAGGTGGACCGCATCGAAATCCGTTGGCCAAGCGGTATCAAACAAGTGCTCACCAACGTTAGCGCGAATCAAATTTTGCCGGTGACCGAACCGTCGAAATAAACAGCAGCTTCACAATTTTCGCAGTTTGTTGTGCGATCCATGACACAATAAAGTTGTAACGATGCCTCTCTCCGCCGGGGCGCGACTCGGTCCCTATGAAATCCTATCGCCGATCGGTGCGGGCGGCATGGGTGAAGTCTACAAAGCCCGTGACCCGCGCCTAGGCCGAGACGTAGCAATCAAAATCCTTCACGAGACCGTCTCCGGAGAGCCGGATCGTCTGCAGCGCTTCGAGCAGGAGGCGCGCGCCGCCGGTCTGCTGGATCATCCCAACATTCTCGCGATTTACGATATCGGCACCGAGAATGGCGCACCCTACATCGTCTCCGAGCTACTCGAAGGCGCAACACTGCGCGAACTGATGACTCCGCAGGGGATGACGCAGCGCAAAGCCATTGACTACGCATTGCAGGTTGCGATCGGCCTGGCTGCGGCACACCAGAAAGGCATCATTCATCGTGATCTGAAGCCGGAAAATATCTTCGTCACGCGCGACGGCAGAGCCAAGATTCTGGATTTCGGCCTGGCTAAGCTGACCAAACGAAACGCAGGCCCTGCCGTGGATCGGGACACCGAAGCTACTGGTGCTTTTACGACCGGCGCCGGCGTGATTATGGGAACGCCCGGCTACATGTCGCCGGAACAGGTGCGCGGCGCAGAAGCCAACGCGAGCTGGGACATTTTTGCGTTTGGATGCGTGTTGTATGAGATGCTCACCGGCAATCGCGCCTTCCACGCGGCATCGTCGGTAGAGACCTTGCATGCTATCCTGCGCGACGATCCTCCGGAAATCGAGCAGATCAAGCCCACCCTTCCGGCGGGACTTGGCCGCATCGTGAAGCATTGCCTGGAGAAGCAGGCGGACGGGCGCTTTCATTCCATCCGCGACGTGGCCTTTGCGCTGGATGCGCTATCCGGAACTCCGAGCCAGGTCCGGGCTCCGGTTGCGCTGCCGCCACGCCGCCGAAATTGGCTGCAACTCGGTGGGGCCGCCATAACACTGGTGGTCATCACCGCCGGAGCATTCGTCGGCGGAAAGTTCAGCGTTAAACAGGCGCCGGTCACTTACCAGCAGCTCACATTCCGCCGCGGCTACATCAGCTCGGCACAATTTTCCACCGACGGTCACACGGTGGTTTATGGCGCAGCCTGGGACGGTAAGCCCATGCATTTATTTCTGACGCGCATGGAAAGCCCGGAATCGAAGTCGCTCGATTTGCCCAGCGCGGATATCTTTTCCATATCGCCCATCGGCGAAATGGCCATCTGCCTGGGGCGGCGCTTCGTGTGGGGAAATGTTAGCCGCGGGCAACTGGCGCGCACTACGATGCTGGGAGGCGCACCGCGTCCTCTGTTGGACGATGTGATGGACGCCGATTGGTCGCCTGACGGCGCAACGCTGGCGGTAGTTCGACGAAATGGCGCCGAGACACGTCTGGAATATCCGATCGGAACCGTCCTGAGCGGGACAACGGGATGGTTCAGCCACCTGCGCGTGTCGCCCACAGGCGATCGGGTGGCTTTCCTCGATCATCCCGTTTATGGCGACGACCGGGGCTCGGTAGCGGTCGTGGATCGTGCAGGAAATAAGAAAACACTGACGCGAGAATGGGGCAGCACTCTCGGCCTCGCATGGTCGCGAGATGGCAATGAGGTCTGGTTCAGCGAGGAGGATTCACGCGGCGCGCAGGTCATGGCCGTGACACTCTCGGGCCGGGAACGCGTGATCGCCGGGGATGCAGGCCGCTTCATGCTGCAGGATATCTCGCGCACGGGTCAGGCGCTCATCACTCATGAAGCACAGCACTGCGAATTGCGTGTCACGCTGCCCAACAGCAACGGAGAACGGAATCTCTCGTGGCTCAACCTCTCGGCGGTGACCTCCCTGAGCGCCGATGGCAAGAACATTTTGTTCAACGAGTTCGCTGAATCGCCAAGTTATAGCGTGTACAGGCGCTCAACGGAGTCCCCGGACCCGGCGCGCCCGTCACCCGCGGTGCGCATCGGTGAAGGCCTGGCGATGTCGCTTTCGCCCGACGGCAAATGGGCGCTTTCGGTGTGGTTTACTGCGCCTCAGGAACTGCACATGCTGCCCCTAGGAACGGGTGAGCCGCGCACGTTGCCGAGCGGCCCTATCACCGCGTATCAATGGGTGGACTGGATGCCCGACGGCAAGCGCGTGCTGATAGCTGCCAGCGAAAAAGGCGGCGGTTCGGCGCTTTATGAGCAGCCCGTGGATGGCGGCATGCCACGTGCCCTTGGCAGCAAAGGCATCACCGTAAACGGGCACACCATTGCGCCCGACGGGAAATTCGTGATTGCCAAAGGAGCTGACCAGCAGCTCGCGATCTATCCGCTGGATGGTGGTACACCACGATTGCTCCGCGGCGCCAATCCGGATGATGTCGCCATTCAGATCAGCGTTGACGGCCGCGCGCTGTTTCTGACGCAATATGGCGAGCTGCCTGCCAGAATCTGGCGCCTGGACCTCGCGACCGGCGAGCGGAAGCTCTGGAAAGAACTAACTCCGCCCGATTCTTCCGGAGTGCAGTCCGTTTACAGCATCGCCATGACTCCGGACGCCCGCGCGTATGCTTACAGCTATTACCGCACCTTGTGTGACCTGCAGCTGGTGAACGGCTGGAAATAACGCAGGACACGCGTGTACCCGCGTTGTGTTCAGGCTTGCGCCTGTCTAATCCTTACTTCAATTCAACCGGAAATCTACTTCGATGGTAGCGGTCACCTTCACCGGCTCTCCCTTCTTGGTCGCCGACTTGAAGCGCCACTGCGAGATGGCGGCCAGGATCGAGGCTCCTCTCGATTCGCATATTGTGCGCCCGCCCGTCGGGATGCACTTCCAAATCCACCACCACCGTGCCCTCGGTTCCGGCATCCTTGGCGGACTTGGTGTACTCGGGATCCACTTTGGAAAGAACCTTGGGCGCGACGACGATTGAAGTAAGGATTAGACAGGCGCAAGCCCGAACACAACGCGGGTACACGCGTGTCCTGCGTTATTTCCAGCCGTTCACCAGCTGCAGGTCACACAAGGTGCGGTAATAGCTGTAAGCATACGCGCGGGCGTCCGGAGTCATGGCGATGCTGTAAACGGACTGCACTCCGGAAGAATCGGGCGGAGTTAGTTCTTTCCAGAGCTTCCGCTCTCGATGTCGTGGCCGTTTGGAACGGGAACGACCACACCGCAGCGGCACCCGAAAGTAGTGGGATCACGGCCATCGCCGTGAGCGAAACTACGATTCTCAACCTGGACATGGAAACCTCCTCGAAAATCAATGAAACCCTTTCAGTTAGATGATTCTGGCGCAGGAAAGCCGGGGCAACGGCGTTCTTTAGAGAATCCGCCGCAGCGAATGCAACCAGTGCTTGCACGTACGATTTTTGATCCCCGGTGCGCGCCACCACTATGTGGTCCACAAACTCTTCGCGGGCCAACCGGATGCGGCTGAGCACCCAACAGACCGCCGGGTGAAACCAGAGCACCGCGCGCACCAGTTCCTCAGTCACGTGAAACAGCCAGTCATGGCGTCGCACGTGGAACAACTCGTGGCAAATGATGGCTTGCCGCTGCTCCCGGTCGAGTTCGAGCCAGCGCTCCGGCAACAGAATAGCCGGGCGTCGAAAGCCAAACGTGACTGGCGCCGGGATGTCACTGGAAATGAGAAAAGCAGCGCGCGCGATCGGCTTACATTGCGCCTCATCGAGCTCGGCGTCATTCAAGGCAAGCGTCCGGGCGCGCATTCGGTAGAGCCGAAGTTTGTAGAGTCCCGCCAACACCCAGATGAGGCGCGCGGCAATTCCGGCAATAATCACCGCGATGATGATGATGCGCGTCGCAGGCCAGCGCCCGGCCGCCGCCCGCGCCGCCGCTAACGATCCAAATGTGATGCGGAAGCCGGCCGCACCGGATGCGGTTAAGGCTGCTGGTGTCGAGGGCTCAAGCACGGGCAGCAACAGCAACACCGCGAGAAGTGCCTGCCAGCAGGTCAGCACCACCTTGGGCGTCCTCAACTGGAACAATCGGCACAGCAGGCCCGCCGTGAGCGTCAGGATCGCAACTTGCAATCCATACGCCCAGAGGTTTGCGAGATACAATTCGAAATTCATTTTGATTTCCGCAATAGACCGCGGATCTCCTCGAGATCCTCCGGCGACAAACTCCGGTCTTCCACCAGGTGGACCAGCAGCGGTTTGGCGGCGCCTTGAAACACTCGCTCCACAAAGTCGCGCACCATCGCCGCTACAACCTGGCGACGAGGTCGCGCGGGCTGGTAGAGATAGGCGCGGTCGGCCAGACGCTTCTTCAAATAACCCTTCTGTTCCAGGATCTTCATGAACGTCATCACGCTGGTGTACGCCACCTTGCGGCGCGTGCGCAGCCGCTCGTAGACGTCGCGCACCGTGGCGCGGCCCAACTCCCAGACGATGTTCATGATTTCGAGCTCGGCGCTGGTGAGGGTGAGGCTCGGACAACGCATACTAATTTATTAGTACTAAGTAATGATCTTTGTCAAGCCCCTCGTGAACTTTCCGCTACCGGGCTGGCGTAAACGCCCTGTACGCCCGGCGCGCGACAATCAGCTCTTCGTTGCTTGTAATGGTCAGCACCGCCACCCGGGAATCAGGGCTCGACACCAGGCGGTCGCCCTGCTCCTGCTCATTGCGGCCCTTGTCGAGATGCAGCCCCAGAAATTCCAGACCCGCGCAGCTCGCCGCTCGCAGCGATTCCGAGTTCTCGCCGATTCCTCCGGTGAAGGTCACGGCCTCCAGTCCACGCATTGCCACGGCATAGGCGCCGATGGTTTTCCGCACTTGATATGCGAACACCGCCAGAGCCAGTGTTGCCCGGCTGTTGCCGCCGCGCGCCGCCGCCTCGAGGTCTCGCACATCGCCGCCCGCAATTCCTGAAAGCCCGGCGAGGCCACCTTCTTGCGAGAGTTGACGGCGTGTCTCGTCCACGCTCCACTTATTCCGCTCCATCATGAACAACACCGCGAAGGCATCCAGATCGCCGTGCCGTGTGGCATTCTCGAGCCCGGATTGCGGTGAAAAGCCCATGGTCGTGTCCACAGATTGCCCGCGGTCAATTGCGCATAGGGAAGAGCTTCCGCCCAAATGACAGCTCACCATGCGCAGCTCGGCTACGGGGCGCGCCAGGATCTGGGCGGTGCGCTCGCCTACGTACTGGTGCGATGCTCCGTGGAATCCATAGCGTGCGACACCCGAGTCGAGCCATCCGGACGGGACCCCGTACGCAGAAGCGTGTCCGGGAAGACTTCGATGGAACTCTGTTTCGAAAGCAGCCACCAGTGGTGTTCCCGGCATCTTTTCGGAGAATGCTCGGATTGCCGTCAGATAAATGGAATTGTGCGCGGGCGCAGCAGGCAGAAATTCCTCGAGCGCAGCGATCACGCCCGCATCCACAATGAATGTCCCGCGATATTTCGGTCCGCCGTGGACCGTTTTAAAGGCCACGGCATCAACGGTGATGTCGCCGGTCTGGATCTGGGTGACCGCTTCGCGATAGTCTTGAACCCGCTCCATCCGCTTCCGCGCCAGCACCAGCTCTTCCGGCATCTGCAGGATCTGGTACTTGAGCGAAGTGGATCCCAGGTTCGGAACCAGAATATTCACCGGGCGGTCACTGCTTCACCGCGCGATATTGGCTCCTGATCACCTGCACGTTCTTGGCGGCCTGCGCCTGGAAGCGGCTCTTGATGGCCGCGCACTGCTGATTGAATCTCAGCGCGTCCGTGATGTTTTCCATCTTGTAATTGGAAAAACCCAACAAGAACAGGACCTCCGGCTTCAGGTCCGCATTCGCTTCCACCAGCGGCAGTGCCTCGCGCAACTCTTTATCGGCCGGCCCATATTTCTTTTCGTTGAAGTACAGCTTACCGATCATGAAATGGCCTAGGCCGGTGATGGTCTTCTTTTTATTCTCCCAATCGGCATCGCTAATTCCCTGCGGCTTGGGCTTGGTGCTCATCACCTGGATCATTTTGTTCGAGTAGGCAACGACCTTGTCCGGGTCTTTGCCTTTTTGCAGGTAGTTGTCGGCCGCAATCAGCAGCATATCTTCATTGGACTGGTCGGTCGCCAGAATCTTCTCGGCTGCCGCTGTGGCCTTTTCTGAATCGCCCATCTGCCGGTACGCCTGGAATCTCAGCGGCGTCACTGTGGCCAGGTATTGGCTTTGCGGGTTGCGCTGCTCGAGCGCGTCGATCAACTCGACTTTCTTGCGCGGATCCGGCGTCTGGAGCGCCATAGCGTAGAGTGCGTACTCGGAGTACGTGTTCACCTGCTTGGCGTAATCCATCTTCTTTTTCCAGTCCTCCACCTCGTCCTCATCTTTGGGCTGGGGCGTTGCGATCAGCTTCTGTGCGAGAGCGCTTGTGGTGTTGGACCACTTTTTTATTAGGTCAGGGTCTTTCTTGGTCTCCGCGGCTTTGAGCGTCTGCAGAGCGGTTTCGAGATCCTCGGGATCGAGCGCGATCAACTTGTCGCCAATCTCGATGGCCTTATCGGGCTGGTTGGCCTTGACGTACAAGGGTTCCATCTGCGTGTAGACCCAGGCGAGGTTTTCGCTTTTGGGGTATTGTTCCAGAAACTTTTCAAACATCGGCAACTGCTTGGCGCCATCTCCTTCCTGGCCGATCTGTTGAAGCATCTGGCCTTCGGGCGTTTCAGTGTTGATATTGACTTTATGACGCTGGGCCATCGCGCTTCCGGCCAGCAGCAGAGCAAGCAGGAAAACTTTCATTCGCACCCTCCTCCAAATGGAGGGATGGTATCATACGGCGGGCGGGAACGGCACGCAAGCACTCAGGGGCACGCTCACAGGCCTCCTTTTGTTCAGTTTCGCGACCGCCGATGCCAACGGCGGACACTGCCGTTTGGCACGCCCAGCGCTGTCGCCGCCCCTTCTTGCCACGGCGGTGCTTGCTCTTCTGGGCGGCGTGCTGGTACTGTTACTCGCGGCATGGGGCATCGATTTCATCGCGTCCCTCAAGCTGGAAGAGATGCAGTGGGCCCAGCGACCCCCGCATGTTCACCGGTGTGTGCCTGCTGTTGAGCGCGTCGGCCCTGTTGTCTATCTATATTCCAGCGCGCCGAGCCGCGACGTAGATCCCGATGTGGCGCAACGGTAGGAATAAGGGCTGACCGCACACTGCTATGCGATTCCTACCTGAGAGACGACAGCGCCGACAACGCATACTTGGAAGTACTACGATCCCAGGTATAAGACCAGTGTTTTCTAGTCGGCTGTCCTGGCGTGACGCGCAAGCCAATGCCGATCGAAGTCGAGTCAAGGCGATCAACGCGCAATGATAACCCGTCACGGCGGAAGACTTCCTGCAGCTTTCCTCCTGAGCAGCGGAGGCCAGTTGCATAATATAATAGCGCCAGCCGCTACTCGTCTCATGCGAGTCGCGGATAAGGAGGAACCGCACGACCACATCTGGCGCAGGCTGTATGACGGTGTCCTTCACAATTTCGGCTTTCCAGTCTGGCTGAGAAGGCTTCGCGCCTTGGTCCGGCGGGCTATCGTAGTTCACGGCGATTCCGTTGTGGAAGGCGAATCTGCGTTGCGCTGTACTGTACGAACAATCAGGTTTCTAAAGTCTAGTTTCGTCACGTCGTCGCACCGCACTGTGGGCGTCGGATTCGCGCTTGAGCGGACCGGCCGGACGGCACTCATTCCTTGTTGGGCCGAAGCGATCGCCGCTGCAAAAGTGGCAATGAAGAGCGCTCGCCTGACGGTCGGCATGTTTTCATTCTGACAGCAAAAGGATGCCCTGTATTCCGCCATTCATACGTGATTGTTTGGTTCGCACTACTGGCGAGTCATGTTCCAGCCCGCCAGGCCGCGAAGATTCATGGCGCTGCGCCAATAATAGCGGCGGCGTTCCGGGGAAACCTAACTAACTAGGCGGAAAGACGTTGTATTTGTAATTCAGGTCCCGCTGTGACGCCACACCAAACACCGACGAGGCGAAAAATAAATGGTCGATCAGATGTGACCTGCGGCACTCTGCTTCAGTTACGTATACGATAACGCTGACATTTGAGTGGCTTCCGTCTCCCAGTCTCTGGCGGCGGTGACGTTGGCATGGATGTTGAGTACGATATCTCCTTGTAAACGTAAGCCAACAAAGTGGCGAAAGCTATTATTATTATTAGCAAACCGCCGATCAGCAATTTCTTTAACCATAAACCCAACCGTGTTGGCATTTTGAAGGCAGACATCGATGTCAGTAGACCTGTCTTCAGCTTATCCGCCGGCGAACACCCATGCTATGGTCTTTCGCAGATCAGTCGCTCTACCGGTTGTTTCTTGGCCGGATGCCAATCCGTATGCGCGTCGACATCTTCGAAGCGAAGGATGCGAAATCGGCAGAAGGCCCGCAGCAACTCATTGCGCTCGCCAACGTTGTTGTTCTCATAGACCAGAATTCCCATGGGCTTCAGGGCCTGCTGGAAGCGGTTGGCGTCCTCGCCCGTGAGGCGGCGCACGTACGTCATCACGATCAGATCCCATTTCTCGCGGCCTAAGTCGAAATCCTCTTCGCGTGCCACCGACGCATTCAGGTGCAGCTTCAGTTTCCAGGCCGCCGCCTGGGCCTGCCGAACACCCTCGACTGACGGGTCAAAGCCCGTGACATCCCAACCCTGTTGGGCGAGAAAGATGGTGTTCCGTCCTTGGCCCATGCCTATGTCCAACGCTTTTCCCGGCGCTCGATCCTTGATCGCATACTTCAGCAACTCGGTTGGCTGCTGCGAAAAAATGGCGCGGTTCTGAGAGTACACGCTGTCCCAGTAGGGTTCTGAGGACTTGGTGGGCTCCTGCGCTTGATCCAAGCAACTGAACAATATGAACACGACCGGAAGGACAAGAGTTCTATACGGCATAACGGGATTATTTCACCACGATGGTGTCCAGTCACTTCCATGCAGAGCTTAACATTCCGCGCTCCGGTTACATAGTTTCTCGATACTGCGTGCAATCACCGGAGATGTTATCGGTTCGGTCCATGAAGGTGCAGGGACAAAGGACTTCCCCCTCTTTGACCCGCGATCGACTTTTACCGACGACTCGGCTCTCACCGTTGCCGTTGCCGAGTGGATTCTCACCGGAAAGGATCTGGTCGACTTACTACACACATATACCGACGCCTACCCCGGACGCGGGTACGGAGGCATGTATTACCGCTGGGCTAGTGCGCGGCTTCGCGAACCCTACAACAGTTTTGGGAATGGCGCCGCGATGCGAGTGAGCCCAATCGGGTTCGCATTCGAGACCATGGAGGACGTGCTCGCGTGGTCCAAGCGCAGCGCCGAGGTAACTCCCAACCATCCTGAGGGCATTCGAGTGCACAGGCGACTGCTGCCGCAATCTACCTCGCACGCAAGACTCAGGACAAGGACGAGATAAGACGTGCCATCGAGTCCCAGTTCGGATACGACTTGAGCGCGCGACTGGAGCAAATTCGCCCGACGTATGAATTCGATGAGACGTGTCAGCGGACCGTTCCACAGGCGCTCGCTGCGTTCCTTGAGTCGACGAGCTATGAGGACGCAATACGCAATGCCATCTCACTCAGTGGGGATGCCGACACGCTCGCGTGCATCACAGGAGGGTATTGCGGAGGCCTACTATGGTGGAACGCCCCAGGATTTGGCAAAGGCTTGTTGTGTCGATGCTGGATAACCGTCTGGTCGCAGTCGTTGACCGCTTCCGAGAGCGATTTGGCCTCGTTTAATTTGATAGGTGACCGGGTACCGGATTGTCCTCTAATAAATTCCAGACGAGATGAAAAGAGGACCATACCGTTGGTTTCGGCGTGGCCCTCTGGTGGGTGGGTGACTGCCGTATTAGAATTCGATGCGGCCTACAAGCTGGATGTTTCTCGGCGCGCTGACCTTGCCATTCCACTTACCAAAATCGACGCTGCTGATATCGGTATTGAAAGCGGAGCAGCCGCCCACATCCGTACATGCGAGGTTGTGATTATTCAAGGCGTTGAATGCCTCCGCACGGATGGTGAACGTCAGCCGCTCTCCAACCTTGGTCTTCTTTGAAATCCCGATATCCACATTCTTAAATGGGAAGCCGCGGAAATCGCTGATGCGGGGCCCCACGCCGTAATAGTTGGACGTGAACGAACCCGCACTCTCGAAAGCACTGGGGTTAAATAGCGGCGTGGATGGATCGTAGCTGCCTAAGCTTGTGGAAAACGGATTCTGGCCGGGCAAAACAGCCGGAATGCACGCCACGCGGAATTGTCCCGGTACGTTGCAAGTCCCCGAACGGAACCAGAAGGGAGTGCCGGACGAATATTTCATGGTCGACGTGGCTTCCCAACCGCCCAGAATGTGGCTGACTACCGGGACGTTGTTAAGGAACTTTTTCCCCTTGCCGATCGGAAACTCGTAGACCAGTGCCAGCGAGAACACGTTGGGAACATCGTCGGGAGCCAGAGCCTTATTGCGCTTCCATTCGAAAGGCGAAATGACGCCGCCCGTCACTGAGCTCCACGTGGTTGCCGCAGCCTGGGTATTTCCTCCAATGCTGGTCAGCAGCTTCGAGTGCGTGAAGGCAAGCAGGGTGTATAAACCATGGGAATAACGTTTCTCCACTTTGAACTGGAATGAGTGATAGATGGAGTTCCCAAGGTTTTCGTTCACGCCCGTGAGCGAAGAGCAGTACTGCGGAAAGGGCAACAATGCCTGAGCTACTGTGGGCTGGCAATTGTTGGCGGCGAGCATTTGGTCAGCCCAGCCAGCATATGGGGCCGGCACTCCATCCACCACGGTGTCGGTCGAGCTGAACTGGTCCGTTAATTGGGATCCCCTGCTCAAAAGGCTGGGGTTGAGCACGTTCAACGGCGAAAGTTGCGAAGGCAGCCGCGTTCCTTTGCTGCCCACGTAAGCCGCGCTCACCATCGTGTTCCCCAATACCTGGCGCTCCAAGGTGAAGTTCCACTGCTGGGAATACGAGAGGCGATTGCCATCCTTCGGGCGGTAATTGAGGCTCTGGCCGTTCGAGAAACTCGGATCGACGAACGGCGGAATTTTTACGCGGCTGGTGGGGAATCCCTGGTCCAGGTAGAACGCCGGGTCAAGACCACCCAAGCCTGTGGTGCCCACCGACGCGCCCTGGTTGTTGATGCCGGTTTGATCGATTCCACCACCCCAACCCGGATAAAAGGCCTGAGTGTAGAAGAGGCCGTATCCCGTACGGACGACTGTCTTATCGTTGAAGGCATAGGCAATTCCGATGCGTGGAGCATAACCGGCGCTCCAGTCTTTTTCCGGATAGTGCGACCCAGCGCTCGCATTGCCCCATTTATTGCCGGCGAAGGCCAGCCGGCCAGGGCGGTCGCCCGCGCCCGGGTTGGCGCCAAAATCGAAGAAGGTCATGTTGTCGTACTTTTCCCTGCTAGGTGTAAACTTGTCCCAGCGAATCCCGTAATTGAGGCTGAGTTTAGGAGTGACCTTCCAGGTGTCGCCCACATGCCAGATAAAGGCCTTCTGACGGACATAAATTGCGTGCTGCGTGATGAGGTTGATGCTGGCGTTGTTGACCGCGCCAAGCAGAAAACTGGCCATGGCGTTCCCGCTGCCGGAAACGGTCGGCAGACCGGTCTGGGATGGGTCGAAAGAGAAAGTGCCCGACCCGTTTCCGCCGTTGTGGATATTCTGCCCCAAAGCCCGGAACTCTCCGCCGATTTTGATAGTGTGCCGCCCTCTCACCCAGGTCACGATGTCATTGGTCACATAGGAAGGACGAGTGGTCACATCTTCGTTATTTAAACCGGTTGAGCTGCCGTATCCCTGATAACCATTTCCGAAATTGATCTGCGGCGGATACTCATGATTCGGCACACCCGCAATCTGGGGGACATCGCCGGCGTTCTTGTAGTCCACAGATCCGTAACCTTCGTTCCGATTCAGATACCCGGTTGCGAAGTGATTCAGCAACGTGGGGCTGAACGTGTGATCGTAATTCAAGCGGTTTACCCAGGAGTCCTGCGGATCTGAAAAGGTTTCGCTAGCAAGTTGAATCGGCAGCACGGAGAAAAACTTAGCCGGATTCTTTTGCCGCCAGATGGTCACCGCAACGTGGTCCCTGTCTCCGAAATATTGGTCGCCCTTAATCAAGTAATGATTGGCGCCGGCGAGAATGGTGTCCGGCACCGGCGTCGGAACCAAGTAGTTGTTCGTGGGGCCGGGCGCGGTTGGATTGGGCAGATATTTAAGCCATCCGTTAGCCAGTGGCGTGATGCGGTTTGAACAGATCACATTTGGATGCTGGCCATCGCATCCCTTGAACTGATCACGCAGGTACTTCGGGTTGGCCTGGCTCTCTTTGGCTGCTGGATCGAAGTTCGGGTTCGACCGTGTGGTGAGTGGGTCGTAAATTGGAGCGGGCCAATCGGTGAAGTCGCCCCCGCGCTCCTGTATGGACGGAATCGAGATGGTCG
>QHXW01000070.1 GCA_003223115.1 Acidobacteriota bacterium
GGCTCCGGGCATGTCGTCCGCAACCCGTTTCCGGGGAATGTCATGCCGACGAGCTTGATCGCCGCTAGTCCGTCTGTCGCTGCCGTGCAATCCCTGTTCAAATATTGGTCGACTCCGAATCGGCCAGCTTCCACAACGAACGGCCGGAATAACTATATCTCGCCGACACCTCTGCAGTCGACTCACTATCGCACTTACGCCCTCCGGATAGATCAGAATATCTCGGAGAAGCACCGGCTCTTTGGGCGGATCAGCTGGGATTATTGGCTGGAAGATGCTCGCAACCTCTGGGGTAACATAGCCAACGGCTCGTATAACATACGGCGTAACCGGCTACTCGCCCTTGATGATGTCAACGTACTCTCACCGAATCTGGTTCTCAACACGCGGCTGGGCATAACGCGCTCACCGCAAGCGGCCCTGATGCGCAGCACTGGGAAGGTCGATTATAAGGGATTAGGATTTTCCGACGTCCTGGCAAATCTCATCCCGAAAAACCTGCAGAGCTTTCCTACAATCACCGCCTCTGGCTACGACGGCCTCGGCGGCGGTTCGTACAATTTCAATAACAATGACATAAGATCGCTCTCGGGCACTCTGTCCTGGCAAAAGACCAGGCACAGCATTCGTTTCGGGGGCGAGTTCCGCGACTATCTCCTGAATAACCGTAATGCACCGACGGCCGTTTCGCCTCAAATCGGGTTCGGCAACTCATGGATTACCGCGTCGGATACCGCCACCAGCCCACCGCTGGGCGGAGCGATCGCCTCTTTGCTGCTTGGCTTGCCTCAGTCCGGCTCGATGGCTGTCGTGAATGGCTATTCCGTTTCAAACACCTGGTGGGGTTTCTTCCTCCACGACGATTGGAAAGTCAGTTCCAAGCTGACGCTGAACATCGGGCTGCGCTACGAACTGGAGAACCCGGAGACAGAGCGCTACAACCGGATGGTTGGCGGTTTCGATGCGGAGGCCGCGCTGACAATGGCTCCGCAGGCTCTGGCGGCGTATGCTGCCCAGCCTATCCCGGAAATTCCGGTTAATCAGTTCAAAGTCCAAGGCGGTTACATGTTCCTCAGCTCTAGCCACCGCCAACTCTGGGCGAGGAATAATCTCAATGTCATGCCACGCTTCGGGCTGGCCTACCGCCTTGGTAATAAGACGGTGCTTCGATCCGGCTACGGCATTTTCTTCGATAATCTGGGTATTGGCCGCTCTTTGGTGAACCAGACCGGCTTCAGCCGAACGACTTCTTTGGTGGGGTCCTTGGATCTTGGCCAAACCTACTTGTCCTCGCTGGTAAACCCGTTTCCTACAGGTCTGCTGCCGCCGGTCGGCGGCAGCCTCGGCGCCAACCAGGATTTGGGCCTGAGCATCACGATTCCTTACCTCATTCCGCGCACTCCCTATAACCAAAACTGGTCATTCGGCTTTCAGCGGGAATTACCTGGCAAGTTCGTGCTGGATGCCGCATACGTAGGCAACCGGGGCGTGGCGCTGCCCATTTCGCAAAATCTCAACTTCATTCCGCGGCAGTATCTCTCCACTTCGCCGCTGCGAGACCAGGCAAATCTCGATTTCCTCAGCGCCCAGACGCCCAACCCGTTCGCTGGTCTTTTACCCGGGACCGGTCTCAACGGCTCGACCGTTGCACGGCAGCAATTGCTGGTCGCATATCCGCAGTTCCCGGTTGACGGCGTCACCGCCACCGTGACCGCGGGTAGTTCGTGGTACCACTCCTTGCAGGTAAGTTTCGAACGGCGCTACTCGAATGGTTTGACCATCTCCGGCGGTCTCACTTGGTCCAAGGCAATGGATGCTACCGGTTATTTGAACCCAAGCGATACCAAGCCTGAACATGTCATCAGCGAATTTGACCCTGGTCACACTTTCAATGTAAACGGCGTCTACGAACTTCCATTCGGAAAGGGTCGGAGATTTGGCGGCTCCTGGCACGGGGTTACCGATCACGTGCTGGGAGGGTGGCGAATCGCTTCGATGTTCAGGGCACAGGGAGGACCGCCAGCGTTCATAGACAACTCCGTTCTGTTGCCAGGCCATAGTATTGCCGAGGCTGCAAATCCGAACACACGAAGCTGGCAAGAGTGGTTCAACTATGCAGCGTTCGACACCAACATTAACGATCAGCCCCAATCGAACAACATTCGGACGCTGTCGAGCCGTTTCGCAAGCCTGCGTGGCCCGGGCTACTGGCTGCTAGATGTGAGCCTGAACAAGACGTTTACTATCCACGAGCACTTCCAAGCTCAGCTCCGGGGTGAGGCCTACAACATCCCAAATCACGTCAATCTTAACCAATATCCAGGCTTTACGCCGTCCCAGCCAGGCTCTTCTCAAATCACGTCTACAAACGGCCCCAGTCCGCGCACCATCCAGCTGGCGCTCAAAGTGATGTTTTGATGAACGCAAGTGTTTTCGAGGCGTATGCGTGAGACCTTACCTTACGCGAATCGGTTTTGATGGCTTGGTCTTAAGAATGATGACACTGGAGCCATCGCGGGAAGCGGCCACTGATCTAAATGATTTCTGTTTGTTTGTATCTCTGCTGCGCGGCACCTACATCATGAAACGGCCAGTCAAACCGTTAGGGAAAGTTCGAAGCGAAAGCGTCTGAAGAAAGCAGCCCCAGCCCCCAAAAGGCACGTGCTCTGCAATCCTTGGGCCTTGAGGGCAAGGCAGACACGCGGCGCGACTGGGGCCGCTGAAATAGTACCGCTATTGCCTTGCGGTTGAAAGCCTAAAGGGAGCGCGTATGCGAGATTCGGCTCAAAAGCGCTCGGAGGAAATGCTCAACGCTGCGCGCATCGCGGGGACGCTGAAGAGGCCGAAGCGGTGTCGGAAGAAGCGCCCAAGAAGCGCGCGCGCAAGACCAAAGTCGGGTAAGGCCTCTACTTCGCGGGCGCGGCCATACGTCCCATTCCGATCGCTGATCGAGTGACAATCGCGGTTTGGGCAGAAGTGACGCTTTTCGTAAAAGCCGGCAAACTCCTCGAAAGTGATCGATCTCCGCGCCGGCCGGAAATGCATAATTTGATACTTGCCAGGAGTGATCCCTAGGATCTTGCACGTCCCATCAGCTCGTGTCCGGCATTCGCCGAATAGCGCGGCCTGCCGCTGTCTCGGTGCGTCCGGCGCGACCAGGATGTTGGCACCGGGAATCTTTCGGGTCTCGCCGGAATCCCGACGCAGCCTGTCGTTTAGAATGAAATCGGAATGACGATAATCTCGGGCGGACTCCTTATCACAGCAACGCTTGCCTTGCTCACGCCCTGTGTGTTCTCTCAGCCCGCCCAGCAGGACGTACGCTGGAGCGTAGCGCCGAACGGGGAAGCGCTGGACATCTCTAGTGTCTTGCCGAACTCGCCGGCGGTGGTCAAATCGCTTGGTGATGCCGCCGAATATGTCTTGCGTTGGAAGCCTCCCCGAGACGCCGAAGGCTGGGAAAAGCGCCGGCCGGAAGTGGAGCTCGCATTCCGGAAAGCTATCGGCCTCGAAAAGCTGCCGGAGCGTACACCACTCAACGCGCACATTAAGGCAACGCACGACATGGGCGATTACGTCATCGAGAATGTGATCTTTGAAAGCCGGCCGGGGTTTTCCGTTACGTCCAACTTGTACCGACCGAAGGCGCCCTCACAAAGAAAACGGCCGGCTGTTCTTTGTCCCATCGGCCATTACTTACTCGCGGGTAAGAGGACCGCCGACATCCAGGCGCGCTGTATCAAACTGGCCAAGATGGGTTTCATCGTTCTGGTCTACGATGCAATCGGGCACGGCGAGCGCATGATTTCGGGTAACATTCATCATGAAGCGGGCTACGCTCTGCTGCCGCTGGGCGAAACCATCGCGGGCTGGATGGTGTGGGACAGCATGCGTGCTATCGACTACCTGCTCACACTCCCCGACGTGGACTCAGGTCGGATCGGTGTTACGGGCAACTCCGGCGGCGGTCTAAATACGTTGTTCACCGCGGCCCTCGATGAAAGGGTGCGCGCGGCCGTTATCGTCGGATACACTTTTGAATTCAATAACTGGCTTAAATACGCGGGCACGCACTGCACCTGCACGCAGCTTCCAGGGTTGTTCCGTGCCATGGAGTGGTTCGAGATTGCGGGTCTGATTACGCCGCGAGCGCTGATGATGTTGCAGGGTGAAAACGACGACCTATTCCCCATCAGCGGTGCGAGACGCGCTGGCCACAACACGAAAACGCTCTATGCTCTGCTCGGACAGCCAGAGCGCGTGCGGTTCGATGAAGTGCCCGGTCAACCGCACGCCTACTCGCGGCCCTACCGCGAAAGGATGTACGGCTGGATGGCGCGCCATCTGCTCGGACAAGGAAACGGCGATCCCATTTCCGAGGGTGACGTGCAACCATTGGGCGAGCAGGATCCTCGGCTGCTTTGCCACCCCGAGGGTTTGAGCGCGCCTCGGTCGCCCTCCGTCGTGGAATTGGCGCGCAAGAACGCTATGGAGGCTGTTGCGAAGCTGCCGCCAAACCGTTCGGATGAGGTCCGCGCGTGGGTGCGCGATCTGACTACGGCTCCCGAGGAGCGTCCCCACTACCTCGCGCCGGATACCTATGGGAAAACTGAAGTTCCTGGCGGCGCCCTCGAAAAAGTCTCGTTCGTCAGCGAGGACGGGGAGTACATTCCGGGCTTGCTCTGGTTGCCCGCTCGACGGGCGTCGCCGGCGCCGGCAGTCATCATCGTTGATGATCGTGGCAAGCAGGCGGTGGCGGAGTCCGACCTGACAGAGTCATTGCTCCAAGCTGGGTATGCCGTCCTCGCAGTCGATCTGCGCGGGAGAGGGGAAACACTGGGGCGCATCAAACCCGGATTGGACACTAACTTTCGCCTGATCGCCAATCAGGTTTTGTTCGGCCGGCCACTGGCGGGCCGGCGTGCGTTCGACCTGACGCGGACCTTGGATTACGTGAGTCTACGCAAGGAACTGTCACCAGGCGATGTGACCGTGGTCGGCCTGGGTGATGACGGGTTGCCCGCACTTCTGGCGGCCGCGGCTGACGCGCGTATCCACCGTGTTGCAGTGGCAGGATACTTCCATAGCTTTGTCTCACAAATGCGGGCGACAGTATGGGAGGATATGCCACGTTTGTGGAATTCTGCCGAGCGTATGGGACGAGTCAAGAGTGAGAGTTACGAAATCGATCTGGGTTCGGTCATTCCATCGGCACTCGAAACCGCCGACGTGCCAGACGTGATTTCATTAATCGCGCCGCGCAAGGTACTGTTTTGTCAGGCGCGCGACACCGGAGACCACGATGAGGAGGCGCTTCGCTCGCGGTTCCAGCGGTTGATGGGAAGCGACTGGTTACGGTACGAGCCGGCGAAGAGGTTCGATGCGCGGGTGCTGATTGAATGGTTAAAGGAGGGTTACTAGTAACTAGTAATCCATCCGGTGCTTGTTTCCCGGTTGTTGTCCGGAAGTCTGGTTCAGGAGACACCCCTCGCGGCCAGCGTGGCGCCGAACGTAAACTCGGCTGCAGACTGTAGAACGCCCGGCCCACTGGTTTGCACCAGTCGACGCGAGGCAGTTGGGATCGAGCAGATGAGCGGAAGTTCGACAAGAAACCGTCCGAGTATCATAAGCATCGCGCTGTGAGTCATTAGCGCAGTGAGAGCAACATATGCTGTTGCAGAACCTTCGCTACGCCCTTCACATGGCAGCTCGGAATCCTGGCTTCACCTTGCTGGCTGTCCTGACGCTCGGTTTAGCATCGCTGTGAACACCACCATGTTCAGCGTGGTGAACGCCGTCCTGCTGCGGCCGATTCCCTGGGAAAATCCGGATCGGCTTGTCCTTCTCCGGGAGGTGAATCGCCAGCAGGGAGAAGACTTCATCAATCCTTCCACAGCGAACTATTTCGACTGGCGCGAGCAGAATCATGTCTTCGAGCGGATGGCCCATTTCCGCTTTGTCTATTTCAATTTTTCGGATAACCAGAGGGTGCCCGAGCGCGTGCAGGGAT